>DASXQE010000124.1:0-7077 GCA_036493155.1 Candidatus Limnocylindrales bacterium | reverse complement strand
GCTCGCGGTCGTGTCCCTCGGCCCACGGCAGCCGGGCCTGCCGGCGCTGTTCACGATCGCCTTCGTGGCCAGCGCGTTCGGGGCGATCGACCAGCCCACCCGGGCGTCCTCGACGCCGCGGCTCGTGCCGTCGCACCGCCTGCCGGCGGCCATCGCCCTCGGCCAGCTGAGCTTCAATGCCGGCTCGGTCATCGGGCCGGCGATCGGCGGCCTGCTGCTCGCGGGTGTCGGCGTGTCGGGCGCCTACGCGGTCGACGTCGCCAGCTACGCGGTCTCGATCATCGCCATCCTGGGCCTGCCGCCGATTCCGCCGGTCGTCGCGGGGCGGCGCGCGGGCCTCGCCGCGATCCGCGAGAGCCTGGCGTTCGTCCGCGATCGCCGGATCATCCTGTCGACCTTCGCCATCGACCTCAACGCGATGGTCTTCGGGATGCCGACGGCGCTGTTCCCGGCGCTCGCGCTCGACGTGTTCCACGCCGGGCCCGTGGGCGTCGGGCTGCTGAACGCGGCGCCGGCGCTCGGCGCGTTCGTCGCAGCCTTCCTGTCGGGGATCGTCACCCGGCTCCGCCGGATCGGCCGCGGGATCATCGTGGCCGTCATCGTCTGGGGCGCGGCCATCGCCCTGTTCGGCCTGTCGACGTTCTCCTTCCCCCTGGCCCTCGCGTTCCTCACGATCGCAGGCGGCGCCGACGTCCTCTCCGCCGTGCTCCGCTCGACGCTCGTCCAGCTGACGACCCCGGACGAGCTGCGGGGCCGTGTCTCGGCGATCCACATCGTGGTCGTGACCAGCGGGCCCCGCATCGGCGACATCGAGGCGGCGGCCGTCGCCTCGGTCGTCGGGGCGCAGCTCTCGGCGATCAGCGGCGGCCTGCTCTGCATCATCGGCGTCATCGGTGTCACGCGGGCGTTCCCGGAGCTGGATCGCCGGCTGCGGCCGGACGCCCCGCCGCCGGCCCTGGCTGGTGCCGCGGCGACGGGGCCGGTCGAATGACGGATGCGCTGCGGATCGAGGACGTGCCGGCCGAGAGCCGCTACGAAGCGCGAGTCGGGACCGCGCTTGCCGGCTGGGTGGACTACCGGCGCACGGGCGCGGGCACGCATCGCCGGCTGGTCGCACTCCACACCGAGGTGGTGGCCGAGTTCGGCGGCCGGGGGATCGGCCGCGAGCTCGTGCGACACGTCATCGCGGCGGCGCGGGCCTCGAGCGAGCGGATCCGCCCCGTCTGCCCGCTCTTCGCCAGCCACTTCGAGCGACATCCCGAGGACCGTGACGTCCTGGCTCCCGGGCGATGGCAAGCGCCGGACCGGGAGGAGCGCCGAAGCTAGCGGGAGATGAGCGGCGCGGGCCCTGCCTGAGCGCCGCTGCCCGCGTGGGCGCTACCGAGCGCGGCGGATCTGCGGTCGGAGGACGCCGAGGCCGCGCTCGCTGGCCGACCGGGCACTCGCCGCGGCCGCGACATGGTGGCTCACGGGCCGGAACGCCTCGCGATCGGCGACGATGCACTCACAGCTCGCGCCTTCGAGGGCCGCCGGATCGTGGACGTGGACGATGCCGCGGCGGAACTCGGCCGCGCCGGCACGGGCGAACTGCGCGCCGACGGTCGAGACGGCTGGGCGCGACACGCCGAGCAGGTCGGCGAAGGCCTCCTGCGTGAGCGGGAACGCCGAGCCATCGATCCGGTCATGGATGAGCAGCAGCCAGCGGGCGGCCCGTTCGTCCAACCCGTGCAGCCGGTTGCAGACGACCGTCTGGCCGCGATGCGACAGCAGCGTGATCGCGTAGCGCTCGATCGCTTCGCGGAAGGCCTCACTCGTGCGGATGGCGGCGCGGAGCCGCTCGGCGGTCATGGTCCAGGCGGCGCCGGCGATCTGGACGGTCGCTTCCGTCCCGGCTGGCTGGTTCGGTCCGGCGAGCGCGGCCAGGCCGATCATGCCTTCGACCCCGACGATGCCCACGCCGGCGGTGCGGCCGTCATGCATCGCCAGCGACTGGGCGATGACGGCCGTGTCCGGGAAATACACGCGCCGTGGCGGGTCGTGCGCGGTCGAGAGCAGTCGCCCGGCGGGCAGGTGGACCTGGTCGATGTCTCGCCGGAACCGTTCGAGGTCCTCTGGCGGGATGGCATCGAGCAGGCGTGGCGGCGCTCCGGCGACTGCGTACATGCCCCAACCGTGCCCCGGCGGCCGTTACAGCCGGCTTGTGTTGGTGTCGTGGAGTTGACAGAAGCGCAACGGTTCGCGCTCCTAGCCTCTGCCCCGTCGCGCGCCCGCAATGCCCGCGGGCCGGAACGCGAGATGGATGCAAGGGAATCCCGATGTCGACGCCCGAGCAGACGATCCCGCCTCGCCCGCCCGCGCTGCGTCGCTGGTCGGTGCCGCTCGCGCTGCTGGACGGCGTTGCTGCCGCGTTCGATCGGCTGACGGGACGCCTCGCGGCGCAGCTGGCGCATGGCCTCTGGGAGGTCCTGCACGTCCTCGGCGCCCACCGCTGGCGCGAGGGCTGGGAGACGAACATCGAGCGCGGCTGGCGCCAGTACCGCGGGTCGCGCTGCACGATCTGCGACGTGCCCTGGGAGGGTTGGTAGGCCCGACTGCCCGAGGCCGCGGTTCCCGCGGCCGCCGTTCCTGCGGCCGCATGCATGACCCCGCGCAGCGGGCCCGCGGGCAGCCACTGGTACTGGCACCGCCGCACCGATCGGGGAGTGGTCCGGATGCACGGCTGGCCCGATCGTGGACCTCGTGGGAACGACCCGCTGGCTGCGCCTGTCCGCGCCCAGCGTGCGGCAAGGTGGATGCAAGGCTGCGCTCGGCGATAATGCGGCGTCCGTCGGGGTGGACGGACCGGTGCGCACGGGGGTGTGCGCTCGATCGGGGGACGGGGGCATCGTGCTTCGGGGGCTTCCAGGGATTCGCGGCGCCGCGTCCCATCGCGCCCCGGCGCGGGACCAGCGGGGCCAGGCCCTCATCGAGTTCGCCCTCGTCGCGACGATCATGGTCCTGCTCCTCGCGGCCCTGTCCCAGTTCGGGCTGATCGCCGAGCGCCAGATCGGGATCCAGAACGCCGTTCGCGAGGCGGCCCGCCGCGGTGCGACGCAGACCACGGCCACCGCCGCAGCCGCGGCCACGAATGCCGGCTGGACCCTCGGCCAGCTGGAGACGCTGCTCGGCAACGCCCAGGACTACCGGTCGGCCGACGCCGCCGGCATGCAGGTCTGCTATTTCACGCCGGCGGCCCCCGATGACGTCGATCCCGCCGGCAACGCCCAGGTCTGGGTGACGGTCCAGCTGCGCTACGCGCACCCGCTGTTCCTGCCGCTGGTCAACGTGATCGTCGACCCGCTGGACGGCGCCACCGACAACGCGCTCGCCATTGGCGCCTCTTCGACCTTCCACGTGGAGCAGGCCGGTTCGAACAACATCGGGTCGGGGGCCTGCGCAACGCCATGACCAGGCTGCAGCCCGCGCCGACGCTCGAGCATCGCCCGTCCCGCATCCGGCGCGAGCCATCGCGCGGCCAGGCTCTCGTCGAGTTTGCCCTCGTTGCCCCGATCTTCTTCCTGCTGACGTTCGCGATCATCGAGCTCGGGATCCTGTTCGGCGGCCAGAACGGCCTGGTCAGCGCGGCTCGCGAGCTCGCTCGTTATGCGGCGCCCTACCACGTGGCCACGGGCCCGAACGCGTCCAACGTCTGCAGCACGTCGGCGACCAGTCACGGCCTCGGGACCCAGCTGACCGAGTCGATGCAGCGCGCGATCCCGGGCTACAGCGCCGCCGATGTCGCCGTCCGGCATGTCACCTACCACTGGCTCCAGAACGCCGACGGCACGTACTCCGTCGAGCTGACGATCCACCTGGGCTACCGCTACCCGCTGTACGTGCCGCTCGTGTCGAACGTCCTCGACGGCTTTGACGGCGTCAGCGACAACGCCCTCCGGCTCGATGCCACCGAGACGATGCGGATCGAGAACGACAACAGCTCGATGACCACCAGCTATGCGGATGTGGGTTGCGATGTTTGACCGGATGATGGCGGCACGGCGCACCCGCCAGCGCGAGGGCGGCCAGGTCCTGGTCCTCTTCACGCTGCTGCTCGTCGTGCTGCTGCTGGCGTCGGCCCTCGCCGTCGACTACGGCGCGTGGCTGGTCACCAAGCGGTCGTACCAGAACGTCGCCGACGCCGCCGCCCTCGCGGGCGCGCAGCAGCTCACCCGCAGCCTGACCGCTGGCAAGCGCAGCCTCGCGCGCGAGGCGGCCTGGCAAGCCGTGAAGTCGGACCTGAACCTGACGCTCGACCCCGCCGCTCAGGCCGGGGCCGACGAGGCCACCGCGTACACCGAGAACGGCTACTCGATCTGGGTGGCGAGCCCGCCCGAGGACGCCAACGCCGGATGCTCGTCGAATTGCCCGTATCCCGGCCACGTCAGCGGCCCGGGCGTGGTCTTCGTCCGCGTCCAGCGCGCTGGCCAGCACTTCCTGTCGCGAATCGCGTTCTCGACCGACACGCCCGTCGTCGCCTGGGCGACCGCCGGGCGGTTCCCCCAGAACTTCGCGGTCGAGGCCATGTGCGACCCGAACGCCGGTGGCGGCAACTGCATCGTCCAGGGCGCCAACATCAAGATCGACGGCAACAACTCGCTGCTGGCGGTGTCCACCGGCGATCTCGGCACCAACTCCTGGACCCGCACGTCGGGCAGCGGCTCGGCCATCGGCCTCGGCACGGACTCGAATGCCTACATGGGCACGTTCGAGGACTGCTGGGACGCCAACGGCAACCAGTGCAACCTGTACACCTACAGCGGCGGTGCGGTCGACTACTCGAGCGCCCGGAACGCTTCACCGCTGGGCGCCCAGATCGTCAATCCGAACTACCCGGCGCCGACGATCGACGCCACTGCCACGCCCAACCAATGCAAGGGGGCTGGGACCGTCCAGCTCGCGTCACTCCTGGAGTCTGGCAGCGATGGCCGGTCCAACGCTCCTGCGGCGCCGGCGCCGGACATCGACCTCGCGGCCGCGCAGCTGCCCCCCACGCCCGCGGCGCCGCAGCTCGGCGCGCCCAAGCCCCAGATCAGCGGAACGGTCCAGAACTCGAGCGGCACGGCCCTCAGCGGCATCAGCATCTCGGCCGTGTCCGGCGGCAACACCTATACCGACACGACCAGCGCGGCGGGGGTCTACACGCTCAAGAACGTCAACGCCGGGACGTACACGATCACGGCGACGGACACCGTTGGCGTGTACCACGGCGGCACGACGTCGGTCACGGTGGCTGCCACGGACGTGACCGCGCCCCTGATCACGCTGCAGAAGAACCCGGTCATCAGCGGCACGATCCGTGATGCCAGCACCAGCACCGGGATCAGCGGCGTGACGGTGACCATCACGGGCGTGAATCTCGGCGGCAGCTGGACGGGGACCACCAACGGCAGCGGCGCGTACTCGATCATCGTCACGAACTCCGACCAGTTCAGTGTCGCCGGCGCCAAGGCCGGCTACATCTCGAGCTCGGGCCATCTCACGGGTGGCGTGGTTGCCTACGACGGCACCTCGACGGTCAGCTTCAATCTCACGCCGTCCCCGGCCTCGCTCGCGGGGACGATCACCGACGCGGTGACCGGCCTCGGGATCCAGGGCATCGTCGTGACCCTCGCCCCGGGCGGGGCCACGGCGACGACGAACACCAGTGGGTCGTACAACTTCGCCTCGGTCTCGCAGGGCACCTACACCGCGACCCTGTCGGGCGTGAACATGTCGACCCTGTCCGGGCTGTGGGGCAGCGGGACGGCGATCGATGGCTACATGACCGGTGCGCCGAGCTCGCCCGCGACGCCGCTCGCCAACCTGTCGGTGATCGGCGCCACGACCCAGAACTTCCAGCTGTGGCCCAAGGGCTGCAGCTCGAACGCCGGCAACTACGGCAACTGGAGCTGCAGCTATCCAAGCGGCAGCAACTGTCCGGCGACCACCAATCGCGACGCCTCGAACGTCACCTGCACGTTCACCCAGGCGAATGCGATCCGCCCTGGCACCTACAAGGACATCACCATCAACGGCTGCGCCTGGATCGATCCGAAGGGTGGTCCGTCGGGCCTGCCCAGCGGCCAATCGGCCGGCATCGTGCATGTCAAGGGCACGCTCTCGATGTCGAACAACTCGTACCTGTTCGGCGATGGCGTGACCATCGTCATGGACCAGGCCGCCAAGATCGACGTCAACAATGGCGGCGGGTTCGTGTTGAACTTCGGGTCCCTCCACTCCACGGCGGGCGACCCGACGACGTCGTGCGACCTGAGCTCGATCAAGGACTACGGCGACGGCTACTCGCCGTGCTTCCGGACGCCGCCCTCGACCGACACCGCGGACTACGCCTACGCCGCGTGGACCTCCAAGGGCCATGACCCGTGGGCCTGCTCCGGTACCCAGGCGAGCCCGCCGGCCTACAGCACGTCCTGCGTCAACGTCGGGCAGGAGCTCGGCGTGACCTGGTACCTCTACGGCACTCCGAGCGGAGCCGGCAAGCGCTTCAGCCTGTCGACGGCCAACATGGGCTACCTGTTCAACGGCGTCCTGTACGGCCCCAACGACAACATCGAGCTCGGCGGCGGCAAGGACGGCCAGAGCGCGGCCGGCCAGATCGTCGGCTACACGATCGAGTACCACGGCGGCACCAAGATCATCCAGCGCTGGTACGGCGACCCGGTCGACGGCCCGCCGTTCCTGATCGAGCCGATCCTCGGCGAATGTGTCGTGCCGGTGAACGTCTGCTCCTAGGCGTCCGACCCCAGCCGGTGGCCGACGGCGGTGCGTGCAGGCAGCACCCCGCGAGCCAGTCATCGAGATCGCGAGACAGCTGGCAGGCGCGCGAAAGGTCCGTGCAAGGGCGAAGTCGGGGATAATCGAAGCGCCCGCGTCGGGACGCGGGTCGGCGATCCTCGCCGCTCCCTTGGAAGAGGCACATCCCCTGGTGGCCAATCCGCGCAGCTCGCCAGCCGGGGGGCAGGCTCAGTCGGGCCAAGGCTTGACCGAGTTCGCATTCGTCGCCCCGATCCTGATCTTCCTGATCATGGCGATCTTCCA
>DASXQE010000123.1:0-23907 GCA_036493155.1 Candidatus Limnocylindrales bacterium | reverse complement strand
CTTGGCGAGGTCCATGATCGAGCCCATGTTGTCCTGGACCGAGTTGATGAAGCAGGCCGAGCACTGCGGCCGCGGCTCGATCCCGACGTTGAACCAGACCGGCGAGTTGAACGCCATCTTCTGGTGGACGAGCAGGTGGGTCAGCTCGGCCTGGAAGCTCTTGAGGTCCGTCTCGGTCGCGAAGTAGTGCTGGGTCTCGGCCCAGGCCGTGATCGTGTTGACGACCCGATCGATGAGCTGGCGGACGCTCGTCTCCCGCTCGGGCGTGCCGACGTGCCCGCGGAAGTACTTGCTCACGACGACGTTGGTCGCGAGCTGCGACCAGCTCTTGGGGACCTCGACGTCCTTCTGCTCGAAGACGGTCTTGCCGGTCTCGGAGGAGATGGCGGCCGTCCGGAGCTCCCACTCGATCTCGTCGTAGGGATGGATGTCCGGCCGGGTGTGCTTGCGATCCCAGTGGAGGCCCTTGACCGCCTTGCCGTCGGGGCCCTTGCCGATGAAGCTCGCGCCCCAGGCGCCGCCGAGGTACTCCACGTTGTCCCTCGTCTCCGTGCCGGTTCCGGCGGTCGTGCCGCGGCTCGCGGTCGCGTGCCCGCCGGAGGTGGTGGAGGCGGCCGCCGTCTTGTGGGTCTCGCTCCCGACAGCCGCCCCCATGGTCCCGGGCGTCGCGGCGCTCGTCGCGCCGGCGCCGGTCTTGCCCTTCGCGGCAGGAACCCCGGTCTTCGTGCTGTCGCTCGTGTCGGCCATCACCGGAACGGGGGAACCAGTCGCTCGGGCCATCGGTGTCGTCTCCTCGTCCATTCCGCGCTGCTCGCGTCCGCTGCTCGCCGCGTCGGCTGCGTAGCTACGCGGTCCCACTCCGTCGGCTCGCGGCCTGGGCACTGGACGGGCCGATCGGGGAGCTCGCATCCCCGTCATCGACGGTCCCAGTTCGACCGATCGGAGGGCTTGCTGGGGCGCCTCCGGCGTTCGAGCGCGACCCGCTAACGATACGGCCGTCGAGGGGCCCAGTCAAGCGAAAACCACAAGATGTTGTGGTTTGTAACGCGGCCCTACCACCATCCCTTGTGGTCCTGTTGTCCCAGGCATGCGGCGGCTCGTCCACGATCGGGGGCTGCTCGTGCACGCGCTCAGCGGGCTTCGTCCACCGTCCGCGGCGGGTCATCCACATCGGGTTCGTGGCTGTCCACCGGGGAGCCGGAGTTGTCCGCTGCGAGCCATCATATCGAACGGGCGTTCCAGATGAGCCAGCGATGGACCAGCGATGAGCCAGCGATGAGCCAGCGATGAGCGGCGCGCGCCACGCTGGTGGCCATGGACGGGCAGCGGCTGGGCGCGACCCTCCGAGCCGTTCGGATCCAGCGCGGGTTGCGCCAGCTCGACGTCGCCGGCCGCGCGGGCGTCTCGGACGCCACCGTCTCGCGGATCGAGCGCGGCCATCTCGGGCCGATCACGTTCGAGACCGTCGAAGCGGTCGCCGCGGCGCTCGAGGTGCGGCTCGACCATCGCGCTCGGACGCGTGGCGGCGAGCTCGATCGGCTCATGGATGCCCGGCATGCCAGCCTGGGCGAGTGGGTCATTGGGTTCCTGGCCGAGCATGGCTGGGTGATCCGCCCCGAGGCGTCGTTCAGCGTCTATGGCGAGCGCGGCTCGATCGACGTGCTCGCGTGGCATCCCGTCAGCGGCGCCCTGCTGGCGGTTGAGCTGAAGACGGCGATCGTCGACATCGGCGATCTGTTGTCCACGCTCGACCGCAAGCGTCGCCTCGCGCCAGGCGTCGCCCGATCGCTGGGCTGGCAACCCGATTTGGTCGGCGTGTGGCTCGCGATCGGGGACGGCGCGACCAACCGCCGCCGAGTCGCCAGCTATGCCGGCGCGCTGCGGGCCGCACTGCCCGACGACGGGAACCGGCTCAGGCGATGGCTTCACGAGCCCGTCGGCCCGCTCGCCGCGCTCTCCTTTGTCTCAGACCGACATCCCGGGCAACTACGCAGTGCCTTCGCCACCCCGACCCGCGTCCCGAGCCGTCCCGCGCGCGTTGCCCGAGCACGGCCCGGCCGCCGTCGGGCGGCGCGAGGTGCATCTCAGGGCTGATCCACCCCCCGTCCACGCGCGTAGTTGCCACCCATGTCGATCTGAGGCCGGGCACCGCGCCCGCGGCCGGGCACCGCGCCCGCGGCCCGCGCCGCCCCGCGGCCCGCACCTGGGCCCGCCACGCCGCGGCGCCGTGCTGCGCCGCGGCGTGGCGCGGTCGACAAGCCTCGCCCGCAGTCGCAACGACGCCGGCTCAGTTCAGCAGCAGCCAGGCCACCACGGTGCTCGACGTCCGGCTCGAGCTGATGTGGATCGTGATGGTGTCGCCCGCGGCGTCAACCATGTAGTACAGCGAGCGGGTGCCGATGTTCGCCTGCGCGGTCAGCAGCACGAACGAGCCGGTCGTGACGTCCGTGCCGGGCGTGACCTTCACCGAGGTCGCGTTGGCGGCGATGGTGGCCACGCCGCTGACCTTGTCCAGCCGGAACCGGCCCGCGCCATGGAAGGCATAGCCCGCCTTCGAGCTCGCGGTGCCAACCACGGCAGCACCGCTCGTTGCTTCCCCGCGGACGCCCGTCCCAGTCGTCGAGTGACCCCACACGCCCCGGCTCGCGGCGTCCTGCGTCGCTTCGCCGTAAACGCCCGTCTTGGGCTTGGCATCCGGGACGACGCTTGGTATCCCTGCACTGAAGCCGATCACGCCGGTCGCGTTGGCAATCGAATGCCCGGCGACCCCAGCTGTGGCTGTTCCGCTACTTTGACCGCGCACGCCGGTCGATGGCGAGGTTGCATAGATGCCCTCGCCGCCATCCACGCGTATCCCGGTCACCCCTCCGTAGGCGTATAGGCCGGTCCCGGAGTTGCTTTGAGCCCTGACGCCGTAGCTGCCTGTTTCGGATTCTCCCCAGACCCCGACGCCGAGATTGCTCCGTCCATAGACGCTCGTCCCCGTCCCGTTTCCGGTAGCCCAGAACACGTCGTTGTTGTTCGATCCGTTGAAGATGTAGGTTGTCGTGGTTTCGGACTGCGGGCCGCTGCCGAGGATCACGTCGCCGTCGCTCCCGGCTCGCACGGGGAGCGGCCGACCAAGCGCCGACGCGACCATCGCCGCCATCGCGCCGAACCCAGCGGACAGGAGCGCCCGACGCGACGACGTCCGCATGGCGACAGGCCGGTCGACGCCTGCGGCAGGCGGCACAAGCGTCGATGACATGACGATCGCCTCGGGCGAGCGTTCCTGGGCGGCGGTCATCGTTGGCGCTCCCTTCTCAGCATGCTTCACGACCGCGAACGCCCGACGCTCGCCACTGCCGGTCGCGATCCGTCTGACACCCGTGCTCTCCTCAGCTCAGACGGACGTGGTCATCGTCCCGGTCCAGCGACAGCCGCCGTTGGACGGGAGGTTGTAGATCGACCACTGGACGCTGACCGCCTTGTTCGTGGTCAGGTTGACGAACACGTACGACCCCACCTCGCTGGCGTCATTCGTGGCGACGAGCCCGAACGGCTCGTTCGTCACGGGAGTGTCGACGCTGTCGTTGCCCGCGCCGCTCGCGGTGATCACCCCGCCGTCGAGGTGGCCGGGCACGCTGCTGCTGAAGTACAGCTGGCAGTGGAGCGTGCCGTTGAATACCGTGGATCCGCGTGCGACGTCGAGGCCGCCGAGGCTGGCCAGCGCGGTGATGTCACTGGTGCTCGCGGTGCTCTGCGCGAAGCTCCGGACCTGGCCAAAGCTGGCCGCCTCGTGACCATCGACCTGATCGGCGTTGAGGCCGGTGGCCTTGCCGGCGCCCGCGCTGACCGTGATCGGCGGCTTGCCGCTGGGGACCACGATCGACAGGCCGCGGGCGCCCGTGCCGCCGGTCGCGTTGGTGTTCTGGATCGCGAGGACGGCGCTGTTGACGCTCGACTGGAGGGTCGTCTTCGCGGCTGCGGTGTTCGTCGTGCCGAGGAGCAGCGAGCTCGCCGCCAGGGTCGTGCCGGAAGCGGTGAGCGCCGCGAGGATCGCGACCGCAATCGTGCCTCGATTGCGTCGGGCCATTCGAACGAGCGCCCGCGGCGCCCTTGCCAGGATGCGCATCGATGCCTCCGTTTCGTGGATCCGGTCGTCAGAACGTCGCGACCGAATGGGGTGCGAGGCGGTTGGTCTTCGTGCCGTCGCCGACCTGGCCGGAGGTGTTCAGGCCCCAGGCCTTGAGCCCGCCGGTCGAGAGGAGGGCGGCGGTGTGGCTGCCGCCGGCCGAGATCGATGTCGCGCCGGCGAGGCCGGACGCGGTGACGGGGGTGGGCGACGGCGACGTCGAGTTGTTGCCGAGCTGGCCGGAGGTGTTCAAGCCCCAGCACTTGACGGTGCCCTTGGCGAGCAGCGCACAGGTGTGCGAGCCGCCGGCGCTGACCTGGGCGACGCCGGTCAGGGCCGACACCGCGACCGGCGTGGTCTGGTTGGCCGTGCCGCCGTTGCCCAGGCGCCCGTCGGCGCCCGAGCCCCAGCACTTGGCGGTGCCATCGGCCATGCGGGCGCAGGTGTGCGCGCCGCCCGCGGAGATCGACGTGAACCGGTGAGCGACCGCGGTGGCCGCCGTGACGCCCGAGACGACCCTGGCGTAGGGCTGGTTCGAGGTCGAGCCGTTGCCAAGGCGGCCGTTCGCGCCGGCACCCCAGCATCGGACGAGGCCGGTCGACAGCAGGGCGCAGGTGTGGTTGGTGCCGGCGCTGATCGCGACCACGCCGGTGAGCGTGGTCGTGCTGTTGGTCTTGACGGTCACCGGAGCGTGGCGGTCCGTCGTCGAGCCGTCGCCCAGCTGCCCGGAGGAGTTGAGGCCCCAGCACTGGACCGTGCCGCCGGCGATGAGCGCGCAGGTATGGGTGCCGCCGGCCGAGATGGCGATGGCCTTGGTCAGGCCCGTCACGGCCACTGGCACCGAGCGGGTCGATGTCGAGCCGTCGCCGATCTGGCCGTTGGTGTTCGACCCCCAGCACGCGGCGGTGCCTCCGACCAGGATGGCGCAGCTGTGCGCGCCGCCGGCCGAGATCGCGGTGGCCGACGTGAGGCCAGACACGGCAACCGGCTTGGACCGTTGCGTCGTGGTCCCGTCGCCGAGCCGCCCCGATCCGTTCGAACCCCAGCAGCGGGCGCCGCCGCCGGCGATGAGCGCACAGGTGTGGGTGGCGCCGGCATCGATCGCCAGCGCCCGGGCGCCGACCACGTAGCTGCCGACGGGGCTCGGCGTCGCCTGCGGGCTGGACGCCGTCGATCCGAGCTGGTCGGCGTTGTTGTCGCCCCAGCACGTGATCGTCCCGGTCGCGCGGAGCGCGCACGAGAACCCGAATCCGACCGAGACCTGGACAGCATCCGAGAGGCCCGAGACGTAGGACGACGCGACCTCCTTCGTGGTCGTCGAGCCGATGCCGAGCTGGCCCCGGTCGTTCGCGCCCCAGCACATGACCGCACCATCGGACTTGAGGGCACACGTATGGACCCCGTGGTTGCCGGTCACGCCGAGGCTGACCCAGTCCTGGCTCTGCAGGCCGTGGCCGACCTCGTAGGCACTCGTGGTATCGCCGTCGCCGACGGAGTCGTAGGCGTTCCAGCCCCAGCAGAGCACCGATCCGCCGGCCGCGATCGCGCAGCTGTAGGCATACCGCGCGACCACCTCGAGCACGTTCTGCAGGGGTTCGAGACTCTGCTCGTAGATGACCCTGACCGGCGTTGCCGAGCGCGTGCCGTTGAGGTTGCCGAGCTGGCCGTTAGCGCCGGCGCCCCAGCACCAGACGTAGGTGTTGGCGATGGCGCACGTATGGCCGCTGCCGGCGCTGACCGACTGGACACTCGTGATGTTCACGGCGCCCGGCGTCGCCTGGATGGTCCCGTAGGTGGGATTGCCGACCGCGCCATCCGCGTTGTCGCCCCAGCACCACACGGTTCGATCGGTCTTGAGGGCGCAGGTGTGGTCACCGCCAGCCGAGATGGACTCCGCGTTGGTCAGGCCGGACACGACCACGGGCACATTCGAGAGATGGCCGGTTCCGGAGTCGCCGTTGCCGAGCTCGCCCATGGCGTTGTCGCCCCAGCACCGCGCGGTGCCGTCCATGAGGACGGCGCAGGTGTGGTAGCTGCCGGCCGACAGGGAGATGACGTTCGAGAGGCCGGGAACCGTCGTCGGGGTGGAGACTGGGCCTGCGACGTTCGGCAGCCCGAGCTGGCCGTTGCCGTTCCCGCCCCAGCACTGGACGGTCCGGGCCGCGGTCAGGGCGCAGGCGTGGAAGGCACCCGTCGTCACGAGCCCGGGCAGGAAGTTGCCGTTGACCTGATGCGGTGGAAGCGACGCATCCGGATCGTTTGCGCCGTAGTGGGCGGCTCCCCAGCACCACACGGTCCCCGAGCCGGTGAGGGCGCACGTGTCATCGAGGCCGGCCGCGACCGCTGACGCCGTGACACCCGGAACAGCCACCGGGTTGGAGCTGTTCGTCGTCTGCGAATTCCCGAGCTGGCCGAACGTATCCCGGCCCCAGCACCGGACCTGGCCGCTGCCCAGGAGGGCGCAGACATGGTCGTAGCCGCTGCTGATCGCGGTGGCGCCACTGACGTTGACCACCTGGACGGGATTGACCTGGGCGGGCGCGGGGAGGCCGGCGCCGTTGCCCAGCTGGCCATTGGTGTTGTCGCCCCAGCACTTGATCGTTCCCCCGGCGAGGAGGGCACAGGTGCTCATGGCGCCGCCCGCGAGTGCCGTGGCCCCAACGACCCCGGGCACGGGCGTCGGCACGTTCGTCGACCCGCTCTGCACGGTGCTGCCGAGCTGATCTCGCGAGTCGTCGCCCCAGCACTCGACCGTGCCGTCGGACAACAGCGCGCAGGTGTGCTCGTCGCCGGCCATGATCGCGGTGACACCGGACAGGCCAGGGACGACAGTCGGCAAGGGGATGTTGTTGGAGGCGGGCTGGCCGAGCTGGCCTGCGCCGTTCCGGCCCCAGCAGTCGACGGTGCCGTTGGCAAGCAGCGCGCAGGTGTGATCGCCGCCGGCCGCCACGGCGACGGCCGTCGTGATGCCAGATGCGGTCTCTGCGTCACGGACGCCGTTGGCCTGCCCGGTGCCGTGCTGGCCGTAGCCATTGCTGCCCCAGCACGCGACCCGACCCCCAGCGCGAAGGGCGCAGACATGGCCGTCGCCGCCGGCAACCGCGATCGCATCGTGCAGGCCGAAGACGCTCGCGGGCGTGGTTCGGGCAATCGGTGATCCATTGCCGAGGGCGCCGCCGATGCCCCAGCAGCGCACGTCGCCATTGGCGACGACGAAGCAGGCGTGATCGGCCAGCCCGAGGGTGAGCCGTCGCTGGGCGCTGCTCGGGCCCGCTTCCGCGCCGGTTTCGACCTGGGCGCCAGCCGGTGCGGCAGCCAGCGGCACGTCGTGAGCGATCGGCACGCTGGGAGCCACCGACAGCGCGTCGGCGCTCGCCGTGGCGAGGAGCGTCACGAGCACGACCGCCGTCGAGACCCGGACGAGTCGATGGCGAAGCTGGGCCGCGGTGCTCACAGGGTGGCCTCCTTGGGCTGGAACAGCGGGGTGGGCAGGACCTCGACCGATTCGACGATCCGCTCGAAGGACAGGCCGGCGGCCGTGCTCACGCGGCGCACGAGCTCGCCGTCGATCGCCCGGAACGCGTGGAGGACGACCTCGTCCACGGCCATGAGCAACGCGCCGAGGTACTCGACCTCGCTCGGTGGGAGATCGAGGCGCCGGACCTCGGCCGCGGCGCGCCCGGCGGATTGCCGGACGGCGGCGTCATCGACGCCGGTGACGTAGCACTCGACGACGAAGGTCTTCGCGCCCTCGGCCATCTGCGGCGCTCCCGCTCCCGTGGGCGTCGCGCCGCGCCTGGAGGGCACGATCGGACGCTCGCGTCGCGGACGCTAGGGACGGGGGCTGCCGGCGAGTATCCGGGGTTTCCCTACATCACGAGGCGGGTGGCGCCGTGCCAGCGGCCCCACTCCCGGGTGCAAGCGTCGTCAGCCGCGCCCCGAGCTCCGCCCGCGAGGCGATCCCGAGCTTCTCGTAGGCGCGCGCGAGGTGGGCCTCGACGGTCTTGGGGCTGACGGTGAGCTGGGCCGCCACCTCCTTGTTGGTGAGCCCCCGCGCCGCCAGCTCCGCGACCCGCCGCTCCATCTCGGTGAGGGTCGCGCTGTCGCCGGTTCCGCGCCGGCGTCCCAGCCGATCGAGTTCTTCGCGCGCCTTCGCCGCCCAGAGCGGCGAGCCCAGCCGCTCGAACTCGGCCAGCGCCTGCTCGAGGGCTTCGGCCGCGAGCCGCCGCTCCCGTCGACGTCGTCGGACCTGGCCGAGGACGAGGAACGTCCGGCCGCGATCGAACGGGTTCAGCGCTCGCTCGTGCTCCGCGAAGGCGGCATCGAGCGAGACCAGGGCCGCGTCGGTGTCGCCGCGCGCAGCCTGGACGAGGGCGCGTGACCGGTGGGCGAGCGCCAGGTGGGTCGGCAGGTCACCAACCGTGTTCGCTTCGTCGATGTCCTCGAGGACGGCGGCGGCCCCCTGGAGATCTCCAAGGCCGACGAGGGCCTCGACGACGTCGGAATCGTGGCGTCGACGACCCGTGTGGCCCATCGACTTGCGGATCGCGGTGGCCGCCTGTCCATCGCGCGCCGCGGCAGCGAGGTTGCCGAGGGACAGCTCCAGCAGGCAGCGCGTCGCGAGGAGCAGGGCCTCGCCACTCGTGTTGCCCTGGACGTGAGCCGTCGTGAGGTCGGGATCGATCTCGGCTCGCGCTTCGTCGACCCGGCCCTGGTGCGTATGGACGATGGCGAGGTTGTACATCGCCGTCTGGCGCTGGAACTCGAGGCCCGTGTCGATCGCCACCTCGAGATGCCGCTGGGCATAGGCCTCGGCCGCGGGCCAGTCGCCGGTCCACAGCTCGAGCTGGGGAAGATGACTGAGGGCATACGGGATGCCGGCTTCGTCGCCCTCATCGATCGCCGTCTGGAGGGTCTGCTCCAGCCACGGCCTCGCCCCGTCGTAGTCGTCGGCGTATTTGAGGAACACCCCGAGCGCGCCGCTGAACCGCTCGGACACCTCCGGCCGAGCCGCGTGCCGTTCGGCTTCGAGGGCCCGCTCCACCAGGCGCGGATCGGGCTTCTCGTTGGTCCCGTCCGTGTCCGCGCCGACCTTGGCCATGATCGCGAGCCCGAGCGTTGCGGGATCGGGATCGGCCATCGAATCGAGCAGCCGCATCGCCTCGTTCGCGTGCGTCTTGATGCGCCCGTCACCGGGCCACGCCGCAGCCGCCGTCGTCGCATGGGCGAGCGCCAGCAGGCCGACATCGTCGATGGGCTCGGCGAGCGCCGCGTCGCAGAGGGCATACAGCGTCGAGGGCTCGAGGTCCAGGTCGTAGCGGATCGAGACCAGCTTCAGGCGGGCGCGGACGCGGTACTCCGGCAACGGCGAGGTCGCGACGACATCCTCGAGGATCGCGATGGCGCGGGCGGTGTCGCCGCTCCTGGCCATCTCGTCGCCGCGGAAGACGGCGCGGCGATCGCGGTCATCGACGTCGGCCTCGGGCGTGAGCCTGATGGCCATGTCGAGCAGCTCCGCGGCGGCCGTGGGGGCGCCGCGCTGGGTGGCTTGCGCGGCCGCCGCCTCGAGCGCCGCGGCGAGCGGCGCATCGGGGCCGTCCGCGGCGAGGGCGCCGTGGCGCGCCCCTTCCTCCGTGCCCGCCAGGGCGGTCGCCAGCCGGCGATGGACGGCGCGTCGCTCGGCCGCCGAGCCGTAGCCGTAGATCGCGGCCCCGAACAACGGATGGCGAAAGGTCAGCCTGCCGCGATCCAGCGCGATCAGGCCCTCGGCCTCTGCGGCTTCCAGGTCGGCGGCGACCTCGCGGCCCAGGACTCGACCGACCAGCTCCTCGTGGGGCTGGGCGACCGAGGCGGCCACGAGGAGGCTTTCGCGGACGGCCGGGGCCAGCCGCCGGATCCGCTGCCCGATGAGCTCGTGGATGTCGCCCGGCACCGGCAGCGGCTGGTTCGCGGGCGGCTCGCCGATCTCGCGCAGCAGCCGCACGATCTCCAGCGCGAACAGCGGATTGCCGCCCGACGCCGCGTGGACCCGGACCAGGGCCGGCCGCGAGGGAGCCTCGCCGAGCTCCTGGCGGATGACGTGATGGAGCCCGGCCACCGACATCGGGCCAACCTGCGTCGCGTGACCCGTCAGCGCCGGAGCGAGCGGTTCCGGGAGGGGCTCGCCGGTGCGGCGCGCGGCGAGCAGCCCGATCCGGTTGGTGCCGACCCGCCGAAGCGCGAACCCCAGCACCGATGCGGACACGGCATCGGTCCACTGCATGTCGTCGATCGCGACGACGACGGCCCGTGTCCGCGCGAGTTGCTCGAGCAGGGTGCGAACCGCGGTGCCGAGCAGGCGCGGCTGGATGGGCCGGTTGCCCGAGCCACCCCCGAGCAGGACCGCATCGATGGCCGCCCGCTGCGGATCCGGCAGTCCATCGAACGCCTCCGGCTCCAGCTCCCCGAGGAGGTCGGCCAGCGTCGCCAGGCTGAGCGACTGCTCCGGCTTGGCCGGCCGGGCGACCAGGACGAGGTGCTGCAGCGCCTCGGCGCGCCGCAGGATCTCGGCCCATACGGTCGTCTTGCCGATCCCGGCCTCGCCCTCGTAGGCGAGGGTCGCCGGTCCCTTCGCGAGCGCCGCCAGGAACGCGTCGCCCGCGGCGAGCTCCGCGTCGCGCCCGGCGATCGCGGCCTCGCGCCCAGCGAGCGCGGCGTCGCGCCGCGAGCCCGCGGTGTCGTGCCCCGACTTCTCGGCGACGCGGCCGGACCGCTCGGCGTCCCGGCCGGCCATCTCCCTCACGCGGCGAAGTCTCGCCTCCAGCCACCCGCCGCGGCAACTGGTCGCGCAACACGCGGTCGGCGCAGTGCTTTGGCTCGGCTTCGCCCCGCATGGTTCGTTTGCCACCCGCCCGACCGGGCTTCGCGGTTGCAGACCGACACCCGGGGCAACTACGCGCGGTGCCGCGGTCGCTCAAGCTCCAGGCGAGCCGCGCGAGACCTGCCTCTCGAGCGTGGCAGCGATGGCGCGCGGTTGCGTCTGGGCCAGACCCGACCGTCCGGGCCACCCAACCACGTGCGTAGTTGCCACCCATGTCGATCTGAGACAGACCGGCGCGCCAGGCGCCCGCGCCGGCCGCCCGGCGCCGCGCCGCGTGCTCGCGCGCCGGCGCCGCCCGCGCGCCGGGGCTGGTGCTGCCGCTAAGTCAGCCGCCGCGCAGCACCCGGGACAGGAGCTTGAGGCCCGGGCGCTGGCCGTACATCAGGACGCCGGCCGCGTACAGCCGGGCGGCAACCCACAGGGCGATCGGGACGAAGACCGCCAGGAGAACGATCGCGGCGACCACCTCGATGCCGGAGATCGCGTGCTGGCCCAGCAGCGACAGCACGAGATACGGGCTGAAGAACGGGATCAGGGCCATGACGTGGACGAACGGCGCATCCGGCGAGATCAGGCCGGTCGAGGAGTAGACCGCGACCAGGTAGCCCGCGACCGAGACCATCGTCATCGGCGCCACGATCGCGTTGATGTCCTCGGTGCGCGACACGAGCGCGGCGGCGCCGGCGTACAGCGTCGCGTACAGCGCAAAGCCCAGGAGGAAGAGGATTCCCCAGACGACGAGCAGCTCGATCGAGAGGCCCGCGGGCAGGGACGCCGCCGCGGCCGGCTCGCCGAGGACGAGGCTCGCGATCTGGTCCTGGAGGAGCACGATCAGGAGCGCCGGCACGAAGATGATCGCGTACTGGGTGAGCGCCAGCCCGCCCACGCCGACGACCTTGCCGGCCAGCAGCTCGAGTGGCGACGCCGCTCCGAGGATCACCTCCATGACCCGGGAGGACTTCTCCTCGGCCACGGAGTAGGCGACCCACTGGCCGTACAGGATGATCGCCATGAAGAGGATGATCGCCAGCACGAAGCCGACGGCGAAGCTGTTGACGTAGTCCTCCGGCGAGCTCGACGTGTCCGTCGTGCCGTCGGGCAGCTGGGTCGCATAGCCGACCGGGGCGACGAGCCCGGCCTGCTGTGCCGGCGTCAGGCCCGAGCGCGCCAGGCGATCGGCCTGGGCCATGCCGGTGGCCGCAACCTGCATCAGCTGCGAGATCCGGTCGACGCCCTTGGCCTTCGTGACGAACGTGAACGCCAGGTCGCCCTCGGCGCCGGTCGAGGTGGCCGGCCCGCGCCCGACGATCAGGAGGCCGGTCAGGGCGCCCGAGGCCACCGCGGCACGCGCCCCCGTCTCGTCGGTCGTGGCGCTCACGGCATAGGTGGGCGCGCCGCCACCGAGCGGGTTCGAAGTGGCCTGGCTGTTCAGGATCGCCTGGAGCTGGGCCACGATGTCCAGCTTCGAGGCCGAGCTGCCGAGCGAGACCTCGATCCGGGACGGCCCGCTGCCCTGGTCGATCAGGCGGATGCCGATCGGGGCGAGGGCCACGCCGATCGCGACGACGACGAGCACCACGGTGGTGATCCGGAACGACCGCGTTCGCGCTCGGGCGAGGTACTCCCGCCTGGCCACGGCCCGGACGTTCTGGAGCTCGAGCGACATCGCCCGGGCGCCGCGCTCCAGGGAGATCGGCTGGTCGCCCGGGCGGCCCGCGGCCGCGGAGCCCGAAGCGGCGCCGGAACCGGCAGCCGTGCCGGAACCCGAAGCGGCGCCTAAACCGGCAGCCGTGCCGGAACCCGAAGCCGCGCCGGAACCGGACCCCGAACCCGCGCCGCCGGCCGCGTCACGGCCGGCCCGACGGCGCTTGAACCACTGGTAGAGCAGGCGGAACAGCATCACGAGGCCGCCGCGGCTGGGGTGGTCGTCGCGGCGTCGGCCAGGTGGGCTTCCTCGGTCGGCCGTCGCCCGACCTTCTCGATGAAGATCTCCTCGAGCGACGGATCGGCGATCTCGAACCGGGTGACGCGCACGCCCGCATGGTCGAGCGCCGCGCGCAGGACGGTCTCGGGATCGGTGCCCTGGTCGACGTCGAGCTCGGTGTAGTCCTGGCCCGGGCGGACCACTCGAACGCCGGGCACCGCGGCGAGCCACGGCATCGAGCTGTCGCCATCGACCGCGATCCGGACGACCTGGCGGCCGGTCGAGCGCTTGACATCGCGGATCGAGCCGCCGAGCACGACCCGCCCGCGGTCGATGAGGACCACCGACTCGCACAGCTCCTCGACCTGGTCCATCTGGTGGGTCGAGAACACGATCGTGGCGCCGCGCCGCTTCATCTCCAGGAAGGCTTCCTTGAGGATCGAGGCGTTGACGGGATCGAGGCCCGAGAAGGGCTCGTCCATCAGCAGGACCTGCGGCTCGTGGAGGACCGCGGCGATGAACTGGATCTTCTGCTGGTTGCCCTTGCTGAGCTCCTCGGCCCGGCGATGGGCGTAGTCGGGGACCCCGAAGCGCTCCAGCCACTCCAGCGCGCGCCGCTCGGCCTCGGGGCGGCCCACGTGGTAGAGGTCGCCGAAGAACACCAGCTGCTCGAGGACCTCCATCCGCGGGTACAGCCCGCGTTCCTCGGGCAGGTAGCCCCACGTCCGGCGCGGCGCCTCGGCGCTCGGCGTGCCGTTCCAGCTCACGGTGCCCGAATCGGCCCGGATGATGTCCAGGATGATCCGCATCGTCGTGGTCTTCCCGGCGCCGTTCGCGCCCAGGAACCCGAAGACCTCGCCGGGCTGGACGCTGAAGCTCACCCCATCGAGCGCGGTGACCGCGGTCGCCCCGGAGCCGAAGCGCTTGACCAGCTTGTCGAGGACGAGGGCCATCTCGCTCCGAGGCTAGCGCGCGCGAGCTCCTCGCGGGCGGGCCATCCGGACTGCGATCAGAGGCCCGAGTAGGCGTGCAGGCCGTTGAACCAGAGCGAGCCCGAGTACGTGACGAGGACCATCAGGAACGCCACCACGAGCAGCAGCGCCGCCGGCCGGCCGGCCCAGGCGCGCTGGTTCCGGGCGTGGAGGTAGATCGCGTAGCTGAGCCACGTCACGAGCGCGGCCGTCTCCTTGGGATCCCAGCTCCAGTAGGCCGACCAGGCGATCGAGGCCCACCATGAGCCGAGGATGATCATCGTGGCGAAGATCGGGAAGCCGATGATGACCGCGCGATAGGCGACCTGGTCCAGGACCTTGTGCGACGGCAGCCAGGCGAAGCGGTCCTCGCGCCCCTGGATGAGGTAGCCGACCCCGGCCGCGAACGACGTCGCAAAGATGCCGTAGGCGAGCATCGCCATGCCGACATGGATCGTGAGCAGCGGCGCGTTGGCGAGCGCCGGCACGAGCGGCTTGATGTTCGATGGCAGGGACGAGGCGTAGAGCGCCATGCCGAGCGCGATCCCGAGGGGGATGAAGCCGATGGCCTTGATCGGATAGCGCCGGCCGAGGAGCAGGTACGTCCCGAGGATCGATGTCGCGAACGCCTCGCTGAACTCGTACAGGTTGCCCCATGGCCCGCGGCCCACGAGGTAGGCCCGGACGAGCATCGAGGCGAGGAGCAGCGCGAAGGCCCCGACGCCCAACCAGGTGGAGACGCGCGACAGGGGGCTCGGCGCCGCGAAGTCCGCCGGGCCGCGCGCCGCCTCGGCGGCGCGGGAGGTCACGAACGAGCCGGTCGCGACGCCGGCCCACGCCGGCCGTGGCGCTCCGAGCAGCGCGACCCCGGCCGCCGTCGCGGCGGACGCGGCCAGCCCGAGCGAGCGGCGGCCGTTGGCGAGCAGCACCGCGTGGCCGACGTAGGCCGCGAACGCCACGGCGAGGACGATCGTGCCGGCGGTGAAGAGGAGCTGGGAGGCCTGTTCCATGGGTGGTCCTTCGGCGAGTACGACGGGAGGGCTCGATCGGATCGCAGCCGGCACGCGCCGGCCGCGCGGGGTCAGGCGGCGGCGGCGCCTCCGGGCGGTGGCCCGACGGGCGCGAGCGCCCGGCTCCGTGGCGCGATCTTCAGGACGAGCCCGCAGTTCGCGCAGGTGTCGATGCTCGCGGCCCGGCCGATCCCGCACTTGGGACAGGTCACGGCGAGGTCGCGCCCACATCGAGCGCAGCGCGTCGCGCCGAACGGATAGACGAGCTGGTCGACCGGGCAGTAGGGCTCGCCGGTCGGGTACTGCGGCACGCCGTCGACGAGCCGGGCCGGCACGGGCGTCGGGGCGACGTAGGGGATCCGCGACCGGGGCGCACGGACGACGTAGATGAACCAGCCCAGCGCGAGCAGGCTGATCGCGGGCCCGACGACGCCGATCACCAGGAAGATCGGCAGGAGGCCCACGAGCGCGCCCCAGTCGGGGGTCACGATCGGGGTCAGGGCATTGAGGATGGTCTGGACCAGCTGGCCGATGGCATCGCCCACGGATCGCATGCTAGCGCGGGAGCCCGGCGGCGGCGTACGGCCGCCGCGCTCAGCGGCCCGGCGGCCGCGGGCGGCGGTTGTGGCCGCCCGACGTGCCGGCCGCCGGGCGCGGCCCGCCGGCCTGTCCAGGCCGCGGCCCGACGCCGGCGTTGGCCCGATCGAGCCGGCCCGCGAGCCACGCGGTGCCGGCGACGCGCGCGCCCTTGGCCTGCACGAGGCCCCGCAGCTCCCGGTCGTCGGTGACGACGAGGATGCCCCACGTGCCGGCGGGGCCATCGGCGCGAAGCTGCGCCTCGACGGCGCCCTCGATGACTCGATCCGCCGCGACCTTTCCTGCATGCGCGACGAACAGGTTCGTGGCGGCGCGCGCGGGAGCGCCCGGCCCGTCGAACACGACCTCGACCCGCACGGTCGACGGGAAGGTCGCCCGCAGCCCGGCGACGACCCCGGCCATCGGTCGCGGCGCGCGGCCGCCGCCGCCGAGGGCATACGCTAGGTTCGAGCCGTCGACGAGCACGCGTTCGACGCCGGCCAGCGGATCGGCGCCGGGCCGCGGCGGTCTCACGGATGCACCGCCACTGTCAGGGTCAGGTTGCGAGCGGCACGCGCGAGGCCCGACACTCCCGACTCGCGCGGCCGTTGCCCATGACTGCCCAGTCCGGCCGAGCGCGGGAGGATGTTGATGCGGAATCGCGCACCTGCCCTGGTCTCGGCGTTCGTCATGGCCAGCATGATGCTCGCCACCATCGGGGTCCTGCCCGCGGCGGCGTCGCCCGGGCCGGCCGATGACCGGCAGCTCACGAACGTCACGCCGTGGGCGACGTACACCGGCGTCACGGCGGCCCAGGTGAACACCTACCTGTCGGCCAATGCGGCCCGCCTCACCGACATCCAGGTCGAGTCCGCCACGCCGACGTTCACCGTCGTCATGGTCAAGAACAGCGGCGCCTACCAGAGCGCCTGGTGGTGGTTCTACGGCCTGACCGAGGCGGACGTCAACACGCAGCTGGCCAACCACGCCGCCCGGCCGATCAGCATCAGCGCCTATGCGACCTCATCCGGCGTGCGCTACGCCGTGGTCATGGTCCAGAACGCGGGCGCCAACCTCCGGGCCTCGTGGTGGTATCACGGCACCGCCAGCTTCATCGCCACCCAGCTCACGACCAATCACGCCCGGCTCATCAACGTCTCGCCGTACCCCGGTGGCGGCTACGTCGGGATCATGGTCGACAACGCCGCGAGCCCGCTGTCGTGGTGGTGGTATGTCGGCAAGAGCACGACGGCGATCAACACCTACCTGGCCGCCAATCACGCCCGGCTGATCGATCTCAGCCGCAACGACAACGGCACCTACAACGCGGTCATGTACGCCAACACGTCGACCCGCTGGTTCTGGTTCTACGGGGTCAGCCCGACGAGCGCCCTGAACAAGGCCAACCAGCGAGGGGCGCGGATCCTCGACGCGACGAGCTGGCTGGTCAACGGCGTCAAGCACCAGGCCGTGATC
This sequence comes from Candidatus Limnocylindrales bacterium, assembly GCA_036493155.1. GTDB lineage: Bacteria > Chloroflexota > Limnocylindria > Limnocylindrales > CSP1-4 > UBA5189. The sequence continues at coordinate 6,977 of DASXQE010000123.1, read as the reverse complement.
ATGGTCGACGACCTCAATGCCCTGGCCGAGCAGCTCTGGAACGTCATCGGCCCCAAGGTCGACTCAGGGTCCTACGGCTTCTACCTGAAGCAGGTTGGCGTCAGCGGCAATCTCGCCGCCCTCGAGGCGACCAAGCAATACGAGCCGGCCAGCGCCCTCAAGGTCCTCTATCACGCGAAGTCGATCCACGCCGAGTCGCTCGGCGAATCCACCGACGCGCAGCTCATCACGTACCACTACCACAACCTGGCGGATCCCAAGGACGGCGACATCTGCCCCGACGACTACGCCACCACCACCACGACCAACCTCAAGAACGCCGACATCCTGATGATGCAGAACTCGGACAACCGGATGACCCGCGGCATCCTCGAGAAGTACGGCAAGACGGCGATGCTCAACTACGCCAGCTCGCTGGGCCTGACCTCGACCCAGATCAACCACAACATCGGCTGCGGCACGCCGCACAACAAGACGACCCTGGTCGACCTGGGGAAGGTCTACGAGCAGTTCCAGAACGGGACCGTGACGAGCAATCCGACCTGGCAGGCCAACTTCCGCGTCCGGATGCTGACCGAATCGAACTACAGCCCGTTCCGGGCATCGATCTGCCCGGTGGTCGACCAGGAGGCCACGTCGCTGGGCCTGTCGGCGAGCACCGCGACCAGCTTCTGCGATGCCATCACCTGGGTCAGCAAGGGCGGCTCCTACCAGTACGGCACGACGTTCCCGTACGGGGTGTCGTGGGGCTCGGTCTCGCTGACCGGGCTGCCGTTCAACGCGAGTGGCTCGGCGGCGCCTCGCTACTACGTCTTCGGCGAGTTCGTCGACGGCACCACGATCGACACCCAGGCCGAGGCCGACTCGATCAACGGCGCCCGCGCGACGCTCTACCTGGAGGCCATGCGGCCGTACATCCGGAGCGCGTTGAAGACCTGGCCGTGAGGCGTCGAAGCGCCGGGCGTGTCGCGGGACTGGACTTGTCGCCGCGGCCTTAGCGCCAGCGCGGCAGGGGCGCCAGGAAGTCGATGAGCGCGCCCGCCAGCCGCTCCGGCTGCTCCATGCCGATCATGTGGGCGACATCCGGCCATGACACCAGTCGGGCCTGCGTTGCCGTCGTCGCCAGGCGGGCCGCCGCGGCGCGGGTGCCCTGGGTGTCCAGCTCGCCGATGACGACGAGCGTCGGGATCGCGAGCGAAGCGAGGCGCTCGTTGGCCCTCGGCTCGAGCGGGATCGGCGTGCCGAGCACGCGCTTCGGGTCCACGTGCGGCCGGTCCATCCGGCGGACGGCTTCGCGGATCGCGTCCGGGACGCGGTCGGAGCGCTGCCCCACGCCATCGACCCAGATCCGGACGTCGACGTCGGCCATGGTCTCGATGTCGCCGGCTTCCTCGGCCTCCTCATAGGTCCGGTACAGCGCGAGCTCCTCTTCGCTGTCGCCGCCGTCGAAGCCACCGATGCCGCCGCCGACCCAGGCCATCGCGACGAACCGCTCCGGCGACTCGAGGACGGTGTCGAGCGCGATCATCGCGCCGTACGAGTTGCCGACCACGGCGGTGCGCTCGATCCCCAGGGCGTCGAGCACGGCGCGCAGGTCGTCCCGATTGGAGAACTCGACCGGATCCGTGGCCGAGGCCCCGAAGCCGCGGTAGTCGTAGCGGACGACGCGGTAGCCGGCCGCGACCAGGAACGGCGTGACGTCGTCCCATGCCTCGAGGCTCACCAGGGCGGATGCGAGCAACGTGATCGGCGGGGCGGCCGCCGAGCCGCTGGCCTCGTCGAGGTCATCGGGCGCGTCGATCACGACCCGGAGGCTTGCGCCGGGGACCTGGACGGACCGATCGTCGTGAGTCACCGGGCGATCCTACGCCCGGCCGGCCCCTAGCATTCCCGGCGATGCTCCTCCTCGTCGACCTCGATGGCGTGGTCTATCGCGGCACCGAGCCCGTGCCGGGCGTGGCGGCCGTGCTGGCCCGCCGCGCCGCCGCCGGCGACGCGGTCGTGTACGTCACGAACAACTCGATGCACTACCGGGCCGACTACGTCCGGCGCCTGGCCGACATGGGCGCGCCGGTCAGCGAGGACCGCATCGTGAGCGCGCCACGGGCGACCGCGCTGTTCCTCCAGGCCCATCACCCCGAGGTGCGTCGCGTCCTGACGGTCGGGGCCAGCGGCCTGGACCGCGAGCTGCGCGACGTCGGCCTCGAGGTCGTGAACGCCGGCCACGCCGCGGAGCGGATGGCCAAGGAAGGGCTGGACGGAATCGGTGCGGCGGGCCGGCCCGATGCCGTGGTCGCGGGCGTCGATCCGCAGCTGACGTATCTCCGGCTGGCCGCGGCTGCCGACTGCATCCGCGGCGGCGCGCGCTTCATCGCCACGAACCGCGACCCGACCTATCCCACCGAGCGCTGGCTGCGCCCAGGCGCCGGGAGCATCGTGTCGGCGATCGAGGTCGCCAGCGGCGTGACGCCGGTCGTCATCGGCAAGCCCCAGCCGCTGCTCATGGAGGAGGCGGCCCATGCCGGCGGCGGCGAGCCAAAGGACGCGATCGTCATCGGCGACGGGATCCCGACCGACCTCGCCGCGGCGCGCGCCGTCGGGGCCCGGACGATCCTGATGCTGACGGGCGTCGCGACCCGGGAGGCGGCCGAGGCCCTACCCGAGGGCGAGCGACCCCTCGCGCTCGCCGCCGACGCAGCGGAGCTGGATCAGGTGCTGGCCCGGCTCGCGGCCGGCTGAGCCGAGGCCCGCTCGGCGATCGCCGAATCCGCCCCGGCGTCCGCGGATCCGAGCAGGCGGTCGGTCATGGCCAGGATCGGCATCGCCCGCACCTTGGCGAAGGCCTCGCGGGCCTCGCGCAGCCAGCCAAGGACCTCGGCGTCCGACAGGCCCAGGCGAGTCGCCGCGGACAGCGCGGTCAGGCCCTGGTCCCACGCCAGCCCGAGCTCCCGGAACGCGGTCCAGGCCGTTCGGTAGCCCGCGAGCGCGGCGTCGCGGTCGCCCGCCAGCGCCGCGACGCCGGCGCGGATGGCCGTCTTGTCGGCTTCGACGGCCCGGCCCCGCGAGCCGAGCGCGCCGAGGCGATCGAGCGCGAGCGTCGCGGCGTCGGCGTCGCCCGCCAGCACGGCGGCCAGCCCGATCTTCGGGAGGCCATAGGGGGCGTTGAGATCGCTGCGATCGACCTGGCTGGTCCAGCTCCGGATGGCTCCCGCGAAGTCGCCACGGTTGAAGGCCTGGGTGCCACGCAGGTCATCGGCGCCCGACGCCGTGTCGAGGTCCTCGAGGGCCGCCAGCGTGGCGATCAGCGTCGCAAGCTCGTCGTCGTCCATCTGGCCCTGCCAGGTCAGCAGCGTGGCTCGGGCCGCGTCGACGAAGAGGTCGACGACGTTCCGATCCTCGTCCTGGACGGCCTGCTCGAGCTCGCGCAGGATCCAGTCCCAGTCGCCGGTCCGGCGATAGTCCTCGGCGGCATTGCCCAGGGTCACGATCTCCTGCTCGCGCCGGCCTTCGCGCCGCGCGAACTCGACGATCTCCCGCTCCAGCGCCGCGGTGCTGCGGGGATCGTCCAGGGCCAGGATGTTGGCGAGCGAGGCATTGGCGCGATTCACCTGGAAGGCCATGCCGTGCTGCTCGGCCAGGCGGCGCGCGCCCTCGAGCAGGGCGATCGACTCCCACAACCGGCCCTGGTAGAAGGCGATGTTGCCCTTGATGTTCAGCATCCGCGTCGCGATGTCCGCGTCGCCCAGGCGCTCCGCGGCCGCGAGGACCCGGTCCGATGCCGCCCGGCCGAAGTCGTACTGCTTGGTGAACGTCGCCGAGCTCGCGACCTGCGCGGCGATCCGGAGGACGCCACGGTCGTCCGGCATGTCGTCGTATTCGGCAAGGGCCTTGGTCGCGATCTCGAGGGCGCGCTCGCGCTGCCGGGCCTGGAACAGCAGCTCGGACTCGAAGGCCGTTGCGAGGGCGAGGCCATGGCGGTCGCCCTGGCGCTCGCGGATGGCCCGGAGGCGCGGCACGAGCTCGAGGCCGAGCGGGTAGTCCGCCGCGTCGAACGCGACCTCGAGCAGCCGCTCGAGGATCGCGGCCTGCTCAGCTTCGTCGGTCGTGACCTCGAGGGCGTCCTGGAGGAACACCACGGCCTGGCGCGTGCTGCCGAGCGCCCGTGCGCGCTCCGCGGCGCCGCGCAGCGCGACCCTGGCCTGCGCGCCGAGCGCATCGGCCTCCTCGCCCGCGGGCGTCGCGCGGTAGGCGGCGAGGTAGTGGGCCGCGAGGGCGCCGGCCAGCTCATCCTCGCCGAGCGACTCGAAGAACCGGGCCGCCGCGAGATGCCGGGCCCGGCGGTCCTTCATCGAGAGGGTCGAGTACGCCACCTCGCGGATGAGGGCCTGCACGAAGGCGTACTGGCCGCGCTCCGCCGAGCGCGGATCGAGCTCCTCGCGCAGCAGGTCCGATCGGACCAGCACGCGCAGGCGGGCCTCCAGCTCCTGCGGGGGCAGGCCCGAGACGGCAGCGAGCCCGGCCGGCGTGAAGCTCTGGCCGAGCACGGCGGCGTCCTGCGCCAGGGCGCGCTCGGCCGGGTCGAGCGAATCGAGGCGGGCCGCGATGAGGGCGTGCAGCGTCTCGGGGATGGCCAGCTCGCCGAGCTCGCCGGCGGGCTCGAAGCCGCCACCCTCGCGGTCGCGCAGGCGACCCTCGGCGACGAGCATCCGGATCGTCTCGACGGCGTACAGGGGGATGCCCTCCGCCCGCTCGATGATCGAGCGCGTGGCCGATTCGGGCAGGCCCGGCACGAACGCCGTGAGCAGCTCGCGCATCGCCCCGTGGTCGAGCGGTCCGAGGTCGAGCGCGAGGAAGTTCCGGCGGCCCGCCCCCCAGTCCGGCCGGCGCTCCAGCAGCTCGGGCCGGGCCAGGGTGATGATCAGGATCGGGACCCCGCGGCTCCACTCGAGGATGTGGTTGATGAAGTCCAGCTGGCCCTGGTCCGCCCAGTGGAGATCCTCGAAGACCATGATCACCAGGCCCTGGGCGGCCATCCCCTCGAAATAGGTCCGCCAGGCCGTGAAGAGCTCGCCCGTGCCGATCGGCTCCGGCTGGCCGAGGCCCAGCAGCGTGAGGATCGAGCGCTCGGTGCGCTCGCGCTCGGGCCCCTCGGGGACGAAGCGCGCAACGGATTCCGCCACCTTGGCCCGCGTGGTCGCCTCGTCGTCGGTCTCGACCAGGCCGGCCCGGCTGCGGACCATCTCGCCGAGGGCCCAGAACGTGATCCCCTCGCCGTAGGCCGGGGAGCGGCCCTGGTGCCACCAGATGGCCTCGACGATTCCGTCGCCGTACTTGCGCAGCTCCCACGCCAGGCGGCTCTTGCCGATGCCGCCCTGGCCCGTGATCGACACCAGCCGGACGCGCCGCTCCCGGGCGGTAGCGTGGAAGATGTCCTTGAGGAGTCCGAGCTCGGAATCGCGCCCGACGAACGGCGCCTCCATGCGGTCCGCCCGACCGACCCCGCCGCGCCGGGCGACGACCCGAAGCGCGCGGCAGGCAGGCACCGGCGCGGTCTTGCCCTTGAGGAACTTCTCCTCCGCCGGCTCATAGGCGATCGCGCTCTCGGTCGCCCGCTGGGTCGTCTCGTCGACGAGCAGGCTCCCGGGCGGCGCCACGGACTGGAGCCGGCTGGCCGTGTTCACGAGGTCGCCGGCGACCATGCCCTGGCCCTGCGCGCCCAGCGTGACGGCGGCCTCGCCGGTGACGACCCCGGCGCGCGCCTGGAGGTTGGGCGCGAGGCCCTTGACGATCGCCACGACGTCCAGGCCGGCACGAACCGCCCGCTCGGCGTCGTCCTCGTACGCGGTGGGGGCGCCCCAGATCGCCATGACGGCATCGCCGATGAACTTCTCGACGGTCCCGCCATAGCGCTCGATGATCTCCCGTGTCGCCTCGAAGTAGCGAGTCAGGAGCTCGCGGACCTCTTCGTGGTCACGGCCCTCGGACAGGGTCGTGAACCCCACGAGATCGGCGAACAGGATGCTGACCAGGCGTCGCTCGGCGACCGGGCCGCCGGTGACGGCGTGGTGCTGGATCGTCGGGGCGGTCGCCGGCGCCGCGACCGGTCGGGCGACGGGCGGACCCGCCGGCGCCGCGCCCGCGAGCTGAGTCCCGCACTCGCCGCAGAACCGCGCTGTGGGCGGGTTGGCCGTGCCGCAGCTGGGGCACACCGCGGCCAGCTTCGTGCCGCATTCCCCGCAGAACTTCTGACCGGGCTCGTTGACCGAACCGCAGCTCGGGCAGTTCATCGCGGCCGAGCGTAGCCCATCGTTGCGGCGTCCCGGGCCCACGAATCGAACGTGCCGCGGACGGCACCGAGCGTCGCCGCGTCGGCGAACGCGGCCTCGACGGCGTGCCGATCGATGGCCCACAGCTCGTCGAACGTCAGGCCGATCCGATCGAGCGCCCGCTCGTACTCGTCCGTGAGGTCGATGTCGGAGACGGTCAGGTCGTCGGTCGAGAGCGTCACCGGCACGCTGGCGCGGTACAGGCGCGCCAGGGGATGGGCCTCGAGCGATGGCACGATCCCGGCCTGGACGTTCGACGTCGGGCACAGGTCGAGCGTCGTGCCGCGCGCTCGGAGCTCGGCCATGAGCGCCGGGTCGTCGATGGCACCCGGGCCGTGCGCAATCCGCTCGGGGTCGAGCGCCAGCGCACGCCGGACCTGCGGGGCGCCGCCCCACTCGCCGGCGTGCAGGGTGATGCGCAGCCCGCCGGCGCGCGCCGCCGCGAAGGCCGCGGCGTGAACCAGGGGATCCGGGAACGCCGCCTCGGGCCCGGCGAGGTCCCAGCCGGTCAGGCCCTCGTCACGAAACGTCGCGGCGACCTCGGCGAGGCGCACGTTGCCGGCCGGATCGTGCGAGCGGAGGGCGGTCGCGATCAGGCGGACCTGGATCGGCCGGCCGGCTGCCGTGGCGCTGCTGGCCGCGTCGCGGGCG
>DASXQE010000122.1:0-31540 GCA_036493155.1 Candidatus Limnocylindrales bacterium | reverse complement strand
AGGCCGGCGACGAGGGGATTGGCCTTGCCGGCGGGTCGTGCGGGGGCCGGTCCGGTTTCGCTCGCCGCAGCGCGCGCCGCGGAGCGGCGGTCCGACTCCGGCCACGCTGCTCGTGCCGGGCCGGCGGTCGGGCCAGGCGCGAGCGCGCTGTCCGCGACGGGCGCGCTGTCCGCGACGGGCGCGCTGTCCGCGACGGGCGCGCTCTCCGCGACGGAATCGGCATCGGCGACCGGATCCGTGCCGCCATCGGCGTCATCGACAGTCGCTCGCCGGTCAACCGCGACGTCGTCGGGGTCGACCTCGGTCGTGTCGTCCGGTGCCGCATGGAGGTCGAACGGCCCGGGTCCCAGGTCGTCGGCCTCCGCGCCGAGGCGTTCGGCGAGGCTCGGCTCGTCGTCGGGGGAGGCGGGTGATTCGGGATCTCGGCCCGGCTCGGCTCCCCACGGGAAGCGGAAGCCACGCTTCTGGGCAGTTGTCATCGCGTTCGGTCCTCGGGGCACAGGCCTCAGGCGGGATGTGGCCGTTCGAGGTGGATCGTCGCGGTCCGGGTGCGTCCGGGGCAGTCGGCTGGAGGTACCGGGCCAGCGTGCCGGAGGTACCGTCGAGCGCCGCACGGGCTCGAGTTGGCTAGGCTGTCGTCATGGCCGCACCGCGGGACCTGCTCGGGCGGGCCCTTCATGACCTCCGGATCTCGGTCACCGACCGTTGCAACTTCCGGTGCACGTACTGCATGCCGGAGGAGGTCTTCGGGCGCGATTACCGCTTCCTGCCGCGGGCCGAGCTGCTGAGCTACGAGGAGATCCGACGTCTGGCCGAGGCCTTCGTCGCGCTCGGCGTGCGGAAGCTGCGGCTGACCGGGGGCGAGCCCCTCGTCCGCCGCGGCCTGCCCGACCTGGTCGCCATGCTGGCCGCGCTGCGGGCGCCGGATGGCTCGGAGCTCGACCTGACCCTGACCACGAATGGCTCGGCGCTCCAGCAGCTTGCGGCGCCGCTGGCCGAGGCCGGGCTGCGCCGCATCACCGTGTCGCTGGACGCGCTCGACGATGAGCTCTTCGGCCGCATCAACGGCGTCGACTTCCCGGTGCGGCGGGTGCTCGACGGCATCGCCGCGGCGCGGGCCGCCGGCCTGGCGCCGATCAAGGTCAACATGGTCGTGAAGCGCGGCCTGAACCAGGCGTCGATCCTGCCGATGGCCCGCTGGGCCCGGGCGGAGGGCCTGATCCTGCGATTCATCGAGTTCATGGACGTCGGGACGACGAACGGCTGGCGGCTCGACGACGTCGTGACCGCCGCGGACATCGTCGCGATGGTTGGCGCCGAGATGCCGCTCGAGCCACTCCCGGCCCAGTACGCCGGCGAGGTCGCGAGCCGCTGGCGGTACGCCGACGGGACCGGTGAGATCGGCGTCATCGCCTCGGTCAGCCAGCCGTTCTGTGGCGACTGCACCCGGGCTCGACTGTCGGCCGAGGGGCAGCTCTACACGTGCCTCTTCAGCGCCACCGGTCACGACCTCCGCGGTCCGCTCCGGGCCGGCGCGGCCGACGCCGACCTGCGCGATCTCGTGGCCTCGATCTGGTCGGGCCGCGGCGATCGCTACTCCGAGCTCCGGTCGGCCGCCTCGTCGAGCCTGCCGAAGGTGGAGATGTTCGCCCTCGGGGGCTGAACCGGCGCCCAGCACCCCTGGCCGCGCGCCCCGGGCTTGTCCACGACCTGTCCACAGGCCGGCCCAACTCGTGGACATCGCGCGGTGACCGCCCCGAAACTCGTGGATAACCGCGTTGACCCCGCCGGACCTGCGCAGGCACCATTCGTCTTGCCCGAAGGGGCCGCCACGGTGGCCAAGGAAACCGAGATCACATCAAGGGGACCGCGGCAACCAGGCCGGTCGCTTCGGGCGCTTCTGTACCTCGGGCATGGCATCCCGATGCCATCCTCGAGACGCCTGGCGGGACGTGACCGGCATCCCGGTGTCGGTACTCCCGTCGGGCGACAGAAGGCCCGGCGGCGTCGACCGCGCCGGCTCCCCGATCGCTGAGGCACACTTCGCCCGTGCCCGCCGTCGATCCGAGCCAGCCCATCCGCCCCATCGATCAGCCCGCGCGGCTCGATGCCCTCGAGGCCGCCGTCCGCCGGCAATCGAGCCTGGTGCCGGAGCTCGGGATCGTCCTTGGCTCGGGCCTCGGCGGCCTCGCGGATGAGATCCAGGATGCGGTGGCCATCCCGTTCCATGACCTGCCCGGCTGGCCGGTCGCGACGGCGCCCGGACACGCCGGTCGGCTGCTCCTCGGGACGCTGGAGGGCCGCCCGGTGGCCATGCTCCAGGGCCGGTTCCACCTGTACGAGGGCAACGATCCCGGGCTGGTCGTCCAGCCGGTGCTCCTCTTCCGGCGCCTCGGCGCCAGGGCCGTGCTCCTGACCAACGCCGCCGGCGGTCTCGACCCGACCTTCGGTCCGGGGACGCTGATGCTCATCCGCGACCACCTCAACCTCACGGGCCGCAACCCGCTCATGGGCCCCAACGCCGATGACCTCGGCCCGCGCTTCCCGGATCTGACCGAGGCCTGGTCGCCACACCTCCGCGACCAGCTCCGCGCCGCAGCGGCGGCCGAGGACGTGACCACGACCGAGGGCGTCTACGTCGGGCTGACGGGGCCCACGTACGAGACGCCGGCCGAGGTGCGGTGGCTCGCGTCGCTCGGCGCGCAGGCCGTCGGGATGTCGACGGTCCTCGAATGCATCGCCGCGCGATGGGCGGGGCTCCAGGTCTGCGGGATCTCCCTGGTCACGAATGCCGGCGCGGGCTACACCGGCGAACCGCTGACCCACGAGGAGGTCCTCGCCGCCGGTGCCGAGGCCGGCCCCAGGATGGTCCGCCTCGTCCGTCGGTTCGTGCGCGACCTCGCCGTCTAGGCCGAGGCCGAGCGTCGGGCTCGGTCACGGGGTGCAGCGGCGGAATCCGCGGCGGCCCAGTCGGGCCCATGAGGCGGGCGACCGAGCCTGGTGCCTATTCCGTCGCGAGCGCGAGCTCCCGACCGGCCGCGCGAGCCGCCTTCGACTTCTCGGCCCACGCGCCCAGGACCTGGTCCTTGTGCGGCCGGATGGGGCAGTGGCCGTCGCGGTTGTTCATCTCGTCGCAGTAGCCCAGCGGCACGCATTTCGGGGCCAGGAAGGAGCCCAGGAACGGCGACACCCCGAAGATCTCGTGGCGGATCAGCTGGAACAGCCGCCGGATCTCCCATTGGGCCATCGTGCAGAGGCGGAGGCCGGACATGTGGATCAGGGCCCGCAGGTTCGTGGTCATGACGAGGTTCGTCCGAGTGGCGTTGGGGAAGACGAACCGGGCATCCTCGCCAGGGATCCCGGCGGCGACGAGCTCGTCGTAGATCGACATCGCGCCGGCAACCTGGTCCTCGTACTTCTCGCGGAGCTCGGGGTCGGCGTCGACGATCGTCTGGGGCTCCATCGTCGCAGCCTGCTTGTAGGTCACGTAGCGCTGCGATTGCTGGTCGAAGGCCACGCCCGCGCGATGCCGGACCAGCTGATGGGACAGCGTCCGCGAGACGCCGCTGATGCCGAACGTGAACACGACGTGCTCGATCGTGGAGCCGTGGCCGGACTCGATGACGTTCGAGATCAGGCGCTGCATCTTGGCCGGCTCGATCTCGCCGGCGGTCGCTCGCCGGAAGATCTCCTCGGGCGCGAGCTCCGAGTAGCACGTCCGGCAGGCGGTGTAGATGAGCGGGACGTAGTACTGCTCGACGACCTCTTTCGAGGGGAACAGCAGCGTCGCCTTCATCCCGAGCTCGGCCCGGCCGGGGTTCTTGGGGATGCCTGCCTTCGGTGTCGCGGCGGCGCTCGGCGTCGGGCCCGAAGCGGGGTTCGGCACGGCCTGCGCGGTCATGGCCGGAGTCTAGGGGCTCGGCACCGCGGAGTCCTCGGCGCCGCCGAGGGCGTAGGCCATCAGCTCGTCGAGGCTCATGGCGGCACCTTCCGCACCGAGGCGGGCGAGCTCGTCCCGGCCGATCGCGCGCCGGATGTTCGGCCGTGAGTCGTACTCGACGGCGGCATCGACGAACCCGGCGAGGTTCGCGCCGGTCGACGAGGTCAGGCTCCGGGCTGCGCCCCAGAGCCGGGCGGCGCGGTCGTTGTCGCCCGCCGCCACGGCCACCGCGGAGAGGTCGTCGAGGACGAGCGTGAGCCCGGCCGTGTCGCTGGCCTGGTAGAAGAACCGCAGGGCGTCCTGGATCAGCTCGCGGGCCTCGTCCAGGCGGTCCAGGCGGATGTATGCGGCGCCGAGCTGGTGGCGTGACCAGGCCTCCATCGTGCGATCGCCGACCCGGATGAACTTCTCCAGCGCCAGCGCGAAGGCCTCGGCGCCCGTGTCGCCGGTCCGCGAGAAGTAGCGCATGTTGCCGATACCCCAGAGCACGTTCGCCTCGCCGCGTTCGTCCCCGAGCCCGCGGTAGATGGCGAGCGCCTCGTCGAGGGCGGCGCGGCCCTCGCCGCTTGGGTCGGTCTCCGGGATCGCCCCGGACTCGGGCAGCTCGTCCGGCACGGTGAAGGCGAAGGAGTAGTTGTAGAGCGCGTTCGCCAGCTCGCCGGGCTCGTCAGCCCCACGCCACAGCTCGACGGCTTCGCGGTAGGCCTCGCGCATCGGGCGGACCTCGCCCTGCCACCAGCACACGCCGCCCAGGGCCTCCAGGAGCCGCGCCCGGAGGCGTGGATCGCGCCGCGACCACGGCTCCCCGGCCAAGGCCTCGAGCCGGCGTCGGGCCTCGTACAGGTGGCCGCGCTTCTGCCAGAACCGCCAGGTGTGGAACGCGATGCCGATGGCGATCTCGCCGTCGGCCCTCGCGGCCGCCCGGTCCATAGCCGCGCGGAGGTTGTCGTGGGCGTGCTCGAATCGCTCGAGCCAGACCCGCTGGTCGTCGCCGCTCAGCTCGGCCGACGCCCGCGTCGCGAACTCGAGGTGCCACGTCCCGTGGCGTCGCTCCAGCTCGGCCTGGTCGCCGCGCTCGGCGAGCTTCTCGCCGGCGTACTCGCGGATCGTGTCGAGCATCTCGAATCGTGGCGCGTCGGGGTTCTCGATCGTGCGCAGCAGGCTCTGGGTGGCGAGTGACAGCACGCCATCGGTGACGTCCTGGCCGACCTCGCTCGCCGGCCCGCACACGGCCTCGGCCGCCTCGAGCTCGATGTCGCCCACGAACACCGAGAGCCGCGCCAGCAACACCCGGCAGGGCTCGTCGAGGATGTCGTAGCTCCAGGCGATCGCGCCACGCAGGGTCTGCTGGCGTTCCGGCAGGTCGCGAGCCCCGGCCGCGAGGACGCCGAGCTGGTGCTCCAGCCGCCCCAGGATCGCGTCCGGCGAGAGCAGCTTGACCCGGGCCGCCGCGAGCTCGATGGCCAGTGGCATGCCATGGAGCCGGGAGCAGATGGCGGCGACGGCGGGGGCGTTCTCGTTGGTGACCTCGAAGCCGGGCCGGACGGCCGTCGCGCGCGCGATGAAGAGGCGCACGGCCTCGTAGGTCTCGAGCGCCGCGACGTCCACGACGCGGCCCTCGGCGGGCAGCTCGGCGCGCTCGAGCGCCGTCAGCTGGGTCGGGTCGGGCGGCGTGGGCAGGCCCGGGACGGGGAACTCCTGCTCGCCGGACACCTGGAGCGGCGCCCGCGACGTCGCGAGGACCTTCAGCCCGGGCGCCTTGCGCAGCAGGTCGGCGACGATCGGCCCGACGCCCAGGACCTGCTCGAGGTTGTCCAGGACGAACAGCACCTGCTTGCCGGCCAGCCACTCCTCGACGACCTCGGCGGCGGTCCGGCGGGCCGGCTCGGCGATGCCGATCGCGGCGGCCAGTCGCGATGGGACCAGGACGGGCTCGCGGACCGTCTCGAGGGCCACGAAGAAGATGCCATCGGGAAAGGCCTCGGCGGCCTTCGTCGCGACCTGCAGCGACAGGCGGGTCTTGCCGGTCCCGCCGGGCCCGGTCAGCGTGACGAGCCGACTCCGGGCCAGCAGGTCGCCGGCGGCCGCGAGCTCGGCCTCGCGGCCGACGAACGAGGTCAGCTGCGTCGGCAGGTTGTTCGGCCGGGCATCGATCGACCGCAGCGGCGGGAACGTGTCCGGCAGGTCGGGCGCGACGACCTGGGCCAGCGGCTCGGGATCGCGCAGGTCCCGCAGCCGATGGCTGCCGAGGCCCCGCAGCGTCACCTCGGGCGGCAGCGCGCCGCTGACCAGGGACCGGACCGCGTCGGAGACCACGATCTGGCCCCCGTGCGCCGTCGCCGCGATCCGCGCCGCCCGATTGACGTCGAGGCCAACCAGGCTGCCGCCCGATTCCTGGGCCTCGCCGGCGTGCAGGCCCATCCGGACCTTGACGCTGACGTCGTCGGGCCAGGCCTCGGCCAGCAGGGCTCGCTGCGCGGCGATCGCGGCGGCCAGGCCGTCGCCGGCCGTCGGGAAGACCACGAAGAACGAGTCGCCCTCGGTGCCCTGCTCGAGGCCCCCGCCAGCGGCGAAGGCCGCCCGGAGGAGCTCCCGATGGCGTTCGCGGACCGCCGCATAGCGGGCCGTGCCGATGTCCTCCTCGAGGCGCGTCGAGCCCTCGATGTCGGTGAAGAGGAAGGTCCGGGTGCCTGCCACGATCGGTCCCGCGTCGCCTGTCAGCGGGGGGCGCGTCAGTGCCGCGCCGAGTCGGTCACGGTGCGGAGCCGCTGGGCGACACCGCGGAGGATCGCGAGGGCGAGCTTGGGCTGCTCGAGGAGCACTGCCTCGAAGTCCCACGAGGCGAGCGCGAGGCAGGTGGTCGGCACCTCCGCCGAGACCATCGCGTTGCGCGGCATCCGGTCGAGCACCGACAGCTCCCCGAAGAACTCGCCGGGGCCGAGCGCCGCGATGACGTGGCCATCCCGGACCACTCGGACGCGGCCGTCGATGACGACGAAGAACCCGGTCCCGATCTCGCCTTCGCGGGCGATGACGTGGCCGGCCGGGAACTCGACCTGGGTCGATCGCTCGGCCAGGTGGTCGAGCTCGGCTCCGTCGATTCCGTTGAAGAGCGGGCAGCCCGCCAGGAGCTGACTGCGGCGGTCGAGGCTGAGGGTCACGAGCCGGATGCTGCCCGCCCACCCGCCGGGCGTCAACTCGATGCACAATCGGGATGCAACCGGGGCATGGCGCGGCGGACGAGGAGGACACGATGGCCACCCGCGAGGAGATCGCCGACGCGATCGCCAGCATGGCGATGTTCGCGGACCTCGCGCGCCCGCAGCTGCTCGGCGTGGCGAGCGCCTTCGAGGAGGCGTTCTTCCCGAAGGGCGCCCGGATCCTGCGGCAGGGCCTGACCGGCTCGGGCTACTACGTGATCCTCGACGGCGAGGCGGACGTGGTCGCCGACGGCCAGGTCCGGGCGAGCCTCGCCCGAGGCGATTTCTTCGGCGAGGTCAGCGTGCTCCTCGGCGAGCCGCCGATCGCGGACATCGTCGCGACTCGGCCGCTGCGCTGCATCGTGCTCGGCGGCCCGGCGCTGGAGACCTTCCTGATCGAGTACCCGCGGGTCTCGTACCGGATGCTCCAGGCGATGGCCCGTCGCCTCCGGAACTCGAACGCGCGGCGCTGACCCGATGACCGCGGACCAGCGCGCCGGCTCGGACGGCTCGCAGCCCGGCGGGAGCGCCGCGGGCGGCGAGCGACCGTTCCCGCCCGGCGAGTACCCGATCGTGGTCGTGGGCTCGGGGCCGGGCGCCCTCCAGGTGTCCTACTTCCTGGGCCGCCTCGGCATCGACCATGCCGTGCTGTCGGCCGACGAGGCCCCCGGCGGGATGTTCCGGAAGTGGCCGTTCTTCCAGCGCCTGCTGTCCTGGACGAAGCCGTACGCGCCCCCGGACAAGGCCTCTCGCGAGTTCGAGCGCTGGGACTGGAACTCGCTCCTGGCCTTCGAACCCGAGCTGCGCGGCCTGGCGGTCCAGTTCATGGACGGCACGTCGGACTTCCCGTCCCGGCCGGACATGCAGCGCAACCTCGAAGCCTTCGCGGAGCGCGCCGGGATCCGGATCCGCTATGGCTGCCGCTGGGAATCGACCCGGCGCGAGGAGACCGCCGACGGCGACCGGTTCACCCTGGTGACCTCGGATGGCGAGTACCGCTGCCGGTTCGCGATCTTCGCGGTCGGCGTGGCCCAGCCGTTCAGCCCCGCCGCCCCCGGCATCGAGCTCGCCGTCCACTACGCCGACACCCGCGACGCCGAGTCCTACGCCGGCCGACGGCTGTTCATCATCGGCAAGCAGAACAGCGGCTTCGAATTGGCGACGGGCCTCCTCCAGTGGGCCAGCCGGATCACGCTGTCGTCACCGTCGCCGGCCAAGACCTCGATCGAGACCCACACCCTGGTTGGCGTGCGCGCGCGCTACGTCCAGCCGTTCGAGGATGCCGCGCTGGGCTTCGGCGTCGACATCCTGTCCGCCGCGATCAAGGGCATCAGCCGCTCGTCCGGCGGCCTGCGGGTCGACCTGGAGCAGAGCGCGACCGCGATGCCGTTCTCGCTCGAGGCGGACGAGGTCATCGCGGCCACCGGCTTCACCTGCCCGCTGCTGGACCTGCCCTCGATCGGGGTCGCCACCTTCGGCCAGTCGAAGCTGCCGGCCCAGACGGACTACTGGGAGAGCGCCACGGTGCCCGGGATCTACTTCGCCGGGACCATCGGGCAGGGCTCGCCGGGCCTCAAGAAGCACGGCATCCCACCCAACTCCGGCGCGGTCCACGGCGCCCGCTACAACGCCCGGATCCTGGCCCGCCACGTCGCCGAGACCCACTTCGGGTGGCAGCGCGAGCGGGCCGGCATGGCCGTGGCCGACATCCGCGACCACCTGCTCGCCGAGGCGACGCAGGCGCCCGAGCTGTGGCACCAGAAGGCGTTCCTGGCGAGCGTCGTCTCGCTCGATGGCGCGACCGGGCCGCGCGACGAGGGCATCCAGCCGCTGACCCACGTCCTCGACGGCGACGGGCCCGACGCCGTCGCGATGACGATCGAGGCCGACGGCACGGGTGCGATCTTCCCGGTCATCTACGTGCGCCGAGGTGGCCAGACCGAGGAGCACGCGCTGGATCCGGACCCGCTCCACGATTACGAGCGCCCGACCTATCGCAAGGCCCTCGGCCAGATCCTCGAGCGACTCTCGCCGAGCATGCCGGCGGCCTGACCGGCCGCTAGCGGATCTCGGCCAGCTCGGCCTCCAGCTCGTCCTCGTCCTCGACCTCGATCTCGACGTCGTCCTCGTCGACCGTGAAGAACCGGTAGAGGAGCCAGCCGAGGATGCCGCCGAGGAACGGCGCGGTCAGGTAGATCCAGAGGCCGCCATAGGTGCCCGACACGATCGCGGGGCCGAGGGAGCGGGCCGGGTTGACCGATGCGCCGCTGATCGGAACGGCCGCGAAGTGGATCGCCACGAGCGTCAGCGAGATGACGAGCGGCGCCACGGACGGCTGCTTCTTCGTGACGGTGAGGATGACCGCGACGAAGATCGTGGTCAGGATGGCCTCCAGGATGAAGGCGTTGATGTCCGAGACGCTGGGGTTGTTGACCGTGTAGACGACCGCTCCCTTGGCCACGACCACGAGCACCATCAGCGAGGCGAGGACGGCGCCGATGGCCTGGGCGATCGCATAGGCGATGGCATTGACCAGGTCGACCCGGCCATCGAACAGCGCGGCCAGCGTGACCGCCGGGTTGAAGTGGCCGCCCGAGACGTGCCCGAACAGGGTGATCGCCGCCAGGAGTCCGAACCCGAACCCGAACGGCACGACGAGCAGCACGAACACGCCCGATCCCTGGCTGAGCCCCGTCGCGCTCACCGCCGCAAGCGAGCCGATCCCGACCAGCACGAACGTGCCGAGCGCCTCGGCGATCCAGGCCCGTGGATTCATCCATGTCCTCCAGCACGCCGCGGCGGGCGCGAAGCCGACGGGCCGGGCGCCGGAAGTCTATCGCCGGGCGGCACGGATGAGCAGCGCATCGCGGGTCGCCCGACACAGGACCTCGACCAGCTCGAGCCGGTCCACGGCCTGGCGGAGGGCAGCGGCTGCAGCCTCGACCGACCAGCTCCGATCGCCCCCACCGCCGCCGCCGACGGCGACCGCCCCGTGCCGCTCGAGCAGGACCGCGCCCGGTCTCGGCGCGGGTGCCTCGTCGAGGGCCGTGGCGATGCGTCTGGCGAGCTCGTCGCTGCCGGGCGCCCCGAACGGCACGAACGGCAGGCGCGGCAGGAACAGCGCCGTCTCCGGAAGGGCTGCCGGATCGGGCCGCTCGCCGGCGAGCGTCAGAGCCAGCGTCCCGGGCGGATGGGCATGGGCGACCGCCAGGACGTCCGGCCGCCGGTCGTGCACGGCCCGGTGGATCGCGAGGTCGGAGCTGGGTCGCCGGCCCTGCGCATCCGGGGCTACGGCCCCACTGGCGAGGTCGACCACGAGCAGGTCGGCGGCGTCGAGCTCTTCCTTGCGGAGGCCCGAAGGCGTCACGAGCAGGCGGCCGCCCGGAAGCCGGACCGAGAGATTGCCTTCGGTGGCCGAGACGAGCCCGCGAACGCCCATCCGACGACCCGCCGCCACCATGGCGGCTCGGACGGCGTCGACGTCCGCTCGAGCGAGATTCGGGGTGCCGGTCATCCGCCCGGCATCGTAGCCCGCCCGAAGGTGGTCAGGCCGCGAGGGGCATCGGGCGTCGGGGGTCGGCCGTCGCCCGGGCGTCCGGGGCCAGCTCGTGGGCCAGCCCACAGGTCTCGCACCGGACCTCGTCCGCGTCGGCGTCGAGGGTCGCCGTGGCATCGCAGCAGGGAAGCGTGATCTCAACCATGGCCGCAGCCTGGGCCCACGCCCTGCCACCTTGTCTGTCACGATGCGAATCGGACCGCAGGGCCGCGAGGGAGTCCTGCTCTGCGAGGAGTGCATGCCCCGCCTGTCACTCGACGCGCCGGTCATCGAGGTCACGGAGCTCCGGAAGCTCTATGGCCGGACCGAGGCGCTCGCCGGCCTGACGATGACGGTCAACCGCGGCGAGGTCTTCGGCTTCCTGGGTCCCAACGGCGCCGGGAAGACCACGACCGTCAAGCTCCTGCTCGGGCTGGCGAAGCCCAGTGGCGGCAGCGGCAGCGTCCTCGGCGCCCCGATCGGCGACCTCGCCACCCGGCGCTACGTCGGCTACCTGCCGGAGCTGTTCCGCTACCAGCCATGGCTCAAGGCTCGCGAGGTGCTGATCCTGCACGGCGAGCTGTTGCGGATGCCCCGTGGCGAGCGCGGCACGGCTGCCGATCGGATCCTGGACCTGGTCGGCCTGGCGGACCGGGCCGGCGACCTCGTCGGCAAGTTCTCGAAGGGCATGCAGCAGCGGCTCGGGCTCGGCGTGGCGCTCATGGGCGAGCCAACCCTCGTGATCCTCGACGAGCCGACGTCGGCGTTGGACCCGATCGGCCGCGTCGACGTCCGCGGGATCATCAAGGCCGCGCGCGATCGCGGCGCCGGGGTGTTCCTGAACTCCCACCTCCTGAGCGAGGTCGAGCAGGTCTGCGACCGTGTCGCGATCGTGGACCACGGTCGGGTCGTGGCCAGCGGCAGCCTCGACGACGTCCTCGGCCAGTCCGAGACCCAGGTCCACGTCTCCGGCATCACGGCCGGCGACCTCGCCGCGTTCGAGACCTTCGGACCGCCGTCGCTCGAGCACGATCGCCTGTCGATCCGGCCGATGGACCCGGCCCGGGTGCCCGACCTCGTCAACGTCATCGTGGGCATGGGCGGGCGGATCCACGAGGTCCGGGCGGGCCGGTCATCCCTCGAGCAGCGCTTCGTCGAGCTCGTCGCCCGGGATCGCGCGCTGTGATCACGATCGCCCGCCTGACGATCGGCGAGGCGGCCCGGCGCCGGGTGCTGTGGGTCCTGGTGGCCCTCGCGATCGGCTCGGTCGTCCTCGTGGCCTGGGGCGTCGACCGGCTGGTGGCCGCCATCCGGGATCAGGACCAGGCCGACCTGCAGGTCAAGATCGTGGTGTCCCAGATCCTGATCTTCATCGCCTTCATGTTCACGTTCGTCCTGGCGATGACCGCCGCATTCCTGGGCTCGCCGGCGATCGCCGCCGACCTCGAGTCCGGGATCGCGCAGGCGATGCTCGCGCGGCCCCTCCGGCGCTCGTCGTACCTGCTCGGCCGCTGGCTGGGCCTGTCGATCGTCGTGGCCGGGTACGCGATCCTGTCGGGCCTGCTGGCGATCGAGGCCGCGGCGTTCGTGTCCGGCTACACGCCGCCGAACCTCATCCTCCCGATCGGCTACCTCGCGTACCAGGGGATCCTGCTCATGACCCTCGCACTGGCCCTTTCGACCCGGCTAGCACCAATCGCCGGCGGCGCGATCTGCGTCGTCGCCTACGGGCTGGCCTGGATGTCGGGGGTCCTTGGCGACATCGGCGTGGCGCTCCATGCCGACGGCGTGGCCCTGATCGGTGACATCGGTCGCGTCGTCCTGCCGACCGATGGCCTGTGGCGCGGCGTCGTGTTCGGCCTCGAGCCGAGCTTCGTCATCTCCGAGATCGGTGGCACCGACGCCGCCCGATCCAACCCGTTCTTCGCCGCGGAGCCCCCGAGCCAGGCCTTCCTGGCCTGGGCCGTCGTCTGGCTGGCGCTGGTGCTGCTCGTCGCGATCAACCAGCTCCGGAAGCGGGAGCTGTAGTCAGCGCCGGTAGCGGAAGCACATCGGCAGGTGGTCGTCCACCAGGCCGACACTCTGCATGAACGAGTAGACGATCGTCGGGCCGACGAAGCGGAAGCCGCGCTGCGCCAGGTCCCTGGACAGCCGAGCTGCGTCGGGCGTCGTGACGGGGATCTCGCCCGGCTGGGCGTCCGACGGCAGGGGTCGCGGTGGCGGTGGCACGAGGTGGGCGAAGTAGCCCGCCAGCGACCCGAACTCGTCGATGAGCCGCAGCGAGGCGGCCGCGTTGCCGATCGTCGCGTCGATCTTCTGGCGGTTCCGGACGATCCCGGCGTCGGCCAGGAGCCGCTCGCGGTCCGCGGCGCCGAAGGCGGCGACGCGCACGGGCTCGAAGCCGTCGAAGGCGGCCCGGAACGCGGGCCGCTTGTGCAGGATCGTCCGCCACGACAGGCCGGCCTGGAAGCCCTCGAGCATCAGCCGCTCGAACAGCTCCGCGTCGCCGTCGACCGGCGTGCCCCACTCGACGTCGTGGTACTCGCGCATCAGTGGATCCGGCGGGGCACCGGCGGCCCACCAGCAGCGCGCCAGCCCGTCGTCCATCGGCCGCAGGGTAGCCTGACGCGGTGACGACCCGGATCTACCTCGGCCACGGCGCCAGCGGCAACGCGGCCAGCCTGCGGCCCTACGTCACGGGCCTGGCGCGGCGCGGCATCGAGGCGGTCGCCGTGGACCTGCCGGTGCGCCTGGCCGAGGACGCCGTGCCGGCCTGGACCGCGCGCGTGCCCGATGGCCCGGGCGTGGCTGTCGGTGGCCAGTCGTACGGCGGTCGCGTGGCGAGCCTCGCCGCCGCCGATCCGGACAGGCGCTACGACGCGCTGGTGTGCTTCAGCTACCCGCTCCATCCGCCTGGCTCGCCGGCGAAGGCCGCCGCACGGACGGCCCATTGGCCGGCGATCCGCTGTCCGGTGCTGTTGCTGTCCGGGGAGGCCGACCCGATGGCGCCGGTGGCGCTGCTGCGCGAGGCGGTCAAGCAGCTGCCCGACGCCCGGCTCGTGACCTTCCCGAAGCTGGGCCACACCCTGAAGCCCGTGTTCGACGAGGCCCTCGACCTCGCGGCGGCCTTCCTGGCCGAGGTCAGCGGGCCGCGATGACCTCGATCTCGACGCGGTAGTCCAGCGCCAGGCGGGTCACGCCGACGGTCGCCCGCGTCGGCGGCTCGCTCGGGAAGAACTCGCGGTAGACCTCGTTCATCTCGGCGAACTCGTCGAAGTCCCGCAGGTAGACCGTGGCCTTCACGACGTCGTCGTAGTCGAGGCCGACCGCGCGAAGCAGGCGCCCGACGTTCTCGAGCATCTGGCGGGCCTCGGCCTGGATGCCACCGGGGACCGGCCCGCGCGTGCCGGGCGCATCGCCCACCTGGCCCGCCAGGAACACCAGCCCGTTGGCCTCGACGACCTGGCTGAATGGCAGGCCCGTGGCCACGATGCCCTCGCCGGTCAGGACGCGCTTCGGCATGGAACCCTCCCGATGGTCAGGCGTCGAGCCAGGCGACGCGCCACACCCGCCACAGCGCCGACGGATCGGATAGCGGGTCGCCGTGGACCAGGAAGAAGTCGGCCCGGCCGCCCTCGCGGATGACGCCGGCGTCCGGCTCGCCGAGCAGCTCGCCGCCGCGCCACGTCGCTGCAGCAAGCGCCTCCCAGGGCTCGTAGCCGGCGGCCACGAGGCCCTCGACCTCCCAGGCCAGCTGATTCGCGCGGAGCGAGCCGCCGCCGAAGTCGGTCCCCGCCGCGACTCGCACGCCGGCGGCGCGGGCGGCCCGGGCGCTCGCCTGGGCGGTCTCGAGGCGGCCGGCCAGCCGTTCCGGGACGTCCTCGGCCGCGAAGCGTGGCAGCGTCGTCGTGCGATGGAACGTGGCCCATGAGCTGAACACGGCCAGCGTCGAGACCAGGAACGTGCCGCGGCGGGCCATCTCGGCCGCCGTGGCCTCGTCGATCTGGTCACCGTGCTCGATCGAGTCCACGCCACCGAGGACACCGGCCCGCACCTCGTCGAGGGCGGTGGCATGGGCCGTGACCTTGGCGCCGCGCCCGTGGGCCATCGTCGTGACCCGGGCGACCTCGTCGGGCGACCAGGGCGCGACGCCCGGATCTGGCCCCTGCAGGTACAGCTTCAGGAAGTCGGCACCCTCGTCCAGCTGTTGGATCGCGTTCGCGAGCAGCTCGTCGGCGTCGTGGGCCTCGACGGTGTGGGCCGCGGGCGGGAGCGTGCCGGCCTTGTCGAGCCACGTTCCGGCAGCCCGCAGGTAGGGCATGTCCGCGCGGCCCTGCCAGCGCTCCCGGACCCCGAGGGACAGCGCCTGCGTCCGGCCGCTGACCGGGTCGGTGGCACGCGGCGCGCCGACGTCGCGCGCCCACCGCACGCCGGACCGGGACTGGAGCTCGCCGTTGTGCTCGGCGACGGCCAGCAGGGCGGCCGGGGGATCGTCGATCCGGTCGATCCAGTGCGCCCCACCCGGCAGGGTCACGTGGCTGTGGGCATCGACCATGCCGGGGACGATCGTGGCACCGGCCGCGTCGATCACGGTCGCCGCGTCGCCGCCGCCGGCCCTGGGGTCCGGCTCCGCGTCGGTCGGGCGGATCCAGGCGATCCGACCGTCCTCGACCAGGACGCTCTGCGCGAGCGCCGGCCGGTCCGACCGACCGTCGACGATCGCCGCCTCGCGGTAGAGGATCCGGCTCATGCCGCCATCGTAGCCAGCGGTCGGGGCGTCTAGTCGACGGCCAGGACGCGATAGCGGACGTCGCCGCGCGGCGTCCTGACGCTCACCTCCGACCCGGGGGCGGCCCCGAGCAGGGCGCCACCGACCGGCGACGACGTGCTGATCCGGCCCTCGGCGACGTTGGCTTCGGTGCTGCCGACGAGCGTGAAGACCGACTCGAGGCCGTTCAGCTCGATGGTCACCCGCGACCCGAGTGAGGCGCCACGGCCGCCGCCGCCGGCCGATCCATCGCCACCGCCGGAGGCCTCGGGCGCGGTGACGAGCACCGCGCGGCGCAGCCGTTGCTCCAGGAGCTGGATCCGGCCCTCGAGGAAGGACTGCTCCTCGCGCGCGGCGTGGTACTCCGAGTTCTCCCGCAGGTCGCCGAGCTCGCGCGCGGCCTTGATCCGGGCCACGACCTCCGGGCGGCGGTGCTGGGTGAGCTGCTCGAGCTCGGCGAGCATCCGCGCGTGGGCCTCCGGTGACACCTCGACCGGGCCCGCATCGGGTCTCGCGGGAGCGGCCGCTCGGCCGGGGCGAGCCGTCGACCCCGAGGAGGCGCTGGCCTTCGGCGGCGTGGGCCGGCGGCGGACCGTCCCGCTGCCCTTGGCCTCGAGGCTCGCCCCATCGGCGACCCCGGGCTCGAGCTGGACGACCCGCGTGGGTGGGGGAGCGGGCTCCTTGGGCAGTGGCAGCACCGAGCCCGTCAGCCCCGACGCCTGGCGCTCCCCGGTCGGGCGGCGGGTGCACGCCCACGGCAGCGGCAGCGCGCCATCCGGCCGCGACAGCCCGCTTGGCAGCGTGACCGGCCCGGAGCCACCTCCAGCGAAGGCGTCGAGGACGGCGTCCAGGTACTCCTCCGGCGCCGGCGTGGCGGCCCACCAGATCCGCGTCGTCGGCAGCTCGCGCAACAGGTGCAGCCATTGGCCATCGGCATGCGGCCGCGGGTCGCCCACGACCTGGTGCTGGAGCGCAGCCACCCGCCCGCCGATGGAATTCGCCGTCCCCGCGGCGTAGACGACGGCCGCGTCGGGCAGCCACAGCGAGGCCAGGCGGGCGAGGAGCGCGCGACTGCTGGGACGGGCGCCGTCGAGCCTCAGGCCGGGCACGCGCTCCAGCCACTTGCCCACGACGGTCAGGTCGATGCCGGGCGCCGGCAGGGGTGCGGGCAGCTCGACGAGGTAGAGGCCTGGGCCCCGAGCCGGCACGGGCTGGCCCCAGCGCACCGGGCCGTCGGCGAGGAGCCCGACGGCGCGCAGCAGCGAAGGGGCATCAGGCCGGGTCACCTGCGCATGGTCGCACGCCGGAGGTCGCGGGCCGTGCAGGTGGCCGGCTGGTGCCTCGCGGAACCGGTTGCTGGCCCGCCCGGTACCGACGCCGCCGCACCGCGGTACGGACGGGTCTATCGGGCGCGCGGGCATGGGCGGATGCTGCAGGCCGTCGTACCGGGGGATGGTCATGCCGCAGGTCGAGATCTTCACGCCGACCGGAGTCGTGAGCGGGACGACCGCACGATCCACCGTCGGCAGCGATGCCCGAGGCGCCGCCGCGCCGATGCCCGTCGATGCCAGCCGCTGGTATCCGCTCGACGGATCCGAGCCGCAACGCCGTGGGAGCATCACGGTCGCACCCGACGAGATCCTCGTCGTCGTCCTGGCCGATCCGGCGTTCACGATCCATGCCTCGTGGTATCCGATCGAGCTCTCGGTCGGGCCGTACCACCTCGATGCTCGCCTGCCGGTGGCCCCCGGCTTCGACCCGGCGCGCGCCCTGGCCCGCCCGACCGGCGCCTTCGTGACGCTCCGGGACGTGTCCGTCTCGTTGCTCGGCCGCTCCGACGCGGGGGTCGCCGAGCGAGGCCACGCCCACGTGAACCGCTACGCGGTCGACCACATCCGATCCGACCTGATGCTGGGCTTCTTCTTCCCGGGCGCGAGCCTCGAGCCCTTGCCCGACCAGGGCGCGATGCCCCAGGTCATGGCCATGCGAGCCGCACCGGCCTGATCGCCGGGCGCCCGCGCGCACCGGCACGAGGCCGGGACCCCGCAGGCGCAGCCCTCGGGCCCTTCCTGAGCAGCCCTGCGCGAACCGCTCCGCGCAGCCCTGCCACCGGACGCCCCGCTCGGTGGCGGGAGGCGATGGCCGGGCGCCGACCCCGGAAGCCGGCGCCCGGCCGCCGACCCCGGAAGCCGGCGCCTGGCCGCTCCATGTCCACGGGAGCTCCATGTCCACGGGCACGTGGGCACGCCGCCTCACGATGAGGACGACTTACGGTTTTGGTAATCTCCTATTGACAAAGTGAAAGTGCATGTGCCATAACAGCGGCACACGCACGAGGAACACAGACCTGCCATGCCCCACGACGTCATCGCCACCTGCCCCGTCTGCTCGGGCGAGCTGTCCGTCACCCGACTCCACTGCCAGACCTGCGGCACCACCCTCGAGGGTGACTTCAACGTCGGCCGCTTCGGCCACCTGAGCCGCGAGCAGATGGCCGTCCTGGAGAGCTTCCTCAAGTCCCGCGGCAACCTCCGCGACATGGAGCGCGAGCTCGGGATCTCGTATCCCACGGTCCGCGCCCGGGTGGAGGCCCTCGTCCGGGCCCTCGGGTTCGGCTCGCGCGACGGGGACGAGGCCGCAGCCGAGGTCGAAGCCGCAGCCGCGCAGCTCGAGCGCTCCGCCGCTGACATCGCCCAGGCGCGCCAGCAGATCCTCGAGCAGCTCGCCAAGCACGAGATGAGCGCCGACGACGCCGCCGCCGCCATCCGCAACCTCGGAAGGAGCCGGTAGATGGCCGGGACCGCCACGACGACGACCCTCGAGCATCCGATCGGCGCCAGCGGCCGGTTCGCCCTCCGCCTGCCGGCCGGCGAAGTCTCCGTGACGGCGGTCGACGGCGAGGTCGCCCGGGTACGGGACCTGACCGGTCGCGGGCTGACGGAGCGCTTCGACATCACGACCGGCGACGGTTCGCTGGAGCTGGTCGCCAAGAACAAGCTCAACCTGAACTTCTCGATCGGCAGCCTCGAGTTCGGTGGCGGCAGCGCCGAGCTGGCCGTCGAGCTGCCCCGCAACACCCGCGTCGCCATCGAGGGCGCCAGCACCGATGTCTCGGTGACCGGCGTCCATGGGCCCGGCCGCTACAAGACCGCGTCCGGCGACCTGATCCTGCAGGACATCGGCGGCAACCTCGACGTCGAGGCGGTGTCCGGCGACCTGCGGGTGGATGCCGTGGCGCCGATCGAGGTCGTGGGCCGGACGATCTCCGGCGACGCCGTCTTCCGCGGGCCACGACTCACCCGGTTCGAGTTCAGCACGACCTCCGGGGACATCCGGATCGACGCCGAGCTCGCCGGTGCGGGCCCGTGGTCCGTCAAGTCCATCTCGGGTGACGTGATGCTCGTCGCCCGCGGTCCCATCCAGGTCGAGGCCCAGTCGGTGACCGGCGACCTCCACAGCGACCTGCAGCACAAGACCGTGTCCGGACCGGGCCGCCGGTTGATGACAGTCGGCACGCCGGGGCGAGCGGGGGTGACCATGACGTTCAAGTCCGTGTCCGGAGACTTCACCGTCCTGGAGCCGCGGGACGCGGCCCGCCCGGTTCCGCCGGAGGCGCCGGCCGCGCCGAACGCCCCGGCGGCGCCCGCACCGGCGATGCCGGCATTCGCGAGCGATCACGTCGACGCGCCGAGCGCGCCCGCGCGACCCGTGGAGCCGGCCGTCGAGCATGCCCGCCTCGAGATCCTGAAGGCTCTCGAGCGCGGCGAGATCGACGTCGAGACCGCGACGCAGCGCCTGGCCGCGGCCGAGGACGCCTGACATGAGCGATCCCCTCGAGCGCGTCCTGCGCCTCGTCGCCGACGGCCGCCTCACGGCCGAGGAGGCCGCGCCCATCCTCGACGCGCTGTCGGCCAGGGAAAGCGGCGGGAGCGGCCCGCGTGGCCGCTCGGGCGACGCGCAGTCGGGCGACGACCCCGAGCTGACCGCGACGCCGATGACCAGCGGTGCGAGCCCGCGGTTCGCCCGAATCCAGGTCATGGAGGGCGGCCGGCGCGTCGTCGACCTGCGCGTGCCGACATCGCTCGGCCGGCTGGCGCTCGGACGCATCCCGGGCCTCTCGGGCGAGCAGCTCGGCGAGCTCCAGCGCGCGATCTCCTCGGGCCTGACCGGCCCGCTGCTCAACGTCGAGGACGCCGACGGCGATGGCGTCCGGATCGTCCTCGAGTAGCCCATCCATCCCGCGGTCCCGCGAACCCCGATGAAGGGAGGTCCCCATGACGGACCAGCACCCCAACCTCGACCATCACCTCGCCGAGCTCCACCAGGTGGCCGATGAGCTGCGAGCCGCCCGGGCGGCCGCCGCCGCCGAGCGCCGAGCCGGCCGGCACGCTCCCGGTCCCATCCGGAGCGCAATCGGCCGAGCGTTCCTGGCGGTGGCCAGCGCCCTCCTCGCCGACCAGCCGCCGAGGCGCCTCGCCGCGCGCTGAACCCATGTGCCGCGCCCCGGGGAAGTGAGCCTCCGCCGGTTGCCGCGGACGCACGAGGACCCGCGCTCTCACCCGAGCGCGGGTCCCTGCATTCCCGGTTCCGATTCGGTGATCCGGACGAGCCGACCGTCGTGGCCCCGGATCACCCGAGGTGGCCGGCCCTGGTGTCGTTGCTGACGTTGCCCGCGCGGGGCACGGTCGCAAGGTTGCTGGCACCGCGGGTGCGATCCGCGCTGGTGGCGAGGTCTCGGACCGGTTCGGTCCGGGCCCTGCGTCCGGATTCAGAAGCCGGGAAGCGGCGCTGACCCGTCATGGCCGAAGGCAACCTCCGTTCCCCGAATCGTACGACCGGCAGGCAACGGGGCGCCGTGCTCGGGCGAGTCGGCGCCGGCTTGCAGGAGCGTTACAACGGCGTCGCAAGGGCCGGCGACCGGTCGTCGAGCGAGGCCGACTACCATCCGGCGCATGCCAACCTCGAGCCTGCCCTACACCGGCAATGACGACGCCGATCGCCTCATCGCCGAGGACCCGCTGGCCCTCCTCATCGGGTTCGCCCTCGACCAGCAGGTCACGGTCCAGAAGGCCTTCTCCGGACCCTGGGACCTGCGCCAGCGCCTCGGCCACCTCGATGCGGCCCGGATCGCCGCGATGGACCCAGCCGAGCTGGACCGCGTGTTCCGCGAACGGCCGGCGCTGCATCGCTTCCCGGGCGCGATGGCCGGCAAGGTCCAGGCCCTGTGCGCGGCGATCGCCAACGACTACGGCAACGACGCCTCGCGGATCTGGCGAGCGGCGAAGGACGGCCAGGATCTCCAGGCCCGCCTCGCGGCGCTGCCCGGCTTCGGCGAGATGAAGACGAAGTCGGTCCTCGCCGTCCTCGGCAAGCGGCTGGGCGTCGACGTGCCCGGCATGGCCGCGGTGCTGCCGAGCCACCCGACCCTCGGGGACGTCGATTCCCCGGCGGCGCTGGCCTCCTACCAGGCCGGCAAGCGTGCCAAGAAGGCCGAGCTCCGGGCCGAGGGCAAGCGGGCCTGACCCGGCGCGCCGCGACCCGCGACGACGCCACGACGGGGTGGACCGCGCCGGCTTGACCGGGCGGGCTTGACCGCGGCCCGGCTGGCAGCCGTCCCGCTGACCGCGCCGGCTCGACCGCGCGCCGTTTGACCAGCGCCGTTTGACTCGCGCCGCTTGACCCCGGCCGGCGTCCGGCCGATCATCCAGCCCGAGATGGCACATCTGCACAGAACAAAGGTGCCGCTGGCGGTCCCGATCGCGGCGCTCGCGGCGCTCGGGGCGCTCGCCTCGCGCGCGACGTCCGCGCTGCTCGCGAAGGCCACCCCTCGACACGCGGCGGCACGCTGATGACCGACCAGGCGACCCTGGTCCAGGTCAGCCGGCTCTACTACGAGGGCGGCGAGACGCAGGAGCGGATTGCGACGCTGCTCGGCGTGACCCGACCGCATGTCTCCAAGCTCCTCAAGGAGGCTCGCGCTCGAGGGGTCGTGGAGATCCGGGTCGTGGACGACGAGCAAGCGACCCCGCTCGCCGATCGGCTCCGGTCCCGGTTCGGCCTGCGGGCGGTCCACCTCGCCCCAGCGATCGAGGGTGATGCGGGCGCGGCCCGCCACCGGCTGGGTCGCCTCGCCGCGGAGGTCCTGCGGGGCGTGGTCCGCGACGGCCACGTCGTGGGCATCGGCGCCGGGTCGAGCATCTCGGCGGTGGCCGAAGCCATGCCGTCGGGCGCGGCCCCGGTCGACGCGACGGTGGTTCCGCTGTGCGGCGGCTTCTGGGTCTCCTCGGCCGGTCCCGAGCCCTTCCGGCGCATCGCCGAGTCGCTCGGCTCGACGTCCCGCGCGCTGCTCGCGCCCGGCGTCCTGGAGAGCGCTGCGACCCGCGATGCCCTCTGGGAGGACCCGGGCATCCGCGCGGTCCGGGACCTGTGGGGTCACCTGGACGTTGCCCTCGTGGGCGTCGGCGGGCCGACCTGGTCCGACGCGACGGTCGGTGGCGAGAGCCTCCGCGAGCTGCAGATCGGGCAAGCGATCGGGGAGCTGCTGATCCAGCCGTTCGACGCGGCCGGCCGCTTCGTCGCACCTGGGTTCACGGCCCGCACGGTCGCCTTCGACGCCGCTCGGCTCCGCGGCGTGCCGACCGCGATCGCGGTGGCCGCCGGCGCCGGCAAGGTCCGGCCGCTCCGGGCGACCCTCCTCGCCGGACTCTTCGGCGTGGTCGTGACCGACGTCCCGACCGCCGCCGCGATCCTGGCCGCCGATGGGGCCGCCCCGTGACCCCGCGACGGCCCGGCGCCACGCTGGGGATCGACCTTGGCACGACCGAGGTGAAGGCCGGTGTCGTCACGCTCGATGGACGGCTGCTCGGGCTCGGGCGCCGTCGCTACCCGACAGCCATGGATCCGGTCGAGGGCCGCGCCGAGCAGGATCCCGAGGCCTGGTGGGCAGGCATCGCCGGGGCGATCCACGACGCCCTCGCCGCCGGAGGCGATCGCGGTGAGCTGCTCGGCCTCGCGGTCGATGGCCACGGGCCCACGCTCGTCCCGACCGACGCCGCCGGCCGCGCGACGCACCCGGCGATCACGTGGCAGGACCGCCGCGCGACCATCGAGGCCGCAGCGCTCGCCGAGGCCACGGGTCGCTCCGGCTGGGGCCTCGGGATCCTTCCCGCGGCGCGCTGGCTGGAGACCCACGAGCCGGCCGCCGCGGCCGCCACCCGCTGGTACCTGAACACCTGGGAGGCGCTCGCGTTGCGGCTGAGCGGCCGCGCGGCGGCCGTGGTCGCGGGGGCCGCGGAGCCGGTGCCGACGGCCGGCCTTCGGGCCGCGGGCCTGCGCGTCGAGCGGGTTCCGGCTGCCGTGCCCGCCGGCTCCATGCTCGGACCACTGCTGCCCGACGCCGCTCGCGCGCTGGGCCTGCCTGCCGGCCTCCCGGTGGTGGCCGGCGTCGTGGATGCCTACGCCAGCCTCCATGGCGCACGGATGCTCGAGGCCGGCGATGCGCTCGACGTCGGTGGCGCGGCCGGCGGCTTCGGGCTCTATTGGGACCGCCCCATCGAGGCGGCCGGATCGTTCACCGCGCCGGCGCCGCTGCCCGGGCTGTGGCTCGTCGGCGGGGCGATGGCGGCGACCGGCGCGGCCCTCGACTGGTTCCGCGACGACGTGCTCGGCGGCCGGTGGACCACGGCCCAGCTCATCGCGGAGGCGGCGGAGGTTCCCGCCGGCGCCGAGGGCCTCGTCTTCCTGCCGTACCTGGCCGGGGAGCGGTCGCCGATCTGGGATCCAGCTGCCCGCGGGGCGTTCGTCGGGCTGACGTTGCGGCACGGCCGGGCGGCGATGACCCGCTCGATCCTGGAGGCCGCGGCATTCGCGCTCCGGCACGTCGCCGGAGGGATCTCCGATGCGGGCGGGCGGCCCCGGGTCATGCGTGTCTGTGGCGGGCCGGCCCAGTCCGAGGCCTGGAACCGCATCAAGGCCGACGCCACGGGGCTGCCCGTCGAGGTGCCCCGGATCCTCGAGACCGCCGCCGTCGGCTCCGCGATCCTCGCGGCTGTCGGCATCGGGGCGCATCCCGACCTGGCGAGCGCGATCCGCGCGATGGCGGTCATGGATCACGCGATCGAGCCGCGACCGTCCACGGCGGCGGCCTACGACGCCGCCTTCGCGGCCTATCTCGCCGTGTACCCGGCGCTCGCGAGTGCGACGGCCGGCTCGAGTCCGGCGACCGACGGCGGCGAGACGGGAGCGCCGGTGCGGATCGAGGCCGTGGCATGAGCGCCGGTGACGGCGGCGACGGCGGTGACCGCCGGCTCATCGATCGCCTGCTGGAGCCGGACGCCCTCCGTGCCCAGCCACCGCGTGTTGCGAATCCGGTCGTGGACCCCGATGCGCCGCGCCTGCCCGGACACGTGGAGCTGCTCGGGATCGCCAAGGCCTTCGAGCGCGGCCGCGGGCCGGCCCGGCCCGCCTTGGCCGACGTCGAGCTCGTCGTGCCCGGCGGCCAGATCGTGGCGCTGATCGGCCCGAACGGCTCGGGCAAGAGCACCCTTCTGCGGATCGTGGCCGGCCTCATCCGCCCCGACCGCGGCGAGGTCCGCATCGACGGCGCGCCGATCACCCGGCCCGACGCGCGCATCGGGCTCGTGTTCCAGGAGCCGCGGCTGCTGCCGTGGCGGACGGTCCGGGGCAACGTCGCCTATCCGCTCGAGCTCGCAGGCGCGCCACGGTCCGTCATCGACGATCGCGTCACCGAGCTCCTCGACCTGGTGGGCCTCGACACGTCCGCGGACGTGGTCCCGTCCCGGCTGTCGGGCGGCATGCGCCAGCGAGCCGCGCTCGCCCGCGGCCTGGCGCTCGCGCCCGAGGTCCTGCTGCTCGACGAGCCGTTCAGCGCCCTCGATGCCCTGACGCGCGACCGCTTCAACCTCGAGCTCCTGAAGCTCTGGAATCGGATGCGCACGACGATCGTGCTCGTGACCCACAGTATCCAGGAGGCGATCCTCGTCGCGGACCGCGTGGTCGTCCTGTCGCCCGGGCCCGGCCACGTCCTGGCCGACCTGCGCGTCCCGTTCGATCGGCCCCGCCGCCTGGCCATGCTCGATGCCCCCGAGGCCGGCGTCCTCGCGGGCCGCATCCGCGAGCTGCTGGAGGCCGCGGCATGAGCCCGAGCGCGGCCCGGACCTGGCTCGCGGCGCTCGTCGCCCTGGCGGTCTTCCTGGTTGCCTGGAAGCTCGTCGTCGTCGTCGGTGGCTATCCCGTCTTCATCCTGCCGCCGCCCGAGACGGTGCTGACGAGGTTCGTCGGGGCGTGGGCCGACGGCACGCTGGAGCGCCACACCGCGGCGACGCTCGTCGAGATCGCGCTCGGGTTCGCGATCGGCGCGGTGCTGGCGATCGTCGTGGGCTACCTGCTCGCGCGCTCGCGGCTGGCCGAGCGCCTGCTCTCGCCGTACCTCGTCGCCGCCCAGGCCACACCGATCCTGGCGCTCGCGCCTGTCCTCGTCCTGTGGTTCGGTCCGGGCC
Source organism: Candidatus Limnocylindrales bacterium (assembly GCA_036493155.1). Lineage (GTDB taxonomy): Bacteria > Chloroflexota > Limnocylindria > Limnocylindrales > CSP1-4 > UBA5189. The sequence goes on along the minus strand of DASXQE010000122.1, from coordinate 6,579 downwards.
TCGCCGCGCGGGTCGTGATCTGCGCCCTCATCGTGTTCTTCCCGATCGCGGTCGCGACGATGGTCGGCATCCGCGCGGTCGATGCCGATCTCTTGGAGCTCGGCCGCAGCCTCCGGGCCCGGCCCGGCCAGGTCCTGACCACCCTCGAGGTCCCGGCGGCCCTGCCGTCGATCTTCGGTGGCCTGCGGGTCGGCGTGACCCTGGCGGTCGTCGGCGCGATCGTGGGGGAGTGGGCCGGCGCGGACCAGGGCCTCGGCGTCCTGGTCAACCTCGCCCGCGGCAGCCTGTTCGACATTCCATTGCTGTTCGCGACGCTCCTGACGATCGCCCTCGTCGGCGTCGTCCTGTATCTCGCCGTCCTCGCCATCGAGCGCCGCCTCGTCGGCGTGCGGTGATGCCCAAGCCCGGAGGTCGCCCCATGTCCCGCCGCACGCTCCGCCTTCCCGTCATCGTCCTCGTGGCCCTGCTCGCCGGCGCCTGTGCGCCGCCCGCCGGCACGGCCCCGTCATCGCCCGCCGGCACGCAGGCGCCGTTTCCCCTCACGGTCGGGCTGGGCTACATCCCGAGCGTCCAGTTCGCGCCGTTCTACTACGCCCAGCAGCACGGCCTCTATGCCGCGTGCGGCCTCGCGGTGACCTTCCAGAACCAGATCGACCCGAACCTCGTGACCCTCGTCGGCCAGGGCAGCATCGACGTCGGGCTCGCGGACGGCACCAGCGTCGTCCCGGCGGTCAGCCAGGGCATCCCGATCAAGTACGTGACCACGATCTACGGCACGTTCCCGTCGATCGTGTTCGCCAAGGCGTCATCGGGCATCCAGACCGCAGCCGACCTCAAGGCCAAGAAGATCGGCATTCCGGGGAAGTACGGCTCGTCGTGGGTCATGCTCCAGGCGCTGCTGGGCTCGGCCAACCTGACGACGGACGACGTCACGATCGTCGAGTACCCCGACTTCGGCCAGGGGGCCGCCCTGCAGCAGGGCCAGATCGACGCGGCCACCGGATTCGACAACAACGAGCCGCTGCAGGCCAAGCTCGCGGGCACGAACGTCAACGTCCTCCGCGTCGACCAGGTCATCCGCCTGCCGGGTCCCGGGCTCATCGCCGGAACATCCACGCTGGCCTCGAAGGGAGCGGCGATCAACGTCTTCGCCATGGCCACGCTCAAGGCGATGCAGGACATCGCCGCCGAGCCGTCGCGCGGCCTCGACGCGTCGATCGCGGCCGTGCCCGACCTGGGCAAGGATCGGGCCACGCAGACGGCCATCCTCCAGGCCACGATCGCGGACTGGACCGCGCCGGGTGGCAGCCCGGCGACGTACGGGGCCATCGATCGGAGCGGCTGGCAGGCGACGATCGACTACCTGGGCCGGCTCGGCATGGTCCCGAAGCCCGTCACCGTCGACGACGTGACCGGGACCCTGGCCACGAGCGTGCCGCAAGGCTGCGCCAGCGCGACGCTGGGGGGATGAGCCGCTTTCGCGACGGCGCCCTGGTCGTCGCGCTGCTCGTCGTCGGCGTCGCGGCGATCTGGGGCCCGAGGCCGGCCGGTTCGACCTCGTCGCTGCCCTCCGGGGCGGCCCCGAGCGTGCCGGTCGGCGATCCGTCGATCGAGCCGAGCCAGGTCGCCGGGACGCTGACCGTCAGCGCCGCCAACGTCGTCACGACGGCCACGCCCGATCGCGCCACCGTGCTGTCGGTCCGCCTCACGGCGCGCGTCCGCGCAACCTCGACGGTCATGCTCCGCGCCGATCCGACCGGCCCGGCGATCCGGTTCAGCCTCGTCGCGCCGCAGTCGTCCGCAACGATCGGAACGCTCCGATCGACGCCGCCATCGATCCTCGCCGCTGGAGCGACGACATCGCTCGACCTCACGTTCGACCTGCGCGGCCTGTCACTGGTCCCAGGCGCGGGTGAGCTGGTTGCGGCGGGCGCCCCACCCGCGCCAGGCACGTGGCTGCTGACCGTTGACCTGGTCGACGTCGCGGGCGCCCGCCACCATGCCGAAACCCCGGTCACGGTGAGCCCCACGGCCTGACCGCCTTGCGCCAGGTGCTATCGTTGCGTACGCAACGACCATCGCTCGCCGCAGGCACAGACAAGGAACCAGCCCGACCATGCTCGACCCCAGGATCGCCCAGGCCCTCGACCAGCCCCAGACCATCGACATCACGACGACCGGCCGCCGCAGCGGCGAGCCGCGCCGCATCGAGATCGTGTTCTTCAACTTCGGGGGCCGGATCTACATCTCCGGCATCCCCAATCCGGACCGTGAGCGAGCGTGGCTCAGCAACCTTCGGGCCGATCCGGCGATGACGTTCCACCTGAAGGGCGCCGTCAGCGCCGACCTGCCGGCCACGGCGCGGGTCATCACCGACCCCGACGAGCGTCGCCCGATCATCGAGCAGGTGGCCCGCGCCTGGCGTCGCGACCCGGACGTCATGCAGGCGCACAGCCCCCTCATCGAGGTCATCATCGAGGGCTACGCGCCGCCGGTCGCCGCCTGATCCCGAAGCAACCGGCATACTCCGGCGCGATGGGCTGGCAGCGCTTCCTCGGCGGTTCCACTGGCACGGGCGTCCAGGCGTCGGCCGACGCCGCCGACACGGAGACCGTTCGCCGGATCGCCGGCTCGCTGGATGCGCTGCCCCACGACCGCGCCCGCTTCCTCGCGGCCTTCGCCTACATCCTGACCCGGGCCGCGGCGGCCGACCTCGACATCGCCGACGCCGAGGAGCGCGAGATCGAGGCCCTCGTCACGGAGCAGGCCGGGCTGCCCGAGGCGCAGGCCGTGCTCATCGCCCAGATGGCCCGCCACCAGTCGCTGCTCGAGGGCGCGACCGAGGACTACCTGGTCACCCGGCAGTTCAAGGACCTCTCGACGGAGGCCGATCGGCTCGCGCTGCTGCGCTGCTGCTACCTCGTCAGCGCGGCCGATGACGAGATCAGCCTGGCCGAGTCCGACACGCTCCAGGACATCGCCCTGGAGCTGGACGTGGATCGCCACGCCGTGCGGGCCATCCGCGAGGAGTTCGCCTCGAAGCTCTCGACGATCAAGGCCCTCCGCCGCCTCCAGGGTGGCGCCTAGGCACCCTCGCGGAGGCGGGGCACGTCGGGCTCCCAGCTCTCGATGACGTCCGCCAGGTCGTTCCGCCGGGCCAGCCGCTCGACGTCCCGGAACAGCGCCGCCTGGCGAGCCAGCTCGCCCGTCGCGACGATCCGCTCCAGGCGCGGCAGCAGGACCGGGGCGGCGAGCCAGCCGCCGCCCAGGGGCCGGCGCTCCAGCTCCAGCTCGAGGTGGCGGTTGAACGGCCGCACCCGGTCGTGGATCGCGAACAGCGCGGTCAGGAGCGGCCCGATCGACTCGGCCGCGTCGAGGCGCGAGGCGAGCCCCAGCCCGATGGCCGCGTTCTTGATCGATCGGAAGTAGGCGTTGATGTAGCCGTCGAGCTCGTGCGCCGCGCGGGAGTGCGCCTCGCTCGGGCTCAGGCTGGCGCATAGGCCCACGAGGGCCTCGACCCGACCGTCGAGCCGATCCAGCTCGATGCGGGCGTGGAGGTAGCTCGGGCGGTCCCACGCCAGCGGCGAGGCGGGTTCGGTCATCCGCTCGAACGTGGTCAGCCGCATGACTGCGACCTCGACCGGCGCGCCGTGGGGCGTCGCCAGTCGCGCCACCGCGCCGGCATAGGCCGCGTCCCGCACGATGACCCGGAGGTCCCAGTCGGACGACGGCTGCTCGATCGGGGCACCGATGGCGCGCGAGCCGACGAGGACGACGCCCAGGACGTCGGGATCGGCCCGGAGGGCGGCCAGGACGCGGTCGTGCTCGGCCACGCCGAGCCGTCGCCGGGGCGGCAGCGGCCCGGCCGTCGCGGGCAGCGGATCAGGCGCCGAGGGCGTCGTCCAGCTCCTGGTTCGAGGGCTCGCGCAGGATCCGGTACGGCTGGTCGGGGTCGCCGAACAGGATCGTGGGGGTCACCCAGTGGCCATCGTTCAGGCGTCGGATGTGGGCGTCGGCCGCGGGATCCTCATCGACCTTGCGGTAGACGAACGGCACGCCACGCGCCGTCAGGTGGGCGCGCGACGCCGTCGTGTCCTCGCAGTCGTCCCGACCCAGGACGAGGATCGGCGGATGGCCGCGGCGGGCCACTGCGGCGTCGTAGGACTCGGTCATCTCGGAGCGCTCCTCGTCGGCAGGTCGTCGATCAGTTCGGGCGGCCGCTGCCGCCCAGGTCGTTGCCGCGCTCCCGCAGGAAGCGCTCGATGTCGGCGATCAGGTCGTCGCCCTCGGGCAGCTTGGCCTCGTCGACCATCGATTCGAGGCGCTCGACGTAGCCCTTCGTGCTCTCGTCGGCCGCGGTCGCGGTGTCGAGCCGCTGGCGAAGCAGCATGGCCTCGTTGGCCAGCGGCCCCGGCGGGACCTCGATCTCGAGGTGGCGATTGACCGCCTCGAGCAGGGCCAGCGCGGCCGTCGCGTAGGGTCCGTTGACGTAGTGCGGGATCTGGGCGAAATAGCCGACCGCCGGCACGCCGGCCTTCGAGACCGCGACGTCGAGGACCGAGATGCACGCCGCGGGCACGCGGAGAATCCCGGTGGGACCGGCCTGGACGTCGCCCTTGAGGAGGCCGGGCTTCGACGAGGTCCCGAGGATCGGCACAGGGCGGGTGTGGGGCACGGCCGCCGGGATCGACCCGAGGCTGATCCATTGCACGATCCCGAGCCGCCCGGCCAAGGCCACGAGCTCCTTCGCCAGCTCGCGCCAGCGGAAGTCCGGCTCGGCCCCGGTCATGACGAGGATGTCCCGGGCACCGTAGCGCGAGCGCGTGATCTTGAGCTCTGACCAGGTGAGGGTCCGCTGGCGGCCGTCGCGGATCTCGAGCGTCGGGCGGCGGGCCCGGTAGTCGAACAGGATGTCCGTGTCGAACTCGGCGATGACGGTGCCGCCGTCGGCCAGCCGTTCGGCCGCGTTGGTGGCCGCGGACCCGGCATCGACCCAGCCATCGAGCGCCACGAGCAGGCTGGGCTCGCGGAGGTCGTCCGGCGCGGTGACGCGAATCAGGGCCATCGGCGAGAGTCTACGGGCCGCGGCCTAGCGCAGCCGGCGCGCCGCCGACCGGGCGGCGTGGAAGCCGCACATGCCATGGACGCCGCCGCCCGGCGGGGTCGACGCGGAGCACAGGAAGATCGCTGGGTTGGGTGTCGAGTAGGGGTCGTAGAAGCGCCACGACGGCCGGGTGAACAGCTGCGACAGGCCGTTCCAGCCACCCGCGATGTCGCCCCCGACGGCGTTGGCGTTGTAGGCCTCGAGGGCGGCCGGCGGCGTGGCCACGGTGGCCAGGATCAGGTCCCGGAACCCCGGTGCGAAGCGCTCGATCTGGGCCAGGATCGGCTCCGTCATGTCGGCCGGCGAGCCGTTCGGGACATGACAGTAGGCCCACGCCGTGTGCTGGCCGGCGGGCGCGCGGGATGGGTCGAAGCGGCTCGGCTGCGACAGCAGGACGAACGGCCGATCGGGCACGCGGCCCGCCGCGACGTCCGCCTCCGACGTCGCGATCTCGTCGTACGACCCGCCGAGGTGGACCGTTCCCGCGCCGGCGAGCTCCGCGGCGGTCCACGGGATCGGGCCCGACAGGGCCAGGTCCACCTTGAACACGCCCGGGCCGTAGCGGAACGCCGCGAGCCGCCGGCGGAACCCGCCCGGCAGCCCCGAGCCCGTGATGTCGAGGACCTGGCGGGGTGTCAGGTCGAACAGCGCCACGCCATGGGCCGGCAGGTCATGGAGGCTCGCCACCGGGTGGTTCACCTCGATGCGGCCCCGGAGCGAGGTCAGCTCCTCGGCCATCGCCGCCGGGATCGCGCCCGCGCCCCCGGCTGGGAACGGCCAGCCGTCGCGATGGGCGCTGCCCAGCATGAGCAGCGCCGACGCCCCGCTGACGACCGACGTCATGGGTAGCAGCGCGTGGGCGGCGGCGCCGGCGATCAGGGCTTTGGTCCGCTCCTCGATCATGCGCCCGGCGATCCACGACGCCGGCTGGAGGGCCTGGACCCCGAAGCCCGCGAGCCGCACCAGTCGCCCGGGCCAGAGCGGGATGTGGAATGGCGCGAGAACGTCCGGCAGCAGCTCGTCGAAGCCGTCCACCAGCGGACCGAACACCCGCCGGTACTCCTCGTCGTCGCGGCCCAGCTCGGAGGCGGTGTCGTCGACGTCGCGCCGGACGACGACTGCGGTCCCGTCGTCGAACGGGTGCCCGAGCGGCAGCGGTGGCTCGATCCAGCGGACCCCGCGGCGCTCCAGCCAGCCACCGGCGAAGAACGGCGCGATGCGGCCGAACGGGTAGATCGAGCTGCAGGCGTCGTGGACGAAGCCCGGCAGCGTCCGCTCGTCGCTGCGGGCGCCGCCGCCCACGGTCGGGGCGGCCTCGTACAGCTGGACCGAGTGGCCTTCGCGCGCCAGCTCGATCGCGGCGGCGAGGCCGTTCGGGCCGCCACCGACGACGACGGCGTCGACGATTGCCGGCATCAGTCGCGGCCTCCGAGACCGATCGGCCGCAGGAACTCGCCTTGGGCCGTCCGGACCCA
>DASXQE010000121.1:0-8992 GCA_036493155.1 Candidatus Limnocylindrales bacterium | reverse complement strand
GACGCCAGCGCCGCCCAGGACACCGTGTTGTCACAGGACCCGCCGGCCGGGACGAACGTCGCCGCGGGCACCAGCATCGCGCTGACCCTCGCTCGCGGATCGGACAGCGGCAGCACGGTCGTGCCGAATCTGCTGGACCAGACGGAATCGGCGGCGCTCAACCTGGTGTTCCAGGCCGGCCTCCAGGTCGGGACGCGGACCGAGGACTACGACCCGTCAATCCCGGCTGGGTCCGTCATCGACCAGGATCCCCAGCCGGGTCTGGTCGTGACCAAGGGCCTGGCGGTGAACTACGTCGTCTCGAAGGGGCCCGAGCCGTCGCCCAGCCCGACGCCGACCCCGACCCCCACGCCCACGCCGACCCCAACCCCAACGCCGACGCCCACGCCGACCCCCACGCCAACCCCGACACCGGAGCCCACGCCGGAGCCGTCGCCGGCCGCGTCCTAGCTCGCTACAGCTCTCCGAAGAGGGAGTCGCGGTCGGCCCAGCCGTCGGCATCGAGGACCGCCGGCGACATCTCGGCGTCTCGCTGGCGGATCGGCGGCTCGGACGACCCCGGACTCGCCGTCGAGACCTGGGGCATGCCATCGCGGCTCGTCGGATGGAGGATTCGCAGGCCCCGATCCGCGAGCTCGACCGGCACGAAGCCCTCCATGGCGCCGGTGCGCTCGGCCGGCCGGAGCCGCGCCACCGCCACCGGCACGGGCGGCACGTCGGGCCGAGCCGGCGTCGCGTCGTCAGGCACGGGGATCGCATCGGCCCGCGCCGTCCAGCAGCCGCGCAGCTCCGTGCCGCGGAGCGGCGCTCGCCGCGGGTCCAGGCCGCAATAGCCGACCGCGGTCGCCAATGAGGTCCGGAAGTGGCGGCACGTCGAACAGGTGGTCGACGAGCGACGACAGACCCAGCACCGCGCAGCCTCGTGCTGCGGCGTGCCGCAGTGGGGGCACCGCCACATCGGCATGGGCCGATGGTAGCTGCGCGATTCGGCGCCGTCGAGCCGTTTCCGGGACGTTCTGGCCCGGTGGCCGGGACCTTACTTGACGAACGTCATCGTGACCCGGTCGGTCGTCTGGCCGTAGGCCGGGCTGGTCACCAGGACCGTGGCCAGGCCGTTGCCCACGGTCATCGGGCCGACGAGCGTCGTGGCGAAGCTCGCCCGGCCGCTCGCATCGGTGGTCTTGGTGCTGCTGATCGGCCCGAGCCCGGGGATCTGCAGGGTGAAGGTGCAGGTCGCGCCGGCGAGGGCCTTGCCATCGGGGTCCGTGACGCTCACCCGCAGCAGCAGCGAGCTGGGCGGATGCGAGACCGAGATCGAGTACAGCGAGGCGCTGAGGTTGGCCGACATCTCGCCGGAGCCCTGCTTGACGGTGAGCGTCGTCGCACTCTCGTTCCCGGCCGGATCGGTCGCGCGGATGGTGACCGCGTTCGAGCCCTGGGCGATCGGCAGGCTGAGCGAGAACTTGCCGTCGGTCCCGGCGGTTCCGGTCACGGACGTTCCATTGGCGGCGTTCTGGGCGATCAGGCTGGTGCCGGCCTGGGTCGTGCCCGTGATCACGACGTTCGAATCGTTGATCGTCGCCCCGTCCCTGGGCGACCCGATCGTGATCTTCGGCGGATCCTGGTCGAGCGTGATCGTGACGACCGCCGACTCGACCGATTCCGCGCCGTCCTTGAGGATCGTCGCCGTGAAGTCGTTCGCGCCCTTGGCGAGCTGGACGGTGGCGACGACCTGGGTCGTGCTGCCGACCGCCACCTCCTCGACCGGCGCCGGCGTCAGGCCATCGAGCGCGACGTACACCCGGACCTTGGCGTCCGTGCCGATCACCGCCACCGGCACGGTGATCCGCAGGATCGCGCTGTCCTGGTTGGTCGACGGATCGACTGGCGGAGCGATGATCGGGGAGTCGGTCGCCACCACCACGGAGGCGCTGGGCTGGACGGTCGCGACGAGCTTCCCGAAGGCGGTGTCGAGGCTGGACCCGAGGGACGCCACGATCGTGCCGATGCCGCCGCTGGCGGTCAGGAACACGGCCGCGCCGAGGGCCACGACCGACAGGGCCAGGAGCGCCCGGGCGGGCAATGGCAGCCGGCGGCGGCGGGCCTCGATGCCGCGGTGTGCCCGGACCCGCTGGGTGGCGGGCGCGGGCGCCTTGACCTGGCGGGGCCGGCCGCTCGATGGCGGCCGGGGCCGGACGTGGCTCGAGCCGCGGTCGCGACGGTTCGTCATGTCGCCGTATCGTCGCATGGCGATGGGGCTGCGGGCCTGCAACCCGACATCACAGCGCCCCGCCTCGTTGTACGCTGCCTGGCAAGCGCCCGCGGCGTCGCCGGGAATCGGCACCGCCGGGCCGAGCTTGGGGAGTGGAGCGCCGTGTCCTCGCGCGACCCGAAGGCCGTGGTCGGACGCCCGCCGTTCGGCCTCGGGCCGATCGCCCGGGTGGCCACCGTCCCGGCTTCGTCGCGGTCGGCGTTCCCCAGTGCCGAAAGCCGGATCGGCATCCCGGTCACGGGCTCGGATCCGGCCCGGACCCGCGCCTTCGGCCTGCCGAGCCTGCGACGCAACGTTTGTCCCCACTTCTTCGTGACCGGCACTCGCGGCGCCCTCCCGATCCAGGCACCCCACCTGCTCAAGGCGCTCGTCCGGCAAGAGGCTGCCGTCTCGCGCTGCCAGCTCCGCGGTGGCGTCCACCTGGAGCAGGGCTATGTCAACGACGTCTGCCTCTCGCCGCGGTTCAACCAGTGCGTGTTCTACGAGGAGGGGCTGTCCCGGCGGTGACGGCCGGCCGGCTGCAGCCGTGACGACGCCCCGGACCCTCAGCTACCCCGCCGCGGTGGCGGCGCTGTCCGAGCGCGGCCGGTTTGGGATCCGCCTCGGCCTTGGCCGGACGCGAGCGCTGCTAGGGGCTCTCGGCAACCCGGAGCGGGAGCTCCGCGGTGTCCTCATCGGCGGAACGAACGGCAAGGGCTCGGTGCTGGCGCTGACCGGGGCAGCGTTGCGCCAAGCCGGGCTGCGCGTCGGCGAGACGCCCAAGCCCCACCTCGTCAGCTACCGCGAGCGCCTCCAGGTCGATGGCCGGCCGATCGAGCCGAGCGCATTCGCCAGGCTCGTCGCGGAGATCCTCCCGGCGGCGGATCGGGTCGCCCGCCGGCTTGGTCCGCCAACCGAGTTCGAGCTCCTCACGGCGCTGCTGTTCCGATGGTTCGCGGAGGAGCGCGTCGACGTCGCCGTCGTCGAGGTCGGCCTCGGGGGGCGGCTCGATGCCACCCACGCCTGGGACGGCGGCGTGGCCGCCATCACGAACGTCGCCCTGGACCACATGGCCCAGCTCGGCGACACGATCCCGAAGATCGCCCGCGAGAAGGCCGCGATCATCGAGCGCGGCGACCTCGCGGTCACCGGTGCCGCCGGCGAGGCGCTGGGCGTCATCCGGCGGCGGGCACGGCGGATGGGCGTGGCGTTGACGGCGGTCGATCCAGCGCCGTTGCTGGGCTGGGATCGGGACGGCATCGAGGTCGAGCTGCCCGGGCTGGGTCGCACGCGGGTCGGCCTGCGAGGACGGCACCAGGCTGCGAACGTCGCGGTCGCCGACGCGATCCTCGATGCGCTGGCGGCAGCGGGCATCGCCGCGACCCCGGAGGAGGCCCGCCGGCGGGGCTATGCCAGCGTTCGCTGGCCCGGTCGCCTCGAGCTGCTCGAGGTCGCCGGCCACGACGCGCTCCTCGATGGCGCCCACAACCCGGCCGGCGCGGCCACGCTGGCCGAGGCGCTCGACGACCTGCGGCCGTTCCTCCGTCCGGCGCGGCCCGCGCCGCTGACGGTGGTCATGGGCGCGATGGCCGATAAGGACGTCGCGGGGATCGTCACCGCGCTCGCGTCGTCAGGGGCGCTGGATGGCGCGCGTATCATCGCGACCCGCGTCGCGCTCGAGCGGGCACTGGCTGCCGATCGGCTCGCCGCCATCTGGCGGACGGTCAGGCCGGACCTGCGGGTCGAGGCGGTCCCGGACCTGGACGTGGCGCTCGACTCGGCCGCCGCGACGGCCGACGGTCCGATCGTCGTGGCCGGCTCGCTGTATCTCGTGGGCGCCGCCCGGGCGCGATGGTTCGACGACCCGATCCTGCGCGACCCGGAGGATCCGACCGCGGAGGCACGCACCGGATGAATGACCGAGCTGGCGGCGAGGACCGCGTCGTGCCCGCGGAGCATGGCGTCGTTGCCGGCCGGCCCGAGCAGGGCGGCGGGGCAGCCACGCCGTCGTTCGGCCTGCCGGCCGATGCCGCCAGTGGCCTCCCGCGCGGGCTCGGCCAAACCCGGATCGGGCAGCGGGTCTTCCAGTGGGGCCGCATGACCCACGTCATGGGCATCGTCAACGTCACGCCCGACTCGTTCTCCGGCGACGGCCTCCTGGCCGACGGTGGCTCCGCGACCGAGGCCGCCGTCGCGCTGGCGACGGCCATGGCGAGCGATGGCGCGGACCTCATCGACGTCGGCGGCGAGTCCAGCCGGCCCGGCCACGCCGTCGTGGGCCAGGACGACGAGGTCGCGCGGGTGGTGCCCGCGATCGAGGCCATCCGGGCGGCCCTGCCGGACCTGCCGATCTCGATCGACACGACCAAGCCAGGCGTCGCCGAAGCGGCCCTGGCCGCCGGGGCGAACCTCGTCAACGACGTCTGGGGCGTGGCCGACGACGATCGGCTGGCGCGGGTGGCCGCGGCCCACCGCGTGCCGATGATCGTCATGCACAACCGCTCGGAGGCCCGCTATCGAATGCTGCTGGCCGAGGTCATCGCCGACCTCGAGCGCGCCCTGGAGCGGGCGCTGGCCGCCGGCTGCCGCTGGGAGGACCTGCTCGTGGATCCCGGCTTCGGGTTCGGCAAGACGCCCGAGCACAACCTCGAGCTGCTGCGCGAGCTCCCGGCGCTCCACGTGCTCGGCCGGCCCATCCTGCTCGGGACCTCGCGCAAGTCCACCCTCGGCAAGGTCCTCGACCTGCCTGCCGATCAGCGCCTCGAGGCGACGCTCGCGACCACGGCCCTCGCCGCCGCGGCGGGCGTCGACATCGTGCGGGTCCACGACGTCCAGGCGAACGTCCGGGTCGCCCGGATGACCGATGCGGTCGTGCGGCGATGACCGATCGGATCGTCCTCGCCAACCTGGCATTCACCGCTCGGCACGGCGTCGAGCCGCGCGAGAAGACCGAGCTCCAGCGATTCGAGCTTGACGTCGAGCTCGAGCTGGACCTCGCGCCTGCCGGCCGTGCCGACGACCTCGCGATGACCGCGAACTACGCCGAGGTCGACGACGTGGTCCGGGCCATCGTGGAGGGCCCGCCGTTCGACCTGCTCGAGGCGCTCGCCGAGACGATCGCGGCCGCGGTCCTGGCTAGCCAGCCGCTGGCCGACGCGGCCGTCGTCCGGGTGCGCAAGCCGGAGGTGCGTCTCGGCGGGCCGCTCGACCACGCCGCCGTGGAGATCCGCCGCACGCGACAGGGGTAGCTCGACAGCGCTGGCTCGACAGCGTTCGCGCGACGGTGCTGGCGCGACGGAGGCCCGGGATCAGCTCGCCGGGCGGGTGCCCAGGGTCAGCGTCACCGTCATCGTCTGGCCGCCACGCAGGATCGACAGGGTGATCGTCTGCCCGGGGGCATAGCCCGACAGGACGAGGTCGAGGGGATGCTCGGCATCGATGGCCTGGCCTTCGACCGAGACGATGATGTCGCGGTCCTTGAGGCCGGCCTTCTCGGCCGGGCCGCCGGCGACGATCGCCGGCTGCGTCGTGCCGTTCTGGTCGGGGCCCGACAGGATCAGCGCGCCGTGGTCGACGGTCAGGTGCTCGTCGGACTCGACCTGCGGGTCGATGGCCTCGTAGCGGACGCCCATGTACGGCCGGGCGAGGTGCTGGCCCGCGAGGGCCTGGCGCATGACCGGCCGCGCGATATCGATCGGGATCGCGAAGCCGATGCCGCTCGAGTTCTGGGCGACGGCGGTGTTGATCCCGATGACGTTGCCGCCGGCATCGAGCAGCGGGCCGCCGCTGTTGCCGGGGTTGATCGCCGCGTCGGTCTGGATGAGGTTGGTGAGGCGCGCGCCGGTGTCGACCGTGACCGACCGACCGGTGCCCGAGACGATCCCGCTGGTGACGCTGTTCGAGTAGGTCCCGAGCGGGCTGCCGATGGCGATGGCCAGCTCACCGACCTTGATGTCGGCCGAGGAGCCGATCGGCGCCGCGGTCAAGCCCGTCGCATCGATCCTGACGATCGCCAGGTCGGTCAGGCTGTCCACGCCGTAGACCGTGCCCTTGTACTGCGTGCCGTCCTTGAGCTCGACGGTGAGGCTGGAGGCGATCGTGTTGGTGTCGATCTGGACGACGTGGCGGTTCGTGAGGATCCAGCCGGCCGAGTCGAAGATCAGGCCGGAGCCGACGCCCTGGGACGGGATCGTGCCGCCCAGCGGATCCGTGGTGATGCCGCTGGCCGTGATCCGGACGACCGCGGGGCTGACCTTCGCCGCGGCGTCGACGATGGCCGACGACTCGTCGATCCGCACCGGCGTGCTGATGCCGTTCGTGGCCGCGGCACCGGCCGGTTGCGTCGCGGGTCGGAGGGCGCCGCTGCCCTCCAGGACCGCCACGGTGCCACCCGAGGCGAGGACGGCCGATAGCACGGCGGTCGCGACGAGCGTGCCGCGACTTGGGCCGCTGGCGCGTCCTGGCGGGGCGGCCGCCGGCGTCACGGGCGCGGGCGTCACGGGCGCGACGGGCGCGGGCTCGAACGATCCGGCCGCCGGGTCGACCGGCTCCGGCGGGGTGAGCTGGTAGGGCTGGGTCTGGTCGTCCATCGATCGCGAGCTGGTCCTGCGGGGCACGTGCCGGTGGTGCGCCGAGCGGCGCCCATGCGGTCGATCCTAGGGTGCCGTCACCGGATTACGGTTTCCTGAGAGGCTCGGTGAAGTTTCGACCACGCCGCCCTGGCCTCCGGGCGGGGTGGGGACCGCGCGCTCGGGCGGGTCCGGCGGGAGCGAGACGCGGAACGTGCTGCCCGCGCCGGGCCGGCTCTCCACCGCCACGCTCCCGCCGTGCATCTCGACGATGCTCTTGACGATCGCGAGGCCCAGGCCGCTGCCACTCCCGCGGGCGTCCGACGCGCGCGCGCCCCGGAAGAACCGATCGAAGATCCGGGGCAGCTCCGCCGGGTCGATGCCGGTGCCGTCGTCGGCGACGCTCACCGCGGCGCCCGTCGGCAGCTGCTCCACGCGAACGCGCACGTGGCCGCCACGCGGCGTGAACTTGAGGCCGTTGCCCACGAGGTTGGTCACGACCTGGCCGATCCGCACCGGATCGTGGCGCACCGTCACGGCCTCTGGCGGGACCTCGAGGCTGAGCTCGATCGCCCGCCGCGCCGCCGCCGTGGCGGCGCCTTCGACGGCCTGCTCCACGGTCGAGCGGAGGTCGTCCAGCCGCAGGTCCAGGAGCACCAGCCCGGAGTCCAGCTTCGAGAGCTCCAGCAGGTTCTGGGCCAGCCAGTCGAGCCGCTCCAGCTGGGCCCGGCTCGACTCCAGGAACTCCGCCCGGGTCGCGGGATCGTCGCCGGCGCCTTCCACCAGGAGCTCGTTGAAGGTCCGCAGGGCCGCGATCGGCGTCCGCAGCTCGTGCGACACGTCGGCCAGGAACTCGCGGCTGCGATCGCGGTCTCGCCGGATCGTCTCGACGCTGGCCTGCAGCCGCTCGGCCATGGCGTTGAACTGCAGCCCGAGGTCGATGACCTCGGTCGCGCCCTCGCGGATCGCATCGGGCGGCACCCGCCGGGCGAGGTCGCCCTCGGCCAGGTCGTGGCTCGCCTCGGTCAGCCGGCGCAGCGGGGTCGTGAACCGCCGGGCCAGCACGGCCGCGACGCCGATGGCCGCGGCAAGCGCGACGAGGGCGATGATCGCGAGCAGCGCCGCGACGTTCGACATGGCGGGCGTCCGGAACGTGTACGGATCGACGAGCACCACCTGGACGCCGTAGGGCACCGGCGCCGAGGTCACGCTCAGGAGGACCGAGCCGCTCGTCAGGTGCTCGCGGGTCTGGCCCGGCGGCCCGGCGCCGCCGGCCTTGGCCGAGAACGAGCCGTTGCTCGCCGGCCGGAAGTTGCTGCCGTCGCCATCGATGAGGCCGACCTCGAACCGGATGTCGGCCTGGGCCACGTCGTCGGTCATGACCTGGAGCGGCTTGGTCTCGTTCAGCGCCAGGACGACGGCCGGGTCGACGATCCCGTCGGGCGTCACCACGGCGTGGCCGGCGCGGATCGACGCGGTGCTGTCGGCGATCAGGAGCACGTACTGGCCGACGCCGGCGGCACGAGCCGCGAGATCGTCGGCCTGTTGCTGGTCGAAGTACGCCCCGACACGGTTGAAGACCGAGAGGGCCACGAGGACGAGCGTTGCCGCCACGACGGCGGCGAACGCCGCCGTGAGGCGGGCCTGGAGCGTCCGGGGCATGAGCCGGCGCAGCTGGCGGCGCAGCCGCCGAGGCAGCGAGGCGAGGGAGCGCATCGCGGAACGCGACGGGCGGCGCGCCAGGCCGGCTCGCCGGCGGGCCACGTCCGGCGCGTCAGCGCTCGGCGAAGGCGTAGCCGACACCGCGGATCGTCTGGACGAACGCCGGCCGGCCGGGGTCGTCCTCGATCTTGTCCCGGAGGTGGCTCACGTGGACGTTGATGGTCTTCTCGTCCTGGTCGAGGGCCTCGTAGTCGCGGAGCAGGTCCAGCAGCTCGGCGCGGGTGTACACGCGGCCGGGCCGGCTGGCGAGGTGACGCAGGATCTCGAACTCGGTCGGGGTCAGGCTCACGCGCCGGTCGCCACGCTGCACGCGGCGCCGATCCAGGTCGATGACGAGGTCGCCATGCCGGATGACGCGGCCGCCGGCGGCGTCGGCGAGGTCGCCGTAGGCGCGGCGCAACAGGGCCTTGACGCGGCTCAGCAGCTCCCGCAGCCCGAACGGCTTGGTGAG
>DASXQE010000120.1:0-8413 GCA_036493155.1 Candidatus Limnocylindrales bacterium | reverse complement strand
CTCGGCTCGCGGGGTCCAACCCGGGCCGGGTGCGATCGTGGCTGGCCGAATCGCTGGGCGTGTCGCTGGCGGCCCAGGCGGCGACGCTGCCGGTCATCCTCCTGGACTTCGGCCGCCTGTCCCTCGTCTCCCCAGTCGTGAACGTCCTCGTCGCGCCGTTCGTCGCGCCGGCCATGGCCGCGAGCGCGGTGGCATTGGCTGGCGGCCTGGCCGCCGCGGCCGGGCTGCCGGCGCTCGTCGCCACGATCGTCGGGCTGCCGGCCTGGTTCCTCCTGGGCGTGATCATCGGCATCGTTCGAGCCGGGGCCGGGCTGCCCTTCGCGAGCGTCGGGCTCGATCCGCCGGTCAACCTCGTCGCCGCGGTCGCCGCCGCCGTCGCTGTTGGGGTCACAGCTCGCTGGGCCGGTCGGCGCGCACGCGGGCATCCGGCCATGCCACCGCATGGCGCTCAGGCCACGGCGACGGGCGCGAACGCGACCGCCGGTGCGGCGACGCCGCCAACGGCGGGAAGCCCGTCAACCGCGGAAGGGTCGAGGTCGTCGGCGCGGCCGACGCGGCACGCCGGCCCACGGGCGCTCCGGATCGTCGGCCTGCTCGTCGCGTCAGCGCTCGTCGCGGTCATCGTGGCCGGCGCGCACCGGCCCGACGGGGCGACGCGGATCACGGTCATGGACGTCGGCCAGGGAGACGCGATCCTCATCGAAGGCGGCCACGGCGGCCGCCTGCTCGTCGATGGCGGGCCGGATCCGGGCCGGCTGCTCGTCGACCTCGACGAGCGGCTCCCGCCGTGGGACCGGCGTATCGATGCCGTCGTCCTGACGCATCCCCACGAGGACCACGTCGCGGGGCTCGTGGCGCTGCTCGCGCACGAGCGCGTTGGGCGCGTGTTCGAGAGCGGCCTCGCCGGACCGGGTCCGGGCTATGCCGCCTGGGAGAGCGAGCTCGCGGAAACGAACACCGGACAGCCGACGCGGTGGGCGCTCGCGACCGGCGACACGCTCGACGTCGACGACGTCCACCTGCGGGTCCTCTGGCCGGACCCGGGATCGCTCCCGAGCCATCTCGCCAACGATGGCAGCGCGATCAACAACGAGTCGATCGTGCTGCTCGGCGAGGTCGAGGGCCACCGGTTCCTGCTCACCGGCGACATGGAGCAGGACGTGGACCCGGTGCTCATCGCGAGGGGACTTCCAACCGTGGACGTCCTGAAGGTCGCGCATCACGGCTCGCGAACCGCGACGACGCAACCGCTGCTGGACGCCCTGCGGCCGCGGATCGCCGCGATCTCGGTGGGTGCCGGCAACAGCTACGGCCATCCGGCCGCCGCAACCCTCGAGCGCCTCGGCGCCGTCGCCGGCACGGTCCTGCGGACGGATCTGGACGGCTCGATCACGATCACCTTCGACGGCGCGGCGGTCCGCGTCCAGCGATCAGGCGGCCGACGCGCTGCGTGGGCCGAGACGGCCAGCGATGCCGCGCCGATGGTCGAGCGCGAAGCGCCAGGACCAGCCACGACGCTCCCGCCACCGGTGCCGCGTGCGGCGACGACCATGCTGCCCCATCCGGCGGCGAACGCCGGGACGCATGACCTGAGCCGATACCATCGACCCGATGACGGTCCCGTCCCGGGCGGAGGCGGCCCGGCTGCTCCTGTCCCTCGATCCCCCGGCCTGGCACCTGCGGCACTCGCGCGCCGTCGCCGAGGTCGCGGCGTGGCTCGCCCGGCGGATCGCCGAGCGCCAGCCACTCGATCGGGGGCTGGCCGAGACGGCCGCGCTCCTCCATGACGTCGACAAGGCCATGCCCCGGCGTTCGCGCCCCGACGGGCTGGGCCACGGCGCGGCCGGCGGGGCGTGGCTCGCTGGGCATGGCCATCCCGAGCTGCTCGAGGTCGTCGCCCTGCACCCGGTGACCCGGCTCGCCGAGCCGGATGGCTGGGTCGCCCTGGAGCGTGCCTCACTGGAGGCGCGGATCGTGGCCTACGCCGACAAGCGCGCCCAGCAGCGCCTCGTCTCGATGGCGGCACGGTTCGCGCGCTGGGATCAGCGCCATCCGCACGGCTGGACCAAGGCGGTTCGGGCCGAGGTCTGGTCTCGCGCCAGGATGCTCGAGGACGAGGTCTGCGACGCGGCCAGCTGCGCCCCCGAAGACGTCGGGCGGCTCGCCTGGACGGGCGCGGCGTTCACGGCGGAAGCGTCGGCCGCGGTCCGCGCGGCGGCAGCGTCGGCCGCGGGCCGCGCGGCGGCTACATCGGGCCCGGAGGGCCGCGACAGCGCCCGCCTGCGTTCCGGTCGGGACGCGGCGTGACCACTGCCGCGGCTGTCCGCGTGCCACTCGCCTACTTCTGGGGCGACGACGGGTACTCCCTCGATGCCGCCGTGGATGCCATGCGCCGTGACGCCGAACGGTTCCCGGACGGTCCGCCGGAGCGGGCCGGCGTCCGGATCGACGCCGCGAACGCGCGAGCCGGGATTGCCGAGCTGGCTGAACGCGTCGCAACCGGCGTGCTGTTCGGCTCGGGCGTCCTGGTGGTCGCGAGCGGGATCGGCAACGCCAGCCGCCGGACGGCGGACCGCGACGCGCTGCTCGCCGCCGTGGCCACGGTCGCGCCCGGCAATGGCCTGGTGTTCGCCGAGGAGACCGACAGCGGCACCCGCGAGCCGCCCGGCAAGGCCGTCGTCGAGGCGATCCGCGCGGGCGGGGGCGAGGTCCGGCAGTTCCAGGCGCCCAAGGAAGGTGGCCTCGCGGCCTGGATCGAGGCGCGCGCCCGCGAGCGGCAGATCCCGCTCGGCCCGGGCGCGGCGCGCGAGCTCGCCACACGGGTCGGCGGGTTCGTGCGCGAGGGCGATGTCGATCGCCGGCAGCAGGGTCGCCTCGCCGTCAGCGAGCTGGAGAAGCTGGGCCTCCGCCATGCGGCCGGCGAGCCCGTGACCACCGACGACGTGCAGGCCCTGGTGGCCGAGGCCGTGCCGGGCACGATCTGGGGCTTCGTCGACGCCGTCGGCCTCCGGAACCGCGAGCGCGCGCTGGCGTTCCTCGAGCGCCTGCTCGACGCCACGCCAGAACCCGTGCTCCTCGCGGTCCTGCATCGGCGGCTTCGAGAGCTGATCGAAGTGGCGGATCGGATCGGCTCGGGCGAGACGCCCGGGTCGCTCGTCCGGTCGATGAAGCTCCAGCCGTTCCGGGCCGAGATCCTCGTCCGCCAAGCCGCCGGCTGGACCCTCGACGAGCTCGAGGGCGCCCTGGAGGGGTTGCTCGAGCTGGACGTGCTGGTCAAGGGCGTCGGCGGTCGATCAGCTGACGCGGCGCGCCAGCGCCTCGCCTTCGACCTGTGGATCACCGATCGGGTGGCGCCTCGGTAGTGGCGAGGCCCCGGAATCGAAACCGGCCGCGCGTCACGCGGCCGGCGAGCTCTGGCGCGTGGCGCCCCGGGTCAGGCCAGCCAGGCCTGCTCCTGGAGCACGAGATCGCTCTCGATGGCGAAGGTGCAGCGGCCATTGCCGAGGTCGAGCAGCTCGATGAGGTCGGGGTCGATGTAGAGCTGGTGGCAGGCGCTGCAGAGGCCGCCCGGGATCCCGAAGCACAGGCGCTCGGAGCCGTCGTCGAGGCGGAACGTCGTGTCGAACCGGCTGCCGATCAGCGGTCGGCGGCAGGCGGGGCAGCGCTCTCGTTCGGACGACAACATCGATCTGGGCACTTCCGGCATTGGGATGGCGGGCTGCCATCCGATGCCGCGGATGTTGGGATCGGCCCGGAGCGGCGGGCATGACCCGAGGGTCACCCCGGCCCCCGTACCTCCGCCGCGGGCCGACGGGCCGGATGGCCCGGGTGGCTTGGGCCCGCGCTACGCAGCGCGCTACGCGGCGCGCGCTACGCGACGCGCGGCAGGTGGCGCGGCCGGCCCTACTGCACGCGCAGGACCGTCTTGGCCTCGCTCCAGTGGCGCTCGAGCTGGTAGAAGTCGCGCTCGGGCGGGGTGAACACGTGGACGATGACCGAGCCGTAGTCCAGCAGGATCCAGTGGGACACCGCGGTCCCTTCCCGGCCGAACGGCTTGATCTTCTCGTCGCGCAGGCCGCCCACGATCCCGTCGGCGATGGCCTCGAGCTGGCGCTCCGAGCCACCCGAGCAGATGACGAACGCGTCGGCCACGCCCGTCAGGCCCGAGAGGTCGAGCAGCACGATGTCGGCGGCCTTCTTGTTCTCGGCCAGCTCGACGATCCGTCGGGCCAGGTCGAGCGGCGCCGGGTCGGGCCGGCCGGCAGCGTCACCCGAGCCGGCGCCTCGCCGCGCCGCGGCGGGCCGGGCGCGGGTCGTGCGGCGGGATGGCAGGCCGTCGGGACGGGGCGTGGCTGGGGCGTCGGTCACCGGGGCGGGATCCTCCATTCAGGATTGGGCTTCGGGCTGGACCCGGTACAGGCCGTGGTCGGCGATGTAGCCGGCGACGGCCGGCGGGACGAGGTAGCGGATGGACCGGCCCACGCTGACGCGCGCCCGGATCGAGGTGGATGACAGGCCGAGGCGCGGGCCCTCGAGGAGGTCGAACCGATCGAGCCGATTCGGGAACTGCGCTCGAAGCCACGCACGATCGGGGGCAGGGTACCCCTCGCGTGGCACGACGGCGATCCGGCTGGTGTCGACGAGCCGCTCGGGGGCATGCCAGCTCGGGAGGTCACGCAGCGTCTCGGCGGAGAGGATGAACGTCAGGTCCGGCTCGCGGCCGGCGGCCCGCTCGGCCTCGGCCAGGGCATCGACCGTGTCGCTGGTGTACGACGGGCCGGGCCGGTCGAGCTCGATCCGGCTCAGCTCGAAGGCCGCGTTGCCGGCGATGGCCAGCTCGACCATGGCCGCCCGATGTCGCGCATCCGTGACCGTCCCCGCGGCGCGATGCGGCGGTTGGGCGGCCGGCACGAACAGGACGCGCCCCAGGCCGAGGACCTCGCGGGCCTCCTCGGCGATGGCCAGGTGCCCGACGTGGATCGGGTCGAACGTCCCGCCCATGATCCCGATCGAGCCGATCCGCACGAGCGCCGGGGGCGCCGTCGGTGCGACGCGGCTCGTCGCCGCTGCCTGCCCCGATGCGGTCATCGCGCCGTTTCCCACGGCGTGGCCGCCCACTCGAGCTCGTGGCTCCCGATCCGGACGAGGTCGCCGTCACCGACGCCTGCCCGCCGCAGCTCGGCGTCGGCGCCGAGGCGCTCGAGGGTCCGCTGGAAGCGCTGCACCGATTCCTCGTTGGTGAAGTCGATCCGGGCCGCGATTCGCTCGAGGCGCGCAGCGTGCACGCGGAACGCGCCATCGGCTTCGCGGGTCACGTGGACGGTGTCGTCCTCGGGCTCGATCCGGTGGACCACCACGCCCGCCGGCTCTGGCGGCGCGGCGAGCTCGTCGGCGCTCGGCAGGAGCCGGCCCAGCTCCGCGATCAGGTCGTCGATCCCCTCGCCCGTCGCGGCGGCGATCCCCACGACCGGCAGGCCTTCGGCCGCCCGCGCCGCACGGAACACCGGCCAGGCGTCACGCGCGGGCTCGAGGTCGAGCTTGTTGAAAACGGCCAGGCGGGGCTTCTCGAGGAGCGCCGGATCGTGCGCGGCGAGCTCGTCCTGGATGACACGCCAGTCCCAATCGGGATCGCGCGACGCGCCGTCGACGACCTGGAGCAGGATCCGCGTCCGCTCGACATGACGCAGGAAGGCGTGGCCGAGGCCCGCCCCGGTGCTGGCGCCCTCGATGAGGCCCGGCACGTCGGCGATGGTGGGCCGCCGGCCATCGGGCAGCTCGAGCACCCCGAGGTTGGGCTCGAGCGTCGTGAATGGGTAGTCGGCGATCTTGGGATGGGCGGCGGTCAGGGCCGCGAGGAGCGTCGACTTGCCGGCGTTGGGCAGGCCCACGAGGCCCACGTCCGCGATGAGGCGGAGCTCGAGGCGGATCCAGCGCTCCTCGCCGGGCTCGCCCTTCTGGGCGTGCTTGGGGGCCTGGTGGGTGGAGGTAGCGAAATGGACGTTGCCGGTACCGCCCTTGCCGCCGCGAGCGGCGACCACGACCTGGCCCGTGGCGACGAGGTCGGCCAGCAGCGCCCCGCTGGCATCGTCGTAGACCGCCGTCCCCGGCGGCACGTCCAGGAGCAGGTCGCCACCGGCGCGGCCGTGCCGCTTGGCCCGCTCGCCGCGCCCGCCGGGCGACGCCTTGAAGTGGTGGTGGTAGCGGAAGTCGCGGAGGGTCGTCTGGCCCGGGTCGACCCGAAGGCTGATGGAGCCGCCCCGGCCCCCGTCGCCGCCGTCCGGGCCGCCGCGCGGCACATGGGCCTCGCGCCGGAAGGTGGCTGCGCCGTCGCCGCCGTCCCCGGCACGCAGCCAGATCTTCACCTGGTCGAGGAACATCTGGGATCCATCATCGCACGGCGCCCGGGCGGCGCCGCCGACCCGCGCGCCGCCGACCCTCGCGGGTCAGCCTGCGATCAGAAGTACCGGAGCGGGTTGACGCGGTAGCTGCCGCTCTCCCACGGATAGCCGATCCAGACCTCGAAGTGGCAGTGCGAGCCGGTCGCCCAGCCGCTCATGCCCACCCGGCCGACCTCCTGGCCCCTGGCCACGACCTGGCCGACCCGGACCAGCACCGCGGACATGTGGTACATGCCGGTGTAGATCCCGTTGCCCATGTTGAGCCAGACCTGGTAACCGCCGCCGTTGCTCTTCCAGCCGGCGTACACGACCCGGCCCGCGAGGGGCGCAACGATCGGCGAGCCGTAGTGGGCGGCGATGTCGATCCCGGGATGGCCCGACCAGAAGTACTGGCTGATGTAGTTGCTGCCGCCGACGACCGGCCAGTGCCAGGCACCACCGGTGTAGGTGAAGGTGCCGTGGCCCCCGGAGCCAGACGGGGCGGCGACGGGGGTCTTCGGCACCGGGATCGGGGCGCCCTTGGCGCCGGGCATCAGCAGCACCTGGCCGACGATGAGGTTCGGGTCGGTCAGCTGGTTGGCCTGGAGGATCGCGTCGGTGGTCGTCTTGTACTTGGCCGCGAGGCCGTCGATGGTGTCGCCCACGCCGACCGTGACGATGAGCCCGTCGATCGGCGGGATGACCAGGACCTGGCCGACATGCAGGGCATTCGACGTCAGGTGGTTGGCCCACACGACCGTCATCGACGCGACGTGGAACCTGGTGGCGATCGCCGACAGCGTGTCGCTCGACTTCACGGTGTAGTGCTGGAGCAGGCCACTCGCCGACTCGACGCTGGTGTCCACCGCGACCGGCTTGTACAGGCTGCCGTCGTCCACGGAGGTGCCGAGGCCGCTGCGCTCGTCGAGGCCGAGGAGCCCGGCGATCTCGGTCTGGTCGTACTGGGCGCCGGTCACGCCGCCGCCGACCGCGAGGCGAACGGACTGCTCCGTGCTCTGGGCCGCTCCGACCGGGCGCACCGCGAGCGGGCCGAGGGTGACGATGCCGGCGAGGAGCACGACGAGCGCAACCGCGAGCGGAACGGTTCGCTCGGAGGCCAGTCGAAGGAGCAGCTGCCGCCGGACGACGAGGTTGCGGCGGGAGCGGCCGCCGGTCCGCGCAACCTGGCGCGAGAGGCGGTACGACGGTGCGGCGGTGACCGACGTCGTGGGATGGCCGGTGGCCAGGTCCACGAGCCTGCGGGTCACCCGCAGCGCGTCACGGCGAAGGCGTGTCACGGTCGCAGACCGGACGATGGCGGCAGGACGGACGCGCGCGGTGGCACGCAGGACGCCGTCCGAGGCGTTCAGCAATACGGGTTCTCCTGGCGGGACAGGTCCGTTGCGCGGCGGGTTGCGCGGGGTTACGGGGTCGACGGACCGTCCAGGGTCGCGATCTTGAGCTGGGGTCTCGCTTCGCGGCCGAGCCCACTCCTCCGTGAGCTCCGACGTTGCAGGGAAGTTACCACGGCGCCTTCGACGCCTGCAAACCGCCTAACGGTCAGGGGCCGGAACGCACCAGCTGCGCACCGCCACGGGCGCCTCGTCCCGGCACCAAATCGCAGGCCCTGCAGCCCGGGCGCGGCCGACTCGGCCGGCTCGGCCGGCTCGGCCGGCAGGTCTAGCTGTCGAGGGACTTCGTCAGGCCGAGCAGGAACTGGGCGTTCGTGTCGGTCTTGGCCATCCGGTTCAGGAGCAGCTCGATGCCCTCGTTGGAGCCGACGGCCGACAGCATCCGGCGCATCGTCCAGACGAGCTTCAACGTGCCGTCCTCGAGGAGAAGCTCCTCGCGCCGGGTGCCGGAGCGCATGACGTCGACGGACGGGAAGATCCGCTTCTCGGCCAGCTTCCGGTCCAGGATGAGCTCGGAGTTGCCGGTGCCCTTGAACTCCTCGTAGATGACGTCGTCCATCCGCGAGCCGGTGTCCACGAGGCACGTCCCGATGATCGTGAGGGAGCCGCCCTCCTCGATCTTGC
>DASXQE010000119.1:0-5488 GCA_036493155.1 Candidatus Limnocylindrales bacterium | reverse complement strand
GCCGAGGCACGGGCCGAGGCCGACGAGCTGGCGGCGCTGCTGCTCCGGCTCCCATCGACCCTCCGGGCGGCCGTGATCCTCCGGCATGTCGATGGGCTGTCCGTCGCGGAGACCGCGGAGGCGCTGGGGCGACCCGAGGGCACGATCAAGGCCCATGTGTCGCGCGGCCTCGAACGTCTGCGTGCGTTGCTCCTGAGCGCGGACGTCGCGGACGGCGTTGGCGCTGGCGACGCGCCGCTGCCGGCGGCGCAGACCAACGGGACTTCCTCGATTCACAGTCCGCCCCGCGTGGCCTCGATGACGCCCGTCCTGCCCCGCCGCGCCAGCGCGGCCCCCGAGGTCCTCCGATGAACATCCCCGACGCCCTCACGAACCTGCAGACCACCGCTCCCCCATCCGTGGCCGCCAACGCACTCGTCGCGGTTGGCCTGGCCGACCAGTACGCCGAGACCGACTCGCCCCTCGGTCCGATCTTCGTGGCCTGGAACGGCCGCGGCGTGTCGTGGGTCGGCAAGGCCGCCGATGCCGCCACGTTCGAGGCGGACCTCACCGCCCACACTGGCCGGCCCGCGTCACGGGCCGCCGGACTCCCGCCGCGACTCGCCCGGGCCATCGAACACCGGCTCGCCGGAGATCGCCGGACGAAGATCGAGCTCGACCTTCGAGGCTCGACCGCGTTCGAGACCGCGGTCTGGCGCAAGGCCCTCGAGATCCCCCGCGGCGAGGTCCGACCGTATGGCTGGATCGCCGCCGAGATCGGCAGCCCGAAGGCCGTGCGGGCGGTCGGGACGGCGCTCGCCCACAACCCGGTGCCCCTCGTCGTGCCGTGCCATCGGGTCGTCCGCAGCGACGGGCACATCGGCCAGTACTCCCTGGGTGGGCCGGACAACAAACGCCGGATCCTGGCCGCGGAGGGCCTCGATCCGGACTGGCTTGAGCGGGAGGCCACGGCCGGGGTGCGGTTCATCGGATCCGACACGACCCACATCGTCTGCCACCCGACGTGCCACGACGCGCGGCGGGTCACGCCACGGCATCGCGTCCCGTTCGCGTCGCTCGCGGCGGCCCGTGCGGCTGGCTACCGCCCTTGCCGGCACTGCCGGCCGGTGTCCCTCGCGGCCTGAGGACGGTTTCACGGCCTGGCGCATGTTCCCGCGCGGCGCGCCCACCGTTGACCGAATTCGCAACCGATTCGCGACGTGACACCGGTTAGTCGCGGACCTAGACTGTCCCCCACCTTGGACCATCGACCTATGCCAACAAGGTCCTACGTGACCGGCCCGAAGCTGTGGCTCGCCCTGGGCATCGTGTATGTCGTCTGGGGCTCGACGTACTTCGGCATCGCCGTCGCGGTCGAGTCGCTGCCGCCGTTCCTGATGCTCGCGATCCGGTTCCTGATCGCCGGCGGGCTGCTGGTGGGTTGGGAGCTGCTGCGCGGCGGACGAGCCGCCCTGCCGACCCTCCGCCAGGTCCGCGATTCTGCGGTCGTGGGGGCGCTGCTCCTGGGGATCGGCAACGGCTTCGTGGCCCTCGGCGAGGCCCAGGGGGTTGCCTCGGGGATCGCCGCGATCCTCGTCGCGATGATGCCGCTGTGGCTGGCGGTCTTCGGCTGGCTGTACTTCCGCGAGCGCCTGCCGCGGATCGCCCTCCTCGGAGTGGTCATCGGGCTCGTCGGCGTGGCGGTGCTCATCTGGCCGACCGACGTCAACACGTTCGACCTGGTCGGGATCGGCGTGCTCCTCGTCGCCCCGATCGGCTGGACGCACGGCTCGCTGTTCTCGGCCCATCGGGCGGACCTGCCCAGGCAGCCGCTCATGGCGTCGGGCGTGCAGATGCTGGCCGGCGCCGCGGTTCTCGCGGTCGAGGGCGTGGTGACGGGCGAGCTCGCGACGTTCCACCCCGAGGCGATCAGCCTGCGGTCGCTGCTCGCCCTCATCTACCTGGTCTCGATCGGCAGCATGCTGGCCTACAACGCCTTCGCCTGGCTGCTGCGCAACGCGCCGCTGTCGCTCATCGGGACCTACGCCTACGTGAATCCGGTGGTCGCCGTCGCCCTGGGCGGCCTGTTCCTGGCCGAGCCCATCACCCCTCGGACGCTGGTGGCCTCCGCGGTCATCGTGGCCGCGGTAGCCATGATCGTGACCGCTCGCGGCCGAGCGCACCGTGGCTCGAACGACATCGAGGTCGACTCGCCCGAGGAGGCCGTCCACCAACCCGGGCCCTCGTCCTCGGTTGGCGTCGCGACGGCAAAGCCGGTCAGCCTCGGGCTCGACCCTCGGCGAGGATCGTCCGGCTGACCCGCCGGGCCATGGCCATGATCGGAAGCATCGGGTTGACCCCGAGGCCGGTCGGGAACGTGGAGCCGTCCGCGACGTAGAGCCCATCGAGCAACCGCCCGCCGCGATCGCGCCGCACGCGGCCTCGCGGATCCGCGGGATGCGTCCCAGGTGAGGCGCCCATCCTGACCGTCCCGAGCTGGTGGGCCGAGAACACCGCCCCGCGATTCGGGCCGAAATCCATCGCCTCGAGGCGCCGCAGGAAGCCGACCTCATCGCCCGAGCCCGTCCGGTGCACCGCCATCGGCGTCCCGACCCCGAGGACCTCGTCCGCCGAGCCACTGGCGAGGGCGAGCCGGGCCATGGACGCCAGGCCGTGGCGCAGCGTCGCGACGCCCAGCCGGTCGAGCGCGTAGTCGATGCGGACGCGCCCGGCCCGCGTCAGGGTCGTGCGGCCCGCTCCGCCATCACGGGTGATCGCGATGAGCGGCGCGATGTGGCGGGCGTCGCCCATGCGCGCGGCATGATCCGCGGCCGACGCCCACGGGAGGGCCAGGGCGAGGAGGCCGAGGTGGCCGGGCGCCGACTCGATGACGTACCCACGGCGCGTCCCATCGCCGCGGACGAACTCGAGGGACCGGGCGGCCTGCATCGTGCCGCGCCACATGTCCACCGGCTCGCGCAGGCGCGCCGCGACCACCGCGACCGGATGGACGCGCAGGTGGCGGCCCACGTCGGGGTGACCGATGCCGGACGCCTGGAGAACCGCCGGGGATCGCAGCGCCCCGGCGGCGAGGACGACCTGGGGCGCCCGCACCACGAGGCGCCGGACCTCGGCGGCCGTCGGATCGCCGCCCCGGATGATCGGCATCCCGCTGTAGGGATCGGTCACGAGGACACGACCCTCGACGCCGGTCACGCGGTGGCCCTCGTGGAGGACGCGCGTCACGCGCACCCGGTCCACGATGCGCGCCCCGGCCTGCCACGCGTCGCGCAGGTGGACCCGGACGCCCGATTGCTTGGCCCCCGCCGGGCAGGCGAAGGGGCACGAGCCGCAGGTCCCGCAGTCCCGCGCGTTGCGCCGGATCACGCCCGACTCCCAGCCGAGGGCCGCGGCGCCGTCGAGGATCAGGCGGTCCTTGGGCGGGATGACGGTGGCTGGACTGACGGCCAGCTCGCGCTCGATCGCGGCGACATCCGCCGCCCACTCGGCATCGTCGGCGGGCCCGACGCCATCGAGCCCGTGGTCGTGCTGCCACTCGGCCCGCACGTCGTCCGGGATGTCGATGCAGGTCATCCAGTTGACGAGCGTCCCGCCGCCAACGCCGGAGCCCGCCAGGAACGTGATCGAGGCGTCCCAGGTCGAGAGCAGGCCGTGGTTCAGGTAGACGCGGCTGTAGGCGTCGAGCTCGTTGCGCGGCATCGATGCCTCGTCGACGAACGGGCCGGCTTCGAGGACGAGCACGGATCGGCCGGCGCGCGCCAGCTCGGCCGCGACGACCCCGCCACCGGCCCCCGAGCCGACGACGACCACGTCCGCTTCGAGCTCGATGGGCGCATCGGCCGCGGCCGCCGAGCGCTCCAGGTCGAGCATCCGGATCGGCGTCGGCTCCGGTGTCACGGGGTTCGCGTCGGGTGCGTAGCCGATCGCGGGCGGGAGCGGGTTCGGCGCGCCGGCTTCGCCCGGGTCGGCGTAGGCGAGGAACGTCAGGAGCTTGCGGAAGGCCTGGAACGCCGCGCGGCGCTGCGGGATGGCGGATCGCGCCCAGTCGAGCAGGACGGCCTGTCGCTCGGCGGCACCGAGCGTGCTGAAGGGCCGCCACCGCCGGCTCGTGACGCCGTTCACGACCGGCTGCTCGAGCGCCGTTAGGACGAGGCAGAGCTGCCGCACCTGGGCCGGGTCGGCCGCGCGGACGAGGGCCTCGGCGGCCTGGGCCGCCACGCGCTCGGGATCGCACGCCGGGACGAACGTCTCCGCCAGGGCCGCGAGCGTGCGCAGCTGGCCGGGCGTCACGAGGCAGCCCGGCTCACGATCGACCGAGCGTCGGGCGGCGGCCGGCCGTCAGGCCCGGCCGGTCAGGGCCGCCGTTGATGGCGGCAGGCGCTCGAAGCCCTCGGCGGGGAGCGGCTCGCAGCGCAGCGGCTTGTCCTCGCGGTAGCCGAGGGCGTAGTCGGCCTGGATGAGCGTATGGAGCTGCGAGGTGCCCTCGTAGATGACCGCAGCCTTCGCGTTCCGCAGGTAGCGCTCGACCGGGAACTCGTTCGAGTAGCCGTTGGCGCCGTGGATCTGGATCGCGTCGAGGGCGCTCGCGACCGCGTGGTCGGTCGCGTGCCACTTCGCGAGCGAGGTCTCGCGGGTGTTCCGGACGCCATGGTTCTTGAGGAACCCGGCGCGCCAGGTGAGGAGCCGCCCCGCTTCGATCCCGGCGACCATCTTCGCGAGCATCTGCTTGACGAGCTGGTGCCTGCCGATCTCGTCACCGAACGTCTTCCGCTCGTGGGCGTACTTGAGCGAGGCGTCGAGGCAGGCCTGGGCCAGCCCGACATTGCCCGCAGCCACGGTGTAGCGACCCTGGTCGATCGCGCTCATCGCGATGAGGAAGCCCTCGCCCTCTTCGCCGATCCGATGCTCGATCGGGACCCGGACCTGGTCCATCGAGATCGTGCCGGTGTTGCCGGCGTGGATCCCGAGCTTGCCGTGGAGGGTGCCCGTCGTCAGCCCGGCCATGCCCCGCTCGAGGACGAAGGCCGTGATGCCGCGCCAGCCCTTCGACCGGTCGACCGAGGCGAACACCAGGAAGTGGTCCGCGAGGTCCGCCAGGCTGATCCACTGCTTCGTGCCGTTCAGGAGGTAGCTGTCGCCGTCCTTGCGGGCCGTCGTCGCGAGGTTCGCCGCATCCGTGCCGACGCCGGGCTCGGTGAGCCCGAAGGTCGCGAGCTTCTCGCCCCTGGCCTGGGGCACCAGCCAGCGCCGCTTCTGCTCGTCGGTGGCCCACTGCAGGAGGGTCATCGAGTTGAGGCCGACGTGGACCGACTGGACCACTCGGAACGCCGTGTCGGCCCGCTCGAGCTCCTCGCAGATCATCGACCAGGAGATGTAGTCCATGCCCGATCCGCCCCACGCGGAGTGGATCGGCGCGCCGAGCAGGCCCAGCTCGGCCATCCGCCCGAAGACCTCGCGATGGACCTCGCCGTTCGCGTCCCACTCCCGG
>DASXQE010000118.1:0-15225 GCA_036493155.1 Candidatus Limnocylindrales bacterium | reverse complement strand
CCGTACTCGGACCCCCTGGCGGACGGTGCGACGCTCCAGCGCGCGTCGGCCGTGGCGCTCCGGGCTGGTGCGACGCTAGACGCCTCGATCGCGCTGGTCCGCTCGATCCACGCAGCGCGACCGCGGCTGCCGCTCGTCCCGATGGCCTACGCCAACCAGGTCATCGGCGGTGGCGATGGGGCCGACGTGGCACGCCGGCTCGTCGATGCCGGCGCCAGCGGCGTGATCGTGGCCGACCTGACGCCGGACGAGGGCGGCCCCTTCGAGCGCGTCGCGATCGCGGCCGGCCTCGCCGTGGTCTACCTGGTGGCCCCGACGACCGCGGCGGAACGGCGGGCGTGGGTGGCCTCCCGAACGTCGGGCTTCCTGTATGCCGTCTCGCTGGTGGGCGTCACCGGCGCACGGACGTCGCTGGCGCGCGGCGTCGGCCGGCTCGTTCGCGAGCTCCGGGCGGTCTCGCCGGCCCCGGTTGCGGTGGGATTCGGCGTCTCCCGGCCGGCCCATGTCCGGACGCTGGCCCGAGCCGGCGCGGACGGCGTCATCGTGGCGTCCGCCCTCGTCGACGCCCTCGGCCCTGCCGGCGATGACGTGGCGGCCCTGCGATCCCTGGTGAGCGACCTCCGAGCGGCGACGTCCGCGGGCACGGCGGCATCGGCAGGCGCCGGGTGACCATCATCCGGGTCGCGATCGAGGCCGTCGCGAAGCGGGCGTTCGCCTCCGCCGTGGACTGGCCGGGCTGGAGCCGAAGCGCGAAATCCCGCGACCTCGCGATCGAGGCCCTCCTGGCCTACCAGGAGCGCTACGCCCGCGTCGCCCAGGTGGCGGGAATGCTGTTGCCCCGCGGCACGCTCGAGGTCCACGTCGACGAGGAGGCCGACGGCGGCGCGGCGACCGAGTTCGGCGTGCCGGGCGCGATCGCCGAAGCCGACCGCGAGCCGCTGGACGTGGTCGAAGCGGCGCGCCGCAGCAACCTCGTGGCAGCGGCGTGGCGGGACTTCGATGCGATCGCCGCCGCCGCGCCGGAGGCGCTCCGCAAGGGCCCGCGCGGCGGCGGTCGCGACCGCACCAAGGTCGTCGAGCACGTGGTCCTGTCGGATCACGGCTACTGCCGGGAGCTCGGCTTGCGCCTCCCCGCGCCCGACCCGGCCGACGCGGCGAGCGTGGCGGCGATGCGTGACGCGATGCTGGAGGTCCTTCGGCGCCCCTCCGATGGGTCCCCGATCGAGAAGCGCTGGCCGGCCCGCTACGCCCACCGCCGCATCGCGTGGCATGCCCTCGACCATGCCTGGGAGATCGAGGACCGGGACCCCCGAAACCAGCCGCCTCCGGTCGAGGCGGGCTAGGCGACCCGGCCCAGCGCGACCCGGCCCAGCGCGACCCAGCTGGCGGCGACCCGCCCGACGGCGAGACCCTCACCCCGCCCGGTCATCGGCCGCCGTCCTCATCCGCTCGGCGGCGGGCGCGCTGCCTCGACTCCAGCGCGCGGGCCGACGCGATCAGGCGCCGATAGATCGCGACGAGGTCGGCCTGCGGCGTCGGGCCCTGGTTGGCCATCGCCACGCGCAACAGGACCTCCCGTTCTCGATCCGCGTCCCGGATCGCGAGACCCGTCCGGAGCTTGGCCGCGCCGACCTTGCGAGTGAGGTCGGCGCGCTCATTGATCAGGCGCACGATCCGCCGATCGAGCGCATCGATCCGGCGCCGCAGCCGCCGCAGCTCGTCAGCGTCTCGCGCGTCGTCGGCCCCGGTTTGCCTCATGGCGCCGTGGCCCCGAAGTGGCGGGCGAGCACGGCCAGCGCCTCGCGATAGCCATCGGGCCCGCGCCCGACGATCGACTCGAGCGCCACGTCCCGCAGGAAGTTCACGTGCCGGAACGGCTCGCGCGTCGATGGATCGGACAGGTGGACCTCGACGAACGGCCGCGAGATGCCGAGCAGCGCATCGCGCAGCGCCACGGAGGTGTGGGTCAGCCCGCCGGCGTTGACGATCGATGCGTCGAAGTCGCGCTCGTGGAGCCGGTCGATCAAGGCGCCCTCGTGGTTCGACTGGAACTGGACGACCTCCAGCCCGAGCTCGACGGCCCAGTGCTGGATCTCGCTCTGGAGCTCCGCCAGCGTCTGGTGGCCGTAGATCTCAGGCTCGCGCGTCCCGAGGAGGTTCAGGTTCGGCCCATAGAGGACCAGGACGCGGGTCATGCCGCGACGCCGCTGGTCGTGCCGGCCAGGACGGCACGAGCGACGGTCGCGACGAGGCTCGGCGGCACGTCGTCCCGGACCGTCCAGCCATCCGAGGTCGGCAGCACCCAGCGGATCGCGCCGCCACGGCGCTTCTTGTCGGTCTCGAGGCGGCCCAGGACGTCGTCGAGCTCGAGATCGAGCGGCTCGACGGCCAGGCGGAGCCCGTCGAGCAGGGCGTCGATCCGCTCGCGCCGGGCGGCCGGCGTGACCGAGCGCGCCTCGCCGATCCGCGCGGCGGCCCGGAGGCCGTAGGCGACGGCCTCGCCATGCAGGACCGGCCCGAACCCGGCGGCGGCCTCGATGGCGTGGCCGAGCGTGTGGCCGAGGTTGAGCCTGATCCGGTCGCCCCGCTCGGTCGGGTCGCCCTCGACCGCTTGGAGCTTCAGCCACATGGCTCGTTCGACGACCTCGGCAAGCGATCGACGAGCCTCGTCCCCGCCGCTCGCGATCGCCGGGCCATCGGCCTCGAGCAGCTCGAGGAGGCGCTCGTCCCCCAGCAGGCCGGCCTTGACGGCTTCGGCCAGGGCCGCCCGGCGAGGGCGCTCGGGCAGGCTGGCGAGGAGGTCCGGGTCCACGATGACCGCCGCCGGCAGGTGGAACGCGCCGACGAGGTTCTTGCCCGCCCCGATGTCGACGGCCGTCTTGCCGCCGTGGGCGGCATCGAGCTGGCCCACGAGCGTGGTCGGTACGGCGATCCAGGCCAGGCCGCGCCCGAAGGTCGCCGCCACGAACCCGGCGGCGTCGGTCAGGGCCCCGCCGCCGACGGCCACGACGGGCTCCCCGCGCTCGACGCCCAGCGCAGCCAGCTCGCCCGCCACCCGCTCGACGACCTCGAGGCGCTTGGCCGCTTCACCTTCGGGCAGCTCCACGACCTCGACCGGCCAATCGGCCGCGTGCAGGCCAGCCCGGATCGTCTCGCCAGCGGCGGCCCATGTCCGCGGCTCCGTCAGCACGATCGCGCGGCGCGCGCCGCATCGGGCGAGCTCGCCGCCGAGCGCCGTCCCCGCCACGCCCGGGCCCAGCACGACGCGTCCGATCGCGAGGTCGGCCCGGAGCAGCGGCGTCACGCCAGCGGGGCGGGCCAACACGTCCGAGGCAGCGGCAACACTGGCCGCGACCGGCCCGCTCGCATCGACAGGTTCGCCCGCGGCGAAGAACCGGACCCGGTCGGCCCGGAGCCGGGCCAGGCCCGCCTCCAGCTTGCCTTCGCTCAGGAGCGGCCGGACGACCGGGCTGCGGCGGAGCCGTTCGGCGAGGATCGCGTCGGGTGCATCGAGCCACAGGACGCGCCGGCCCGGGAACAGGCCCCAGCGGTTCCGTGGATCGACGATCGTCCCGCCGCCCGTCGCGATGACGAGCCCCGCGTCGCCCACCTCGCGGGCCCCGCCAAGCCCGCCGGCCTCGCCAATCCCGCCGGCCTCGCCGGGCCGCGGCAGCGCCGCGATCGCCGCTCGCTCCAGGGCTCGGAAGGCGTCCTCGCCGGCCTCGCTGAAGATCGCGGCCACGGATCGCCCGGCTGCCCGCTCCACCTCCGCGTCGACGTCCATGAACCGCGCGCCGAGCGCCGCCGCGAGCCGCCGGCCGACCTCGGTCTTGCCTGCCCCGGGCAGGCCCACGAGGACGACGTCCACGTTCAGTCGTCCCCGCCGGAGCCGACACCGGTCTCGGGCGTGCCGTCGGCCTCATCACCGGGCCGCGCGCCGGCCGGCCCGCCGGGCGGTGGCTCGGTACCGGTGGCGCTCGCCCGCGCCCGCAGCCGGGCCATGCCGTCCATGACCTGCGGCATCGAGTCGCCGCCCACCGTCTCGAGGACGAATCGGGCCAGGGTCAGCATGACCATCGCCTCGCCCACGACCCCGGCCGCGGGAACCACCGAGATGTCGCTTCGCTCGTAGTGGGCCGCGTCGACGGGGAGGCCGGTCCGCAGGTCGGCCGACGGCAGCGGCCGGGCGAGCGTCGAGATGGGCTTCACCGCACCGCGGACGACGATCGGCTCGCCGTTCGAGACGCCCCCCGTGAGCCCGCCCGCGTTGTTGGAGCGGTGCAGCCAGCGCTCGCCGGTCCCGTCGCGGCCCTCGATGACGTCATGGACGGCCGAGCCGGGCCGCCGGGTCTGCTCGAACCCAAGGCCGATCTCGACCCCCTTGACGATGTTGATGCTCATCACGGCGGCCGCCAGGGCCGCGTCCAGGCGCCGATCCCACTGGACGTACGACCCGAGGCCGATCGGGACGCCGGTGGCGACGACCTCGAAGACCCCACCGATCGTGTCACCGGCGGCTCGGGCCTCGTCGATCCTGGCGATCATCCGGGCCTCCGCGTCGGGATCGGGACAGCGCAGCGGCGAGGCCTCGGTGTCGTCGCGCGACCGGGTGGCGCCCTCGGGCGTCACCGCGATCCCACCCACCTCCGCGCAGAACGACCAGCAGTCGATCCCGAGCTCGGCCAGGAAGCGCCTCGCAATCCCGCCGGCCGCCACCCGCGCCGCGGTCTCCCGGGCGGACGCCCGCTCGAGGACGTCCCGCACGTCGGCCAGGCCGTACTTGATCGCGCCCGCCAGATCGGCGTGGCCTGGCCGGAGGCGGGTGACCGGGGCGGCACGCTTGTCGCCACTGGCCGCGGCCGCAGCCAGCTCGCCGGCGGCCGCGTCGTCGAGGGGCGCCGCCTGCATGACCCGAGCCCAGTTGACGGCGTCGCGGTTCTCGATCCGGAGCTGGATCGGCGAGCCGATCGTCCGCCCGTGCCGGACGCCGGCCACGAGCTCGGCGCGGTCATGCTCGATGGCCTGGCGGGCGCCACGCCCGTAGCCGAGCTGGCGCCGGGCGAGGTCCCGCGCCAGGTCGTCGGCAGTCAGGCTCAGGCCGGCGGGCACGCCCTCGACGATGACGCCCAGCTCGCGTCCGTGGGATTCGCCCGCGGTCAGGAAGCGGAATGGCTCCACGGCCGGCTCGTCGATCCGCCGCGCCGGCGCGTCAGCCCGCGACCAGTGGCGCGGGGTCGGGCGGCGCCTCAGCGGCGGCATCCGCGCCGGCGTCGTCCGGGCCTGCGGTGGCCTCGGTCGCCGAGCCGGTTGGCCCGTCCGCGTCCTCGGGCGACCCGGTCGCCTCACCCTCGGCCGACCGCACGCCACCGGCGCGCGCCTCGGTCAGGGCCATCGTCATGACATCGAGCGGCGCCTCCTGGCCGGTCCACAGGCGGAACGCGGCGGCGCCCTGGGTGAGGAGCATCGTCTCGCCGTCCATGACCGTGCAGCCGGCGGCCTTCGCCTCGCGCAGGAAGCGCGTCTGGCTGTAGATGAGGTCCAACACGAGCAGGTCCGCCGGGATGATCGCGCCGCTGATCGGGGTCTCCTCGGGCCGCAGCCCGATCGAGGTCGCGTTGATGAGGATCTTCGTGCGCGCCAGCTCGGACTCGATGATCGACTCGTGCCACGGCATCGCCCGCAGCTCCATGTGGGCCGCGCTCCGGGCGAAGTGCTTCACGAGCGCCTCGGCTCGGTGGAGGTGGCGGTTGAACACGACGATCCGCTGGAAGCCGGCCCGGATCAGGCCGTAGGCGACCGCCCGGCTGCCGCCGCCGGCGCCGAGCAGGACCGCCTGCTTGGGCATCCGCTGCCGGCCCACCAGCCGGTCGAGGGCGACCTCGAAGCCGGGGACGTCGGTGTTGTGGCCGACCAGCCGGCGGCCCTCGCGCGTGATCGTGTTGACCGCCCCGGTCGCCTGAGCCTCCTCGGTCAGCCGGTCGACCAGCGGCACGACCCGCTCCTTGTGGGGGATGGTCACGTTGGCCCCGAGGAACTCGTCGCCCCGGACCTCGTCGATCGCGCCCGGCAGCGCGATCGGCGTCTTGTCCCAGAGCTCGTAGCGGGCGTCGATGCCGAGCGCGTCGAAGGCGGCCTGCTGCATCGCCCCCGAGAGGGAGTGGGCGACGGGATGGCCGATGAGGACGACCCGCTTGGTCATGACCGGATCCTTTCGAGCTGGCTGAAGAAGCCCGGATCTGAGATCGCCGCGCTGGCGGCGCCGGTGATCGACGTCGTGCCCGAGGCGAGCAGCCCGGCGACGGCGAAGGCCATGACGAGCCGATGGTCGCCGCGACCATCGAGGGCCGCCCCGCGCAGGGGCGTCGGCCCGACGACTCGTACATCATCGCCCGCGACGGAGACCTTCGCACCAAGGGCGGTCAGGCCCTCGACGATCCCGGCGAGCCGATCGGATTCCTTGACGCGGAGCTCGCCGACGCCACGGAAGGTCGTCGTGCCGCGAGCCTGGGTGGCGGCGACCGCGAGGACCGGGATCTCGTCGATCGCGACCGCCGCCAGCCGCGGGTCGATGTCGATGCCGTGCAGCTCGGCGGATCGGACGCGAAGATCGGCGGCCGGCTCGCCCGTGTCGTCCGCGGCCAGCAGCACGGCGCGCTCCTCGAGCGATGCGCCCATGGCGACGAGGAGGTCGATCGCGCCCCGCCGGCCTGGGTTCGTCCCGACCGTCGTGAGCCCCAGCGCGGCGTCGGGATGGGCGGCGCCGGCCACGAGCCAGAAGGCCGCCGCCGAGGCGTCGCCGGGCACGGCCTCGTCGCGGGGCAGCACGTCCTGGCCGCCCTCGATCGCAGTGATCGCGCCGAACCCATCCTCGGACGGTCTCGAGCGCACGATCACGCCGCGCGCCCGGAGCATCCGCTCGGTGTGGTCGCGCGTCGCCGTGGGCTCGTGCACCCGGGTCGTGCCCTCGGCCCGGAGGCCGGCGAGCAGGATCGCTGACTTGACCTGGGCCGAGGCGACGGCTGGCGTCCAGTCGATCGCGCGCAGCGGCGAGCGGCCCTCGATCTGGAGCGGCGGGGTCCCGGTGGCGCTCGCGCCCACGCCTGCGCCCATCGCGCGCAGCGGTTCGGCAACCCGTGCCATGGGCCGGCCTCGCAGCGACGCATCGCCGTCGAGCACCCAGCTGCCCGGCACGCCGGCCAGGATCCCGGCGAGGAGCCGCAGCGTCGTGCCGGCGTTCTGGCAGTCGAGCGTCCGACGGTCCCGGCCCCCTCGCAGGGCGCCGAGACCGCCCGAGTCGACGATCAGCGCTCCGTCGTGCAGCCGCTGGACTTGCGCGCCGAGGCGCTCGATGACCGCGGCCGTCGTCCGGACGTCCGCGCCCTCGCTTGCGCCCTTGATCGCGCTCCGGCCGTCGGCCAGCAGGGCGAGCAGCAGCGCTCGGTGGCTGATGGACTTGTCCCCGGGCAAGCTCGGGGCGCCGCGGAGCGCCCGCGCGCCGGCGACCTCGACCACGTTGCCCGTGGCCACGAGTCGTCCATCGATCGCGCCAGGCGGAGCGCTCACGGCATGGCCCCGGCGACCCCGCCCCCGGCTGCCCGAACCACCGCGTGGACCGGTCGCATCGCGGCGACGAGGGCCGCGAAGCCGGCGAGGTCGAGCTGCTGCTCGGCATCGGACAGCGCCGCGTCCGGGTCGGGATGGACCTCGACCATGACGCCATCCGCGCCGACCGCGACACCACCCAGGGCCAGTGGCGGCACCAGGTGGCGCTTGCCGGTGGCATGGCTCGGATCGACCACGACGGGCAGGTGGGTGAGCTGGTGGAGCACCGGCACCGCCGAGAGATCCATCGTGTTGCGCGTCCACGACTCGAACGTCCGGATGCCGCGCTCGCACAGGATCACGTTCGGGTTGCCCGCGGCGACGATGTACTCGGCCGCCATGAGGAGCTCCTCGAGCGTCGCCCCGAAGCTGCGCTTGAGCATGACCGGGCGGGCGACCCGCCCGGCGGCGTTGAGCAGCGAGTAGTTCTGCATGTTCCGGGCGCCGATCTGGAGGATGTCGGCGTACTCCGCGACGATGTCGACCTGGCTCGGCTCCATGGCCTCGGTGATGACCGGCAGGCCCGTCCGATCGCGCGCCTCGGCGAGGTAGCGGAGGGCTTCGACGCCCAGCCCCTGGAAGCTGTAGGGCGACGTGCGCGGCTTGAAGGCACCCCCGCGCAGGATGGTCGCGCCGGAGCCGGCCACGGCCGTCGCGGTCGTCAGCAGCTGGTCACGGCTCTCCACGGAGCACGGGCCGGCCATGATCGCGAGCGAGCCATCGCCCACGGCCGTGTCGAGCACCCGGATGACGGTGTCATCGGGATGGAACTCCCGCGACGTCAGCTTGAACGGCCGGGAGATCGGAGTGACGCGCTCGACCCCGGGCAGGGCACCGAGGGCGGCCATGAGCGTCGGACGGCGGCCGGCGACGTCGCCCACGACGGCCACGACCATCCCGGCCGAGCCGCGGTGGTCGTACGGCGTCAGGCCCTCGGCCAGGATCCGGCTCTTGACGCCCAGGAGCTCGACCTCCGTGGCGTCCGGCCGCATCGCGACGAACATCGCCGTCCTTCCTCGCCAGCGCCGCCCCCAGGCCACCGATGGCCGTTCGCGGCGAAACAAAAAAGCAGAGGTCGTATGCCTCTGCCTCACCCGACATGCCGTGGAACCCGGTCCCGGACCGGGGTGGCGTCATGCCGGGCTGCGATACCAATCGGTGGGCTGCATGGCTGTGCGCGGACGGTAGCCGAGGGCAGTTTCGGCGTCAACGCGTGGTAACCTTCGCCGGCCGCGGAGAGGTCGCATAGCGGTCTAGTGCGGCGGTTTGCTAAACCGTTGAGTGGGGTAACCTGCTCCGAGGGTTCGAATCCCTCCCTCTCCGCCAGTCGTCCGTCGTGTGCGCCCGTAGCTCAGTGGATAGAGCGTCAGGTTGCGGACCTGAAGGTCGTGGGTTCGAGTCCCGCCGGGCGCGCCAGCCCCGCACGTCGATGGTGATGCCGGACACCGTGCCGTCCACCCCGATCCTGCCCGATGGGCTCGCGGACGCCCTCGGCCCAGCCTGGCCCCGGCTCGCCGATCTCGCGCAGCCGACGATCGTGATTCCGGTCTGGGCGACCGTCGAGCTGGACCGCGCGGCGGCCTCGATCGCCACCGCCAGCCGGTCGACGCGCGTCCTCGACGCACCGCTCCTGGGTGCCCGCGTCCGGCGCATCGGCCTCGTGCCCGGCGTCGAGCCGGCGGAGATCGTCGTCGCCGAGCCATCGACGGAAGGCCAGCTCGCGGCGTTCCTTGCCCGGCACGGCGAGGGCTGGGCCGCGGTCTACCTCGTCGCGCCGGCGGCGGGCGTGGAACGGCTCCAAAGCGCCGGGACGGTCCTGACATCGCCGGCCGAGGGTCCGCTCGGCACCGAGCGGCGCGTCATCGACGGCCCGCGGGGCGGGCCGTTCGTCCTCGTCGCCGAGCCTCGCTGACGGCTAGGATCGATCGGCCGTCGGCGAGTCGGAAGGAGGGAGCGGTGCGCGTCGGGTTCGTGGGGCTCGGAACGATGGGCGGCGCGATGGCCGCCAACGTGGCGCGGGCCGGCCACACGGTCAGCGCCTGGAACCGGACCCCCGGCCGGGCCTCGGAGCTCGCCCACCTCGGCGTGGAGCTGGCGCCCACCGCCGCTGCCGCGGCAGGGTCGGCTGATCTCGTCGTCACGATCGTCTCCGACACCCCGGACGTCGAGGCGGTCCTGTTCGGTCCGGACGGCGTGGCGGCCGGTGCCCCGGCCGGCGCACTCGTGATCGACATGTCGACGATCTCGCCGTCGGCCACGCGCGACTTCGCGGCCCGCCTCGCAAGCCAGGGCGTGGCGATGCTCGACGCGCCGGTCTCGGGCGGCAGCGAGGGCGCGAAGAAGGGGACCTTGTCGATCTTCGTCGGCGGTGCGGCCGCCGACGTCGAGCGCGCCCGGCCGGTCCTCGAGACGATGGGCACGACGATCACCCACTTCGGGCCGATCGGGTCGGGCCAGGCGGCGAAGGCCGTGAACCAGGTCATCCTCGCCGGCGGCTACCTGGGCGTCGCCGAGGGGATCGTCCTCGCCCTCAAGGCCGGCCTCGACGTCGAGGCCCTCGTCCAGGCGCTGTCGGGTGGCGCCGCCCAGAGCTGGGTCCTCCAGAACCGCAGCGGCCGCATGATCGACAACGACTACCCGCTCGGGTTCAAGGTCGCGCTCCATCGCAAGGACCTCGGGATCGCGCTGCAGCTCGCGCGGGAGACCGGCGCATTCCTGCCCGCGACGGCCCTGGTCGAGACGATGGAGGCGGCACTCATGGGCCGGGGCCACGGCGACGAGGACGTCTCCGCGGTCGCGCGCGCGATCCGGGAAGCCTCCGGCCTCGAGGCCTAGCCGGCCGCGGGGACGCTCGCGCCGACGCCGGCCGGCAGCCCGACGAGGAGCATCGGCAGGCCCATCCGCCCGTCGTACCGGGGCCGGCAGCGCGCGACGTTGTACATGAGGTCGACGTCGACGCGGCGGGCTCGCTGGGCGGGCCCACCCAATGGCGTGGCCGCGTACTTGCCGTCGCGGATCGCGACCATCTGCCCGAAGGCGCCCTCGGCGACGAGGTCCATCGCGACGTTCGCGAACGTCGTCGAGACGATCTGGTCGAGGGCGTCCGGCTGGCCGCTGCGGAGGTCGTAGGTCAGCTCGATCGCCAGGGCCTCGGTGCCGGTCCGGGCGCCGATCTCCGCCGCGAGCGCCTCGCCGACATTGGCCTTGTGCTTGTGGCCGAAGGCATCGGCCGCTCCGACCTCCGGGATCGAGGCCCCCGCCCAGATCGCGCCTTCGGCGGTGACGACGATGGCATAGCGCGAGGGCGACAGGCGCTGGTCCTCGGCGAGCAGCTCGCACAGCAGGTCGAGGTCGTACGGCACCTCGGGGATGACGCAGCGGCCCGACGTGACGTACGCCGCGAACAGCGCCGAGAACCCGGCGTCGCGCCCGAAGATCCGGAAGACGCCGATCCGCTCGTGGCTGCCGAGCGTCGTCCGTTGGCGATCGATCAGCTCCTTCGCCCGGGTGATGGCCGACGAGAACCCGATGCAGTACTCGGTCCCGGGGACGTCGTTGTCCATCGTCTTCGGGATTCCGACCAGGGGCACGCCGCGTTCCACCAGGACCCGCGAGAACGACAGGGTGTCGTCGCCACCGATCGTGACGAGGGCGTCGATGCCGAGCGCGTCGAGGTGCTCGAGCACCACGGGCGTCAGGTCGTAGCGGCCGTCGGCGACGCGCATCGCCGCGGCTTGCCGCGCGTCGAGCCAGGCCGGCAGCCCGGCCTCCGTCACGTGGGCCGGATTCGTCCGGGTCGTGTGCAGGATCGTGCCACCGGTCCGATCGATCGTCCGGGTGTTGCGGCGGTCCAGCGGCCGGATGTACTCGCTCTCGCCGTCGGGGCCCGGGCGGATGTGGGTCAGGCCCTCCCAACCGCGCCGGATGCCGACGACCTCGATCCCCAGCTCGGTGGCGCGATACGTCAGGCTCTTGATGACCGAGTTGAGCCCCGGGACGTCGCCGCCGCCCGTCAGGACGCCGATTCGCCGTGGCGCTGACATCGGCGGCCATGGTAGGCGGGCGGCGGCTGGCACATCCCGCGCGGGTATGCTTCGCCGGCCATGAACTACGAGCTGTACATGGGCGAGGCCCTGGCCGAGGCAAGAGCCGCGGTCGCCCGTGGCGAGCGACCCCACGCCGCCGTGGCGGTCCTGGACGAGGCGATGGTCGCGCGGGCCCATGATCGCGTCGCCGAGACCGACGACCCGACCGCGCATGCCGTGCTCGTGGCCCTGCGCGAGGCCGCGCGCCGCGTCGGCCGGGATCGGCTCCGTGACGTGACGATGTTCTGCACCATGGAGCCCTGCCCGATGTGCGTCGGGGCGCTGCTCGCATCGGACGTCGAGGAGCTGGTCTTCGCGGTGCCCAACGTCGCCGAGGGTGCCGCCGGGTCGGCCCTGCAGCTCGCCTCGAACCCCTCGCTCCAGCGCCGCCTCAAGGTCGTGAGCGGCATCCGCCGGGACGAGGTCGAGGAGCTCTACACCACCGTCCTCAGCTGACCGCTTGGTATCCTCTCCGGCGGAGAGGTGTCCGAGTGGTTGAAGGTGCCGCTCTCGAAAAGCGGTGTGCGAAAGCACCGTGGGTTCGAATCCCACCCTCTCCGCCACTCGCCGGCGCTGCGCTGCGTGGCCGTGCGGCACGCGGCCTCGGTCGGAGGCGCAGCCGGTACCCTCTGACGGCGCGTCGGGCCGGACGCGGCACCCGGGGAGAGGTCGCCTAGTGGACTATGGCGCCGCACTGGAAATGCGGTATGGGGCAACCCATCGAGGGTTCGAATCCCTCCCTCTCCGCCACCCCGCGCCGACGCCGGCCCATCTCGCCCATGACCGGCGCGCCTGGTCTTCCGGGGATTGAGCGGCTCGGGGTATCCTTCGCGGTGCCGTGCTAGGCGGGGAACTAGCGGTGCCCTGTACCTGCAATCCGCTCCAGCAGGGCTGAATTCCCTCCCGAGGTCCCGGCGTTCGGAGGCCGTCCCTCCAGGCGACGTTGAGGATCGGGTCCCGCGCAGCGGCGAATCGCGAACCGTGTCAGGTCCGGAAGGAAGCAGCACTCAGCGACCATCGCCGGGTGCCGCGGAACGGCCTGGTCCGAGCCGCCTGCTGGGATGGGCCCGGGTGCCGCTCGGTCGACGGAGGGTGCACGGCACAACGATCACGACGGCCGGACCGGTGGACGCGGGCCCGACCGCCGCCGCAACGGGACGAGGAGTCGGGTGACCGAGCCAAGCGCGATGACGGCCCCGGCGCCGACCGCCCATCAGGCGATCTATCGCCGCTGGCGCGCGCAGACGTTCGCCCAGATCGTGGGCCAGGAGGCCGTCGTCGAGACGCTCCGGAACGCGGTCCGGACCGGCCGCGTCGCGCACGCGATCCTGTTCGTCGGGCCGCGCGGTACCGGCAAGACGTCGCTCGCCCGGATCCTGGCGAAGGCCGTCAACTGCACGGATCTCCAGGACGGCGACCCGTGCGACCGGTGCGAGGCGTGTGTGGCTATCCGCGAGGGCCGGGCGATGGACCTGCTCGAGATCGATGCCGCATCGAACCGCGGCATCGACGCCATCCGCGAGCTGCGGGAGCGGATCAACTACGCCCCGACCGACCTGCGCCGCAAGGTCTACATCCTGGACGAGGCGCACCAGATCACGCGCGATGCCTGGAACGCCCTCCTCAAGTCCCTCGAGGAGCCGCCCGAGTTCGTCACGTTCATGTTCGCCTCCACGCACCCGGAGGAGTTTCCGCCGGCGATCCTGTCGCGGCTCCAGCGGTTCGACGTCCGGCGCCTGACCGCCGCCGAGATCGAGGGCAAGCTCGAGCGCATCCTCGAGGCCGACGGCCGATCGGCCACGCCCGAGGCGCTCCACCTGATCGCCCGCCTGGCGGCGGGCGGGATGCGCGACGCCGAATCGATGCTCGACCAGCTGCTGGCGTCATCGTCGGATGACCTGGATGCGGCTCGTGTTCGCGACCTCCTCGGCCTGGCCGATGCCGAGTCGATCGCCGCGTTCGTGGACGCGCTCGTCGGCCGCGACCTCGTCGCCGGGCTCAGGATCCTCGATGCCCTCGAGGACCGCGGCCGGGACCTGCGCGGCTTCCTCGACCAGGTCGTCGAGGCGCTCCGTGCGGCGATCGTCGGCGCCGGGACGGATGCGCCGGTCGCGCGCCACGCCCTCTCGGACCTGACTGCCGCCGCCCGCCAGCTCGCCGCCATCGACCCGACGCGCGCCGGCGTCGGGGGCCTGCGCCTGCAGCTCGAGCTCGCGCTCCTGCCGGGCGACGACCGCGATGGCCGCCCGCATCCGGCGAACGCGGACGGCCGCCTCGCCCCGGTACAGGCCCCGGATCGCGGGCCCGGCCCACTCGAATCGTCGCCCGCGCCGTCGGCACGCGGCCGTTCGGCAGGCGGATCCGCGCCCGCGCCGCCAGCCGCCGCAGCGGACGAGCCGGCGCCACCGGCCACCACCGCGAAGCCGCCGAAGGTGCCGCCGGTCGCGGTGACGCCGGCCGCGGTCGCGCCGCCGTCCCCGACCCCCCGTCCCGAGGCGCCGTCCACCCCGGCAGGGGCCGCGACGGCCCAGAGCCCCCTCCCCGCCGCTTCGGAGGCGACGGGCCTGGCGAGTCCCGCGGTCAGCGGCGACCTGGCGACGCTGCGCGATCGCTGGCAGGACGT
Source organism: Candidatus Limnocylindrales bacterium (assembly GCA_036493155.1). Classification (GTDB taxonomy): domain Bacteria; phylum Chloroflexota; class Limnocylindria; order Limnocylindrales; family CSP1-4; genus UBA5189. Next base: position 915 of record DASXQE010000118.1, on the reverse strand, counting down.
CGTCGCCCGCATCAGCGAGAACCCCGCCACGAAGTACCTGATCATCAACTCACGACCGGTCTCGATCGACGACAACGTCGTGACCCTCGGCTTCCCCGAAGGCCAGGCGTTCCTGGCGGAGAAGGCCGACAAGCGCCGCACGGTCCTCGAGGCCGGCATCGGCGCCGTCCTCGGCCATCCCGTTGCGGTTCGCTGCATCACGACGAACCTGGATCTCGTGCCGGAGCTCGTGGCCGACGACGACGCCGCGTTCGTGCTCGCCCAGGCCCAGCGGATCTTCGGCGATGATCCCGCCGATCCTGGCGAGGTCCAGTGACCCGCAGCCGGGCGCGGCACTGCAGCGTGCCGTCGCTTCCCGCAGACTTCCCGCGACGGTCACGCAGTCGGAGGACCTAGGCATGGGCAACCTGCAGCGCATGGCGATGCAGATGCAGCAGCAGATGGGCCGGATCCAGGCCGAGCTGGCCGAGACGGAGGTCGAAGGCAGCGCCGGTGGCGGCGTCGTCAAGGCCGTCGTGACCGGCACCCAGCAGCTGAAGGCCGTCAGCATCGATCCCTCCGCGGTCGATCCCGACGACGTCGAGATGCTGCAGGACCTCGTGACCGCTGCGGTCAACGAGGCGCTCGAGGCGTCGCGCAAGCTGGCCGAGAGCAAGATGGGCGGCATCGCCGGCGGCCTCGGCGGCCCCGGCGGACCCCTGGGCGGGCTGGGCCTGCCCGGCATGTGAACGCCAATCCCGCCCCGATCCAGCGGCTCATCACCGAGCTGGGCAAGCTGCCGGGCATCGGCCAGCGCACGGCCCAGCGCCTGGCCTTCCACATCCTGCGTACCTCGGGTGAGGACGCCTTCGCACTGGCAGACGCGATCCGTGAGGTGAAGGAGAAGATCGGGCTCTGCGAGGTGTGCTTCAACCT
>DASXQE010000117.1:0-2490 GCA_036493155.1 Candidatus Limnocylindrales bacterium | reverse complement strand
CGTACGCCACGGAGGACTGGAACCAATGGCAGCGAAGATGATCGCGTTTGACGAGGACGCCAGGCGCGGCCTCGAGCGCGGCATGAACCAGCTTGCCGACGCCGTGAAGGTAACCCTCGGCCCCAAGGGCCGGAACGTGGTACTCGAGAAGAAGTGGGGAGCCCCCACGATCACCAACGATGGCGTGTCCATCGCCAAGGAGATCGAGCTCGAGGACCCGTGGGAGAAGATCGGCGCCGAGCTGGTTAAGGAAGTAGCGAAGAAGACCGACGACGTGGCCGGCGACGGCACGACGACGGCCACCGTGCTCGCCCAGGCGCTGGTGCGCGAGGGGCTGCGGAACGTCGCGGCGGGCGCCAACCCGATGTCGCTCAAGCGCGGCATCGAGGCAGCCGTCGAGGCGGTGAGCGAGGAGCTGTCCAAGCTCGCCAAGGACGTGGAGACCAAGGAGCAGATCGCCTCCACCGCGTCCATCTCGGCCGGGGACACCGCGATCGGCGAGATGATCGCCGAGGCGATGGACAAGGTCGGCAAGGAAGGCGTCATCACCGTCGAGGAGAGCAACACCTTCGGCCTCGAGCTTGAGCTCACCGAGGGCATGCGCTTCGACAAGGGCTACATCGCGCCTTACTTCGTCACCGACCCGGAGCGGCTTGAGGCCGTCCTCGAGGACCCGTACATCCTCGTGGTGAACTCCAAGGTCTCGGCCAACAAGGACATGCTCCCGCTGCTCGACAAGGTCGTGCAGTCCGGCAAGCCGCTGCTCATCATCGCCGAGGACGTCGACGGCGAGGCCCTGGCCACCCTGGTGGTCAACAAGATGCGCGGCCTGTTCCGTTCGGTCGCGGTGAAGGCACCCGGATTCGGTGACCGCCGCAAGGCCATGCTCGGTGACATCGCCATCCTCACCGGCGGCCAGGTCATCAGCGAAGAGGTCGGCCTCAAGCTGGACAGCGTTGACGTCAACGTGCTCGGTCGCGCCCGCAAGATCGTCGTGACCAAGGACGAGACCACGATCGTCGACGGCGCCGGTGACGCGGACCAGATCGCGGGCCGGGTCAACCAGATCCGCACCGAGATCGACAACACCGACTCCGACTACGACCGCGAGAAGCTGCAGGAGCGGCTGGCCAAGCTGGCCGGCGGCGTGGCCGTCATCAAGGCGGGCGCGGCGACCGAGGTCGAGCTCAAGGAGCGCAAGCACCGCATCGAGGACGCGGTGCGCAACGCCAAGGCCGCGGTCGAAGAGGGTGTCGTGCCCGGCGGCGGTGTCGCGCTGATCCAGGCCGCCCGCACCGCCTTCGACAAGCTGGACCTGTCGGGCGACGAGGCGACTGGTGCGGCGATCGTGCGCCGTGCCGTCGATGAGCCGCTCAAGCAGATCGCGATCAACGCCGGCCTTGAGGGCGGCGTCGTGGTCGAGAAGGTGAAGTCCCTGCCCGCGGGCGAGGGCCTGAACGCGGCCAACGGCGAGTACGTCGACATGCTGAAGGCCGGCATCATCGACCCCGCCAAGGTCACCCGCTCGGCGCTGCAGAACGCCGCGTCCATCGCGGCGCTGTTCCTCACCACCGAGGCGGTCATCGCGGAGAAGCCGGAGAAGACCCCGGCTGCCCCGGCCGGCCCCGGCGGCGGGGACATGGACTTCTAAGTCCGCCGCACCGCAAGGCAACGGAACGGCCCGGATCATCGCGATCCGGGCCGTTTCGCGTTCCCGGAAGCTGTGCCGCCCGTTGGCTGGCCCGCCGGTCCCGCATGGTTGTGACAGCCATACGGCTATAGCCGTATCGTTGCCGCAACCATCGCCCCGGCCGTCGGCCTAGCGGCCGCGTGTTAGCGTGCCGGCATGGGAATCCGGCTCTCTGAATCCGCGATCAGGCTGATCGACGGGCGGAATTACGCGGTGCTCGCCACGGTCAACGCGGACGGCGGCCCGCAGACGTCGGTGATGTGGATCGGCCGCGACGGCGACGATGTCCTGTTCTCCACGGTCGAAGGCCGCCTTAAGCACAGGAACATGCTGCGTGACCCGCGGGTGAGTGTCACCGTGATCGAGTCCGCCGACCCGGAAAACTACGTGGAACTGCGCGGTCGCGCGTCGATGACGCCGGACATCGGCCGCGCCTTCGACATCGGCCTGTCATGGAAGTACGACGGCAAGGACCCGGGCGAGGACAAGCCGGGAGCGGTCCGCGTCATCGTCCGCGTCGAGGTGCTCAAGGCCGCCGGCTACGGGGCCTAGGAAGGCGAGCGCGGGCACGCGGATCATCACGAACGGGTACGTGCTTCGCCTCTCAGGGGAGCAGGTGAAACGATCGTCCTGTGACACCACCCGTGATCCAGGTCGAAGACCGGCTGGAGCGACGGATCCGAAAGCCAAGCGACGCGCTGCGCTGCGTCGTGTCCTGCGCGTGGATCGTCGTGCTGGCCGTGGCCGCAGTCGCCGCGAGCGCGGCCACGACCGGGGTGGAGTCTACGATCGCGGGCTGG
>DASXQE010000116.1:0-13278 GCA_036493155.1 Candidatus Limnocylindrales bacterium | reverse complement strand
GCGGTCGCCGCGACCCGGGCCCAGGTGGAGCACCTGCTCGAGGGCCACGTCTGGGCCCGCGGCTCGACGACCTGGGGGGAGGCGATCGCGGCCGCGCTGGATGACTGCGGTTGGCGGCTCTCCCTCGTCGAGGTGGCGACGCGGGGCACGCTGACGGCCCTCCTCGCCGAGGCGCTGGGCGACCGCCTGGCGTTCGCCGAGGCGCTGCCGGTCCGACCCGAGGCCCATGACGGCCACGAGGCGACCCCGGAGCACCTCGCTGCGCGGGTCCGCTCGATCGGCGGCAGCGAGGTGGGCCTGGCCGTCGAGGTCCGAGCCCGCGGTGGCGACACGGCGGTGAGCGTGGCCGTCGTGGATCCCGGTGGCGAGCACCGTGAGCGCCGGATCGCGTTCCTCGGGGGCGACCAGGGCCGGGCCAGGGCCGCGCTCAACGCCGCGGCCATCCTGCTCGCGCGCCTCGAGCCGGCCGCGCCGCCGCCGGGCTCGTGACGAGGACCGCCGAGGCCGCTACCGTGGGGCGGCTTCACCGACCAGCCAGGGAGGATCGATGCGCCTGACCGTCCTCGGGACCGGGACCGCTCGGCCGGTCCCCGACACCCCGGCTTCGGGCGTCCTCGTCCAGACGGACACCACGAACGTGCTGTTCGACATCGGCAGCGGCGTGGCCTCGAGGCTGGAGCACGTCCTGCCGGCGACGAGCCTGTCGGGGCTGGTGGTCGGGCATTACCACGCCGACCACTGGGTCGACATCGCGCCGCTGCGGTACCGCTTCCCGTGGGGCGTCCCGCCGGAGCAGCAGCTGCCGGTCTACCTGCCGCCCGCGCGCGCCCGCGATCAGGTCGATCGCCTGGCGCTCGCGATCGGCGAGCGGGAGGGCTTCTTCGACATCGCCTTCGCGATCACGCCGTACGAGTCCGCCGTGCCGTTCCAGATCGGCGACCTGCGGATCACGCCTCACCCGGTCGGCCATTACATCCCGGCGTGGACCATGGACATCGAGGGTCCCGGCGGGACGCGGGTCGTCTATGGCGGCGACATGGGCCCGTCCGACATGGTCGTCGACCTCGCCCGCGGGGCTGACCTGCTGATCCTCGAGGCGACGCTCGAGTCGGCCCTGATCGACGATGCCCGCCGCGGCCACCTCTCGACCGAGGAGGCGATCGACATGGCTCGCCGCGCCGGGGTCCCGCGGGCCCTGCTCGTCCATTACCACTCCGACCGGCGCGAGCAGATCGCGGCGTTGTGCGCCGCGTCGGGCGTGCCGATCGAGCCCGCGCGCTCGCTCCTGTCGATCGAGGTCGAGCACGTCGCGGCGGGGACCGCGGCGGCCGCGCGGCGGTCGGTGTAGCGGCGGTCGGTGTAGCGGCGGCCGGTTGCGCAGCGCCCGGGCTGCCGACCGCTCGGGCTAGGAGACCGTCAGGACCGGTTGGCCCGCGCCCTGGGCCGCGCGGACGCTCATCCGCGCCGCGATGGTCCGGGCGGCGGTCCGGAACGCCAGCGCCGCGGGCCCCGGCTCGCGCTGGGCAACGGCCGGCACGCCGACGTCGCCGCCCTGGCGGACGGTGATGTCGAGCGGCACGGAGCCGAGGACCTCGAGGCCCTGCTCGCGCGCGTAGCGCTCGCCACCGCCGCGCCCGAAGATGTCGACCGACTCGCCGCAGTGTGGGCAGACGAAGCCGGCCATGTTCTCCACGAGGCCGAGGACCGGCACGCTCAGGCGCTTGAACATTGCCAGGGCCTTGTCGACGTCGAGGAGGCTGACCTCCTGGGGGGTCGTGACGAGGACCGCGCCGCTGATCGGGACGGCCTGGGCGAGGGTCAGCTGGGCGTCCGACGTGCCCGGCGGCAGGTCCACGACGAGGTAATCCAGATCGCCCCAGTCGACATCGCGCAGGAACTGCGTGATCGCGCCACCGACGAGCGGCCCGCGCCAGATGATCGGCTGGCCCTGGGGCACGAAGAACTGGATCGAGATCGCCTTCACGCCGTGGCGCTCCAGGGGAACGATCTTGTTGTCGAGGCTCTTCCCGGGCTGGCCGTCGAGGCCGAGCATCAACGGGATGTTGGGGCCGGTGATGTCCGCGTCCAGCAGCCCGACGCGGGCGCCGTCCTGGGCGAGGGCCACGGCGAGGTTGACCGAGACCGTCGACTTGCCGACGCCGCCCTTGCCGGAGCCGACCGCCACGACGTTGCGGACGTTGGGCAGGAGCTGTTCCGCGGTCCGCGGCGCCGCGCGGCGAACGGACGCGCCCCAGGTCAGCTCGACCGACTCGACCCCGATGGGATCGAGCGCCCGGTGGACGCGTGCCTCGATCTCGTCCTTGAGCGGGCAGGCCGGGGTTGTCAGCTCGATCTGGAACGCCACCGCGGTCCCGTCGATCCGGAGGTCGCGGACCATGTTGCGGCTGATGAGGTCACCGCCCAGCTCGGGCTCCTGGACCTGGCTCAGGGCCTCCAGGACGGCGCTCTCGGTGACGGGCATGGCTCGGGCTCAACCTCGCGTGGGCTGGATGGTGGTCGCCGCCGGGTTCTGGCGGCTCGGGCGTCGATATCGTACGGCGAACCGCGCGAATCGCCCGGCGTCACCCCCGGGCTCGCCACCAAGCGGCCACCGGGCCAGACACGGCGCCCCCGGATTCGCAGGCGCGCGGCACCTGGAGCTGCGAATCTCGCACCCGTGGCGACCCGGGAGTGGCCCGATCCGTGGTTTGACACGCTTCGAACGGCGCTCCTATTCTCGGCCCCTCGAAGGGATCCCGAAGCCTGCGTGACGGGCGCCCCTTTCGGCATGGAGGATCCGTCGCTGCGTGGCTGACGTCGCGGTCCGCCTGACCCAGCTGACCAAGCGCTTCGGCGGGGACGCCCAGGGCCGCCGCGTGGCCCAGTACGTCGATGGCGCGACCGCGGGCGACGCCGTCATGGCCGTCGACCACATCGACCTCGAGGTCCGCGACCGGGAGTTCTTCAGCCTCCTGGGGCCCTCCGGCTGCGGCAAGACCACGACCCTCCGGATGATCGGTGGCTTCGAGCAGCCGACCTCGGGCCTGATCGAGCTCCAGGGCAAGGACGTGACCTGGCTGCCGCCGTACCAGCGCAACGTCAACACGGTCTTCCAGAACTACGCCCTGTTCCCCCATCTCTCGGTCTTCGACAACGTGGCCTTCGGCCTCAAGCGCAAGCGGGTCAGCGACAAGGACGTCAAGGACCGCGTGGCCGAGATGCTGCGGATCGTCGAGCTGCCGGGCTATGAGCGGCGCAAGCCCGGCCAGCTGTCGGGTGGCCAGGCCCAACGCGTGGCCCTGGCCCGGGCGCTCGTCAACAAGCCCGCGGTCCTGCTCCTGGACGAGCCGCTGGGCGCCCTCGACCTGAAGCTCCGCAAGCAGATGCAGGTCGAGCTGAAGCGCATCCAGCAGGAGGTCGGGATCACGTTCATCTACGTGACCCACGACCAGGAGGAGGCGATGACGATGTCCGACCGCATCGCCGTCATGAACCACGGCCGGTACGAGCAGCTGGGCGACCCGGAGGTGCTGTACGAGCGGCCGCAGACCCGCTTCGTGGCCGGGTTCCTGGGGGTCAGCAACCTCCTGCCCGCGGCGCCCGATGGCGCGACCGACGGCTACGCCGGCTTCCGCCTGACCGACGGCACGGCCGTGCGCATCCCGAAGGGCCTGGTGGACGGCCACGCCGGCTCGCTGGCCATCGGGGTGCGGCCCGAGAAGATCCGCCTGGCCGAGACGAGCGCGACGGTCGCGGCCGGCCTCAACCGGCTGGCCGGGACGATCACCGACGCCTCATACCTGGGTGTCAGCACGCAATACATCGTGGCCCTGCCCAACGGCGACCGGCTGACGGTGTACGAGCAGAACGTCGAACGAGCCACGAAAGCCGAGCTCTGGTCGCGCGGCGAGCAGGTCCAGCTGTCGTGGCTGCCCGAGCATTCATTCGTCGTACCGGACGCGGGCGCGTCCATGCCATCGGAGGACGCTGCATGACCCCGGACAACCGACCGTCGACGCTCGCGTGGACGGTCACGCGACGACGCTTCCTGCAGGGCTCGGCGCTGGCCGGCTTCAGCGCGTTCCTCGCCGCCTGCGGCAGCGGCGGCGCGACCGAGCCGCCGGTCTCGATCGCCGTCCCGACGGTCCCGCCGGAAAGCCAGGCCGCGAGCAACGCCTCGCCCACGCCCAAGCCGTCGCCGACCGGTCCCCTGCAGTTCGCCAACTGGGAGGCGTACATCGACCTCGCGGGCGCAGCCGGCGACGCCGGCGTCTACTCGCCCGGCTCGTCGCCGACCATCGAGCAGTTCAAGACGCAGTACGGCGTCGACGTGAACTACGTCGAGAAGATCAACGACAACGAGGAGTTCTACGCCCTCATCCAGCCGGCCCTCTCGACCGGCCTGTCGAGCGGCTGGGACCTCATCGTCATGACCGACTGGATGGCCGCCCGGCTGATCAGCAAGAGCTGGATCGAGAAGCTCGACCAGGGCGACGTCCCCAACTGCGCGACCAACCTCCGCGACGCCCTGCGCAACCAGCCGTGGGATCCCGGCAACGACTACCACTACCCGTGGCAGTCCGGCATGACCGGCATCGGCTATGACCAGAAGGCCCTCGACAACGCCGGCAAGCCGGTGCCGAAGAGCCTTGCCGACCTGTACGCCCTGCCGGCCAACAAGGTCACGTTCCTGACCGAGGCCCGCGACACGTTCGGCCTGGGGCTGCTCAAGCTGGGCAAGAGCGCCGATCCGGCGACGACCACCGACGACGACCTCCAGGCGGTCCACGACGACCTCCAGCCGATCGTCCAGGGCGGGGCCCGGTTCACCGGCAACGACTACCTGCAGGACTTCGCGTCCGGCAAGGTCTGGGCCGCGATGGTCTGGTCCGGCGATCTCGCGTCCTCGGGCGACGAGAACCAGCACTTCGTGTTCCCGACCGAGGGCGTCATGGTCTGGACCGACAACATGATGATCCCGAAGGGCGCCGAGCATAAGTACACGGCCGAGCTGATGATGAACTTCGTCTACGACCCCAAGATCGCGGCCCAGATCGAGGCCTACGTCTACTACGTCTGCCCGGTCAAGGGCGCCGACGTCGAGATCGCCAAGATCGACGACACGGCCCCGTCGAACCCGCTCATCTTCCCGACCGCCGACATCGTCGCGAAGCAGCACAACTTCCAGTTCCTGTCCGACGAGCTCGACGCCAAGCTCAAGGAGCTCTACCTCGACCTTGCCGGCTCGTGATCCGCGGCCAGCGCGTCGCCTGGGGCCGCTGATCGATGACGGCGGCTGAGCTGGGGCTGCCGCCGCCGAGCGGCCGGACCTGGCGCTCCCGCCTGGGCTCGGCGGCGCCGTACCTGCTGCTGGCGCCCGGCCTGCTGTGGCTGCTGGTGTTCTTCATCTGGCCGACCCTCCAGATGTTCCTGATGTCGATCTCGAGCGGCTCGCTCGACAGCGGCTTCAAGCTGACTGGCTCGACCAACGCCTATGCCACCGCGCTCACGAAGTTCCCGAAGCAGTTCGGCAACTCGCTGCTGTTCGGCGGCGCCGCAACGGTGCTCGACTTCCTGATCGGCTTCCCGGTCGCCTACACCGTGGCGTTCCGCGGCGGGCGGTTCAAGAACCTGCTGCTGTTCCTCGTGATCGCGCCGTTCTTCACGAGCTTCCTCATCCGGACCATCAGCTGGAAGACGCTCCTGGACGGGCCGTTCCTGGGCTTCCTGCGAGACACGCTCCACGTCGTCCCGCCCGACGCGAGCATCACCGGGACGCCGATCGCGGTCGTGGCCGGCCTCACCTACAACTTCCTGCCGTTCATGATCCTGCCCCTGTACGTCGCCCTGGAGAAGATCGACTTCCGGCTCATCGAGGCCTCCAACGACCTGTACGCCACCCGCTGGGGCGCCTTCCGGTTCGTGACCTTCCCGCTGGCCCTGCCGGGCGTCTTCGCGGGCTCGATCCTGACGTTCATCCCGTCGATCGGCGACTACGTCAACGCCACGCTCCTGGGCAACACCCAGACCCAGATGATCGGCAACGTCATCCAGGGCCGGTTCCTGCTGCTCAACGACTACCCGGTTGCGGCGGCGCTGTCGTTCATCCTCATGGCCGCGATCCTGGTCGCGGTCTCGATCTACGCCAAGTTCCTCGGCACCGAGCAGCTGACGGGCTGACGATGGCGACCGCGACCGTTGACGCCCGCGCCGGCTCGATCGCCCTCGATCCGGCGCGCCGGCCGCCGAGGACCATCGGCCGGTTCGTGGGCCGCTGGGCGCTGCCGACCTTCACCGTCCTGGCGATCGTCTACCTGCTGATCCCGATTGCCGTGATGATCCTGTTCAGCTTCAACGACTACCTGCCCTACGGGAAGTTCAACTTCGTGTGGCACGGCTTCACGCTGCAGGCCTGGCAGAACCCGCTCGGCTGGCCGGGCCTGGGACCGAAGTTCAGCGCCAGCGGCGCGCTCCAGGATCCGGGCGCGGTCGGGAACAGCCTCATCATCGCGTTCATCTCGACGATCCTGGCGACGACGCTGGGGACGCTGATCGGCCTGTCGCTCAGCCGCTACTCGTTCCGGGGCCGGGGGGCGCTCAACGGCCTGATCTTCCTGCCGATGGCGACCCCCGAGATCGTCATGGGCTCGAGCCTCCTGACGCTGTTCGTCAGCACCGCCCTGCCGCCACTCAACGGCATCGTCCCGAAGGGCACGTTCTTCCCCCTCGGCATGACGACGATCCTGATCGCCCACGTCATGTTCAACATCAGCTATGTGGTCGTGACCGTGAAGGCCCGCCTGAGCGGCTTCGACCGGCGGCTCGAGGAAGCCGCCATGGACCTGGGGGCGAACGAGTGGACGACGTTCTGGAAGGTGACGTTCCCGCTGATCCTGCCGGGCGTGCTCGCGGCCGGCCTGCTGGCGTTCTCGCTGTCGATCGACGACTTCGTCATCACGAACTTCGTGTCCGGCACGACCAACACGTTCCCGATCTGGGTGTGGGGCATCATCAAGAACGCCCTGCCGGCGCAGATCAACGTGGTGGGCTCGATCGTGTTCCTCGTGGCCGTGGGCGGCGTCGCGATCTCGACGCTCCTGTCAGGCCGCTCGCCGCGGCTGGCCCGCTAGTCCGTCAGTCCTGGGGGTCGCCCTCGGGCGGCGTCGGGAAGCTCGGGCTGAACGTCCGCTCGAAGCCCGACACGACGCCATAGGCGTAGCGGTTCAGCAGCCCGAACAGGACCAGGAAGGCGATCGCGCCGGTGGCGAAGGACCCGACCAGGTCCGCGCCGAGGATGAGGCCGAGGACACCGCCCAGGACCCCGGCCAAGAGCGAGACGATCACCATGATCATGCCGCCGGAGGTCGTCAGCCCGTGGATGAACGCGGGCAGGCCGGCGCGGATCCTCGGTGCGCCGTAGGTCTGCATGACGCCCGCGACGTCGTCGTGGATGCCGGTGCTGAGGTACGGCATCACCGCGGGCGCGATCCGGACGTAGGCATTCCGGATCCGATTCATGCCGGCGATCGAGCGGAGGTCGTCGACCGACGCGTCGAGCATCCGGCCGATCGTGGCCAGCCCGATGACGAGGTCCACGAACAGCAGCAATGCCGCGAGGACCAGGAAGTCGCGGTTGAATGCCATCGCATTGCCGACAAAGCCGAGGGCCACCAGCGTCGCCGACACGAAGGTCAGGAACATCCCGGCGCGCGCGAACGCCTCGTTGTAGACGAGCGACCGCTGCGACAGGAGCGACCAATGCTCGGTGCTCAGGATCTGGAGCGCCCGCGGATCATCCAGCCCGGATGCCGCCTCGCGGGCGATGCCCGTCGACGGTGGCGGCAGATGCTCCTGAGCCGGGCCGGCGGCCAGTCGCTCGTCCACTCGCTCCCTCACTGCTCCGCGATCGGCGCGGTCAGCCGGTGACGGATGGTCTCATGGAGCAGCCCGTTCGTCGCCAGGAACGATGCCCCCTCGAACGAGCGGCGGCCTTCGAGGTCGGTCACGCGGCCGCCGGCCTCCTCGACGAGCAGCATCGGCGCGGCGGCGTCCCAGGGCCACAGGTCCACCTCGACCATCGCCTCGGCCGCGCCCTCGGCCAGCAGCGTGTAGCCCCAGAAGTCGCCGAAGCCGCGCTCCCGCCAGGCGTTGCCCAGCAGCGCCCGGAAGCCGGGGGCGCGGCCGGACGCCTCGATCGAGGTCGCGCTGGCGTACAGGATCTGGGCGTCGGACAGCTCGGCCACGCGCGAGACCTCGATGCGTCGCGCCGCGCCCGGCTCAGGCCCCCCGCTCCCCCCGTCGGCGGCGCCGCCGGGCCCGCCCTCGGCCCAGGCGCCGCCGCCCCGCCAGGCCGACCAGCGCTCGCGCATCGCCGGCGCCGAGATCACAGCCGCCTGCAGCTCGCCATCGCGCTCGACCGCCAGCAGTGTCGCGAACAGCGGCACGCCGCGGAGGAAGTTGTGGGTCCCGTCGATCGGATCGACGTACCAGCGAATGCCGCTCGTCCCGTCGTCGCTGCCGTATTCCTCGCCCACGACCCCATGCCCCGGGAAGGCATCCGCGATCCGCTCGCGGACGAGCCGCTCGATCGCCCGGTCGGCGACCGTCACGAACGTGCGGTCCGGCTTGCGCTCCAGCTGGAGGTCGCGCCGGAAGTGCCGCAGCGCGATCGCGTCGGCCGCGTCGCACCAGCCGCGGGCGGCCTCGACCCAGCCACGCAGCTCGGCGTCCGTGCCGCGCCGCAGCCCCGCCGACCACTCGGCGCCGTACTGGCGGCCCTGACCGCCGCTCAGCTCCGGATCCTCGTGCCCGCGGGATCCCAGAGGGGCTCCCTGGCGACCTCGAACCCGATCCACTCGCCGAAGACCTCGACCTCGCCGCGCAGGCCGATCTCGGCCTGGTCCGGGGGCAGGTAGGCGTAGGCGATGGAGCGCTCGACCGCGAAGCCGTAGCCGCCGCTCGTGACGCGACCGACGATCCGGCCGTCGATCCGGACTGGCTCGTTCCCCAGCGTGACCGACGCGGCGTCGTCGAGGACGAGGCAGCGCAGCCGCTTCCGCGGTCCCGCGGCCTTCGCCGCGACGAGCGCCTCGCGGCCGATGAAGCCGCCGGGCTTGTCGAGCTTCACCGCAAACCCGAGGCCGGCCTCGTAGGGCGTCTCCTCGGGCGTGATGTCGCTCGACCAGACGCGGTAGCCCTTCTCGAGGCGCAGCGCGTCGATGGCCCGATACCCGCCGGCGACGAGGCCGTGCTCGCGACCCGCGTCCCACAGCCGTTGCCACACGCGCCGCCCGTACTCCGCCGGCGGGTACAGCTCCCAGCCGAGCTCGCCCACGTACGTGACCCGCAGGGCCAGGACCGGCGCCTCGCCGAGGGTGATCTCGCGGGCGGTCATGTACGGGAACGCGGTGTCGGACAGGTCGTCAGTGGTGAGCGGTTGCAGGATGTCCCGAGCCCGCGGGCCCCACAGCCCGAAGCAAGCCCGCGCGGACGTCGTGTCGTGGATCCGGACGGAGCCGTCATCGGGCCGGTGGCGCCGGATCCAGCCCAGGTCGTGGTTGCCGAAGGCCGTGCCGGTGACGATCAGGAAGCGGGCCTCGGCGAGCCGGGTGACGGTGAAGTCGCACTCGATCCCGCCGCGCTGGTTGAGCATCTGGGTGTAGGTGATCGCCCCGACCTCGCGGGCCACGTCGTTGTCGCACAGGCGCTGGAGGAACGCCGCCGCGCCCGGCCCCTCCACCTCGATCTTGGCGAAGCTCGACTCGTCGAACAGGCCCGCGCGCCAGCGGGTGGCGAGGGCCTCCGCGCCGATCGCCGCCGACCAGTGCTGGCCGGCCCAGCCCCGCGGCCGGAGGCGGGCGAGATCGGCCCCGTCGGCGAGACCGGCCCCGGCCTCGTTGGGCGTGAACCAGTTCGGGCGCTCCCACATCGACTTCTCGCCGAACACCGCACCGAGGGCAGCGACGTCCTCGTACGCCGGCGAGAGGCGCAGCGGACGGCCGGCGACGCGCTCCTCGTTCGGGTAGTGGATGTCGTAGTAGGTCGCGTAGTTCTCGTAGCTGCGAGCCAGGGTCAGCTCGCGGCTGCGGTACTGGCCGCCGAAGCGCCGGATGTCCATCTTCCAGAGATCCAGCTCGGGCTCGCCGTCGACGATCCAGCGAGCGACCTGCTGGCCGATCCCGCCGGCGCCGGCGATGCCGTGGGCGCAGAAGCCGGCCGCGACGAAGAACCCCCGGACCTCGCTCTCGCCCAGGATGAACTCGTTGTCCGGCGTGAAGGCCTCGGGGCCGTTGATCATCCGGGTGATCCCGGCGTCCGCGATCGCCGGCACGCGATGGATCGCGCCGCGCATGATCGGCTCGAAGCGGGGCCAGTCCGGGTCGAGGAGCCGGTGGTTGAAGTCGGCGGGGATGCCGTCGAGGGACCACGGCTGCGGGTCCCGCTCGTAGCCGCCCATGCACAGCCCGCCGACCTCTTCCCGGAAGTAGCACAGATTGTCGGGGTCGCGCATCGTCGGCAGGCCGGGCGTCACGCCCGCGATGGCGTGGGTGAACAGGTACTGGTGGGCCATCGGGATGATCGGCACCGTCACGCCGGCGAGCGCCGCGATCTCGCGGGCGTACATCCCGCCAGCGTTGACGACGACATCCGCGGCGATGGTCGAGCGCTCGCCGGCCTTCGATTCGACCTCGACGCCCGTGACGCGGCCGCGCTCGCTGGTGATGGCGACGACGCGGGTGTGCTGGCGGATCGTCGCGCCACGCGAGCGGGCGCCGGCGGCGAGCGCCTGGGCCAGGCCGGAGGGATCGAGCCAGCCGTCGGTCGGGAGCCAGACGGCTCCGAGGACTCCCTCGGTCGACATCAGCGGGAAGCGGTCGCGCGCCTCCCCGGCGGTGATCAGCTCGAGTGGCAGCCCGAACGTCTTCGCCCAGCCGGCCTGGCGCTGGAGCTCCTCGTAGCGTTCCCTGGTCGAGGCCAGCCGGAGCGAGCCGACCTCGTGCCACGACACGTCGACGCCGGTCTCGGCGGTCAGGCGCCGGTACAGGTCGGCCCCATACATCATCATCCGGGTCAGGGTCACGGTCGAGCGCAGCTGGCCGACGAGGCCGGCCGAGTGGAACGTCGAGCCCGAGGTCAGCTCTGCCCGATCGACGAGGACGACGTCGGTCCAGCCCAGCTCGGCCAGGTGGTAGGCGATGGACGTGCCACCGACCCCGCCGCCGATGACGACCGCACGTGCCTGTTCGACCACGGCGGGAGCGTAGCCAATCGCGGGTGGGGCCTGCCGGGTGGCCTGCACTTGCCCCTGTTCGCACGCATGCGCCGTGGCTATGCTGCGTGCGGGTCCGGCGGGCGCGCTCAGGACGCCCGGCTCGCGGACCGAGGGAGCGAGAGGAAGCCGATGACCGACCAGACGCCGCCACCCGCACCGGAGGCGCCGACACCACCCGTCTCGGGCTGGGCCGCGCCAGCCGCCACCGCCGTGCCGGGCGCTGCCGGATTCGTCTACGCCGATGTCCCCAACCGCGTGATCGCCCTGATCATCGACGCCGTGATCCTCGGCGTTCTCTACGTCATCGTCGGAATCATCCTCGCGGGGATCGGCCTGGCCTCGGGCGGCCTCGCGACCGGCAACGGCTCGTTCAACTTCGTCGGCACCCTCGTGCTCGGCGTCGTGCTGGCCATCGTCAATGCCGCGTACTTCATCTGGTCGTGGACCACGATGCGGGCCACGATCGGCATGCGGGCGCTGGGCATGCAGGTCGGCAACGCCTTCGATGGCAAGACCGTCACGATGGACCAGGCCCTGCGGCGCGGCGTCGCGCTCTGGGGCCCCCAGTGGGCCGCCCAGTTCCTGAGCGGCGCGCCGGTCATCGGCTCGATCGTCGGCCTGCTGGCGTTCCTGTGGGTCCTGTACCTCCTGTACACGACCGCGACGAGCCCGACCAAGCAGGGCTGGCACGACAAGTTCGCCAACACCGTCGTCGTCAAGGCCGGCCGCGTCGTCTAGACGCCCTTGGCCATCGCACGCGCTTCGAGCCCCGCGGTGACGCGGGGCTCGCTGCTGCCATGACCGGCATCGAGGCCGTCGTCGCCGCGATGCCCACGTGGGCCGGGCGTCGCGTGGTGACCGCACCGATCGCCGCGGGGCTGACGAACGCCAACTACCGGGTCGAGGTCGAGGGTCACCCGTACTTCGTGCGGGTCCCGGGCCCCGGGACCGAGCTGCTGGCGGTGGACCGCGCCAACGAAGCCTTCAACACGAGGGCCGCCGCGGAGGCGGGCGCCGGCGCGACCGTCGTGGCCGTCCTCGACGCCCCGACTGCCCTGGTGCTCGAGTGGCTGCCCGGCCGGACGATGTCCAACGCCGCCTTCCAGGCGCCCGGCATGCCGGACCGGATCGCCGCGGTGCTGCACCGGCTCCATGCGGGGCCGCGCTTCCGCGACGACTTCGACATGGTCGCGCTGGCGCGCTTCTACCTCGGCGTCGTCGACGAGCGCGCCATCCGGATCCCCGAGGGCTATCGCGATCGCCTCGGCGCCGTGGAGCGGATCGGGCGGGCGCTGGCCACGCGGCCGGTGGCGAGCGTGCCCTGCCACAACGACCTGCTGGCCGAGAACTACCTCGACGATGGCGAGCGGCTGTGGATTGTGGACTACGAGTTCAGCGGCAACAACGACCCGACGTTCGAGCTCGGCAACACCGCCCAGGAGCTGGGCTTCGATGGCGATCGCCAGGAAGCGCTCGCGCTGGCCTACTTCGGCGAGATCGATCCCGCCATCCTCGCCCGGATGCGCCTCCAGATGGTCATGTCCGACGTCGGCTGGACGCTGTGGGCCGCGATCCAGGCCCGGATCTCAACCATCGACTTCGACTTCTGGGGCTGGGCCGTGGAGCGCTGGGACCGGGCCGAGGCCAGGCTCGCGGGACCCGACCTCGACGGATGGCTCGACCTCGCGGCGAACGGCCCGGGCGGCGCAGGCGCCTAGCCGCGCATCCGGGCGCCGCCGGGGTCGACGAGGACGTCAGCGGCGACCTCGCCCGTCACCCGGTCGGCGAAGACGTCGATCTCCACGGCAGTGCCCGGCGGCACGTCGTCGGGCAGGTACGCCGTCCCGACCGTCCGCTCGACGGTATAGCCGAAGGCCGCGCTGCGCAGGCGCGAGACGACCTCGCCGCCGATGCGGACCGCCTCGCCGCCGTAGATCGGGAGCCAGTCCGAGCCACCGATCGTGACGGTCCGCAGGCGTCTCGCCGGCAGGGCGTCGGGCGCGCCG
>DASXQE010000115.1:0-14044 GCA_036493155.1 Candidatus Limnocylindrales bacterium | reverse complement strand
CATCCGGACCCAGCAGGTCCGGGTGTGGCGAGCGATCTCGCCGGTGGCCAACGCGTCGGGGCCACAGGATCCCGTCATCCCGACGGTCGTCGTCGCCGGCACCGAGATCGATGCCCTGGGCTGGTGCGCGCCCGGCACGGGCCCAGCGCCGCCGCGCGGCCCCGTGGACGTGGCTGCCTGGCGGCTCTCGCCGGACGGCCTCGTGGCGACGCCGATCAGCCTGCGGCGAACGGCTCCAGGCGCCGGCGACACGCCGTATGCCGCCCTCTACCACGAGGTCACGGACTGCGTGGCCGGCTACGGCTGCTCCGGGAGCGGCGTGCCCCTCCTCGCGCCGACCTGGGCCGGCGGGCAGTACGTGTTCCGCTACCGCAGCGCCGACGGACAGACGTGGTGGTTCGGGGCCGACGTGCAGATCCTCCCGGAACCGACCCTGCCCGCCGGGACGCCCTGATCCAGGGCGCCCGCGAGCATCACCCGCGGGTGCGGATCACCACTCCGAGGGCAGGCTGCGCATGTCGTACGCCGCGCGGGCCAGGAGCACGAGCCCGACGGCCGTCACCCACAGCCCCGGGATCCGGGTCACCACGTCGAGCGCGGCATCGAACTGCAGGGCGTGGGCCAGCAGCAGGTCGAGCACGCGGTACAGGAAGCCGAGCCAGGCGACGCCGGCGATGACGGCGTAGCTCGACCAGCGATCGGCGCGGACCGGCCGCTCGCGCGCATACGGCAGCGTCACGAGCGCAATCGTGGCCAGCGCCGCCACGAACACCAGGATGCCGCTGGAATCGAAGGCGTTGCCGGTCAGCTGGCTGAGCTGGTTGGTCCCGCCGCCAACGGTCCACCACGGCAGGACGCAGCCCACCAGGGTCACCACGGCACCCGCCGCTGCGAGGAGGCGGTGTCGGCCCACCGGCCGGCGATGCATCGTCATTCGGGAGCGGAGTAGACCTCGGGCCGGAGCACCCCGACGAAACGGAGGTTCCGGTAGAGCTCGCCGTAATCCAGGCCGTAGCCGACCACGAACTGGTCCGGGATCGTGAAGCCGATGTAGTCGACGTCGATCTCCACGAGCCGCCGGGCCGGCTTGTCCAGCAGCGTGCAGATCCGGAGCGAGGCCGGCCGCTTGCCGCGGAGGTAGCGGACGAGGTAGTTCAGGGTCAGGCCCGTGTCGATGATGTCCTCGCAGATCAGGACGTCCTCGCCCTCGATGCTGGAGGACAGGTCCTTCAGGATCCGGACGAGGCCGGACGATTCGGTCGTGGCGCCGCCGTACGACGAGACCTCCATGAGGTCGATCCGGAGCGGACGGTCGATCGAGCGCATCAGGTCGGCCATGAACGGCAGCGAGCCCTTCAGCACGCTGACCATGGTCAGCGATCGACCGGCGAAGTCGGCCGAGACCTGGGCCCCCAGCTCCGCCACCCGCGCCTGGATCTGGGCTTCCGTCAGGAGGACCTCGCCGATGTCCGCGCGCAGGTCATCGACGGTCCTCATGCCGCGTCACCCGGGCCCAGCCCGGCGGTGGCTCGGCGGCTCCGGGCGACGGTCCGGGCGGCGCGTGTCGCGCGCCGCCGAGCGGTGCCTTGGGCGGCCGCTGGCCCCGGCATCGTCGGCGGCTCGTCGAGGGTCGGCACCGCGAGGCCGTCGGCCTGGAGCGCGGGCTCGCTCGATCCGCCGGCCGCGGTCACGTCGCCGGCGAGCTCGCCGCCCACGAGCTGGCCGGACGTCCCCGACAGCGATCGGGCCAGCGCGAATCGGCCGTACTTGAGCATCATCGCCCGGAAGTCGCGGGCGTAGAACAGCTTGATCCGGATGTCCGGGTAGAGCTCCCGCAGCCGGCGCAGCTTGCGGTTCTTCTTCCGGACGAGGCTCTGCTTGAGCGTCGTCATCTCGAGGTAGAGGTCGAACTCGGGCAGGTAGAAGTCCGGCGAGAAGCTCTCGACGACCTCGCCCTCGAGGTTCCACAGGATCGGGAACGTCGTCGGCTCGTACCGCCACTCGACGCCGTAGAAGTCGAGGATCCGCGACATCTCGGCCTCGCTGGCGTGCGCGAAGCCGTGGTGGCTGGCAGCCGCCGTCGCGAGCGGAGGCAGCGGCGAGCCGGACAGCGGCGAGGCGGGCACCTGGGACGCCGGCACCTGGGACGCGGAGTCGGTCACCGCACGTCCGAACCTGTCGCGGGACCGACGAGGTCCGCCAGGGTGCCGTGCCAGCCGCGCAGCAGCTCGTGCATGTCGAGGACGTCGTCCGCGGTCACCGGGTCCGCCGCCGGCGCCAGGTCCGTCGCCAGGTTCGTCGCCGTGACCTCGGCCCGATCGTCGGGGCCGCGGCCGACCAGGAGGAAGGCCAGCGTCGTGCTGCCGCAGCCGGCGCATTCGACCTGGAGAAACGCCAGCCCCTCACGGTGGGCGAGGACCTGGGTGGATGCGCTCGGGACGGGCTCCGCACAGACGGCGCAGGTGGTGCCGTCGAGATCGGCGCGGCCATGGTCCAGCGGATCCATTCCGGCCGAGTGTAGCGCCGGCCCCCGCACCCCGCCGCGATCGGGCGGTCGTTGCGGCCGATACCCCCCGGGGGTATGATCGAGCGACATGACGACAGACCATCCCGGCAATGCCCCCGCTCGCGACGGCGGCGCCGATTCGTTCCGTCACAGCTACACCAAGGACAAGGCCCAGCTGCTCCGGCGGCTGGCCCGGATCGAGGGCCAGGTCCGCGGGATCTCGCGGATGATCGAGCGCGAGGAGTACTGCGTGGACATCCTCCAGCAGACCAGCGCGCTGCGCGCCGCCGTCGAATCGCTCTCGATCGTGGTCCTGGAGGACCACGTCCAGGGCTGCGTTCGCACCGCCGCGGAGCAGGGCGACGCGGAGCGCTACGTCGACGAGGTCGTCGACGTCGTCCGGCGGACGCTCGGCCGACCGCTCCGCACGACCCCTCGATCGAGCTGACGCCGTCCACGACGCGCGCCGGCAGGAGCGGAGTTATCCACGAACCCGCGCGACCCGTCACGGCTCGTGGATAAGCCGGTTGACCCGCCCGGCCGACGGGTCCACCATCCAGCCTCCGCACCGGGACAGCCATCGGGGAACGTGGCTCGGGAGGGGCTCGGGGAAACCCAGCCGCGAACCGAACGAGGCACGTCAGACCGACGGTCCGGACGGCAGACCAACGAACGCCGGGGGCGACCCTTCGGCGGCAGCCGGGCACCGACGACGGAGCCTCGGACCGCCGGGAGGACCGCCCCCGACGCGCGTCTTCAGGGCTTGCCGCGCGACGTCCCGGCACTGCCCGCGCTTCCCCCGGTCTTCCGGGCGACGCTCGATCGCGGCCTGACGGCCCTCGGCCTTCACCTGCCAGCCGCCGCTCAGGCGGCCATCGATGACCACGTCCGGTTGCTGCTCGCCTGGAACGCGTCGATCAACCTGACCGCGATCACGGACCCGGCGGCGATCGCGACCCGCCACGTGCTCGACAGCCTCGCGGCCACACGGCTCCTCGGCGACGGGCCGCACGCCATCGCGGACCTCGGCAGCGGCGCCGGGTTCCCGGGCCTGCCCCTGGCAGCGGCGCTGCCCGACGCGCGCGTCAGCCTGGTGGACTCGGTCGGCAAGAAGGGCGCGTTCCTGGAGGTGGCGGTCGCCGCCACCGGCCTCGGCTCGCGAGTCGCGGTGCGCATCGCGCGCGCCGAGACGCTGGAGCGCGGCGCCTGGGACGTCGTGACGGCTCGCGCGGTCGGGTCGCTGCCCGACCTCGTGGAGCTCGCCCTCCCGCTGCTCCGGGTCGGGGGCCGCCTCGTCGCGTGGAAGCGTGGCGACATTCGGGACGAGCTGGCAAGCGCGGCGCGGGCCGCGGCCGCGCTCGGCGGCGGCATGCCCGACATCCATCCGATCGCCGGCCTGCCCGACCTGGCCGGCCACGTCCTCGTGACCGTGACGAAGCGCTCGGCGACGCCGGCCGGGTTCCCGCGCGACCCTGGGAGGCGAGCCCGCCAAGCCTGGTGATCGGCGCGCGGGTACGCTCCGGCCGATGCGGATCGCCGTCCTGTCGGACATCCACGCCAACCTCGTCGCGCTCGAAGCCGTCCTGGCCGATGCCGGCCCGGTCGACGCGATCTGGCACCTCGGCGACGTCGTGGGCTACGGGCCCGACCCCAACGGCGTGGTCCACCGCCTCCGCGCCCTCGATGCCCGCGGCGTCCGCGGCAACCACGACGCCGCCGCGGTCGGCGGCTCGGAGATCGAGTGGTTCAACCCCGACGCCCGCACGGCGATGGAGTGGACTCGGTCGGCGCTCGATGACGACGCCCGGACGTGGCTGGCGGCGCTGCCGGAGCGCCGGACGGAGGCAGGCGCGGACCTCGTCCACGGCAGCCCTCGACAGCCACTCTGGGAGTACATCCTGTCGCCCGGCTCGGCCCGCGCGAACCTCGACCGCCTGGATGCGGCGGTGGGCCTGCACGGCCACACCCACGTGCCGGTGCTGTGGCGGACGACTGACGGTGGCGTCGAGCTCATCCGGGCGGCGGACCAGCCGCACGTGGTCCTCGACGATCGGCAGGCCCTGATCAATCCCGGCAGCGTCGGCCAGCCGCGTGACGGCCTGCCGACGGCCTCGTACCTGGTGCTCGACGTCCCGGCGGGCCAGGCGGGTCCCGGTCCGGGCACCACGGTCACGTGGCATCGGACCGCCTACGACATCGAGGCGGTCCAGGCGGCAATGCGGGCCGCCGGACTGCCGGCCTTCCTCATCCGCCGGCTCGAGCTCGGCGCCTGATCACACGCAGCCGGGGCGAGCAGCCGGGCTGCGGGCTCGCCTGCGCCTTCGCGCCGCCACGCGCAGCGTCGCGCAGACGGTCGGCGCCCGAGCGCAACCGGCCCGGTGTATCGTGGCCGCTCGCACCGTCAGGGAACCGTCCGGCGACCGCCGCCGGTCCCTCCCGCCACTTCGAGGCAGCCCAGCCAACCCTGTGTCCGAACCATCAACCCCGGCCTTCCGTCGGGCGATCATCGCGCTCGCCGGCGGCGCCCGGGATGAACGGACCATCGAGCTGGTGTCGGAGATCGCGCGACTCAACCACGCCGAGCTCGTGGGCGTCCACGTCGTCGAGATCGAGTGGTCCCTGCCGCTGGACGCCGACATCGCCGCTCGGTCCGAGGAGGTCCAGCAGATCCTGGATCACGCCGAGCTGGTCGCCGAGGAGCTGAAGGTCCGCCTCGAGCCGGTCCTGCTCCAGGCCCGCGAGGTCGGCGCGGCGCTGGTCGACGAAGCGGCGGAGCGGGCCGCCGACCTGCTGGTGGTCAGCCTGCCCTACCGCAAGCGGTTCGGTGGCGACTTCGCCATCGGCCGGACCGTACCCTACGTGCTCCAGCACTCGCCGTGCGCCGTCTGGGTGGTGCGCGAGCCGATGACGGAGGAGGCGTCGTGAAGATCGTCATCGTCGGCTGCGGCCGGGTCGGCGCGGTCCTCGCCGAGTCCCTCGATCGGGACGGCCACGAGATCGTCATCGTCGACACCACGACCCGGGCGTTCGATCGGCTGCCCGACGACTTCAAGGGCCAGGCCATCCGCGGCGACGGCACCGATGAGGACATCCTGCGTCGCGTCGGCGCGGCGGGCGCCGACGTCCTGCTGGCCCTGACCGAAGGCGACAACCGCAACGTCATGGCGGCCCAGCTGGCCCTCGAGACCCTGGGCGTCAAGAAGGCCCTGGCCAAGGTCAACGACCCGGTCCGCGCGGCGGCCTACGCCGAGCTCGGCATCGCCACGATCTGCCGCACGACGCTGATGGTCGACGCGATCGACGGCTTCCTGGGCCTCGCGCCGACGGGCCTGCCGTCGGTCATCCCTCCGGTCGCGCCGCATCACACGCCGGTCACCGCCGGCGAGCCATCGACGTCGGTCCCGGCGGCGCCGACGCCGGCAGCCGGCCCGACCGCGGAGGCCTGAGCCATGTTCGTTCTGGTCGTCGGGGGCGGGAAGGTCGGCTACTACCTGACCCGCGAGCTCCTGGGCAGCGGCCATGAGGTCGTGCTGATGGAGAAGGATCGCGCCCGGGCGAGCCAGATCGCCGACGAGATCGGCTCCATCGTCGTGGCCCAGGACGGCTGCGAGGGGAAGTACCTCGGCGAGGCCGGCTGCAGCCGCGCCGACATCGTGGCCGCAGTCACCGGCGACGACGAGGACAACCTCGTCATCTGCCAGATGGCCAAGCACCACTTCGACGTCCCGCGGACGATCGCCCGGGTCAACAACCCCAAGAACGAGGGCCTCTTCCGCCACCTGGGCGTCGACGAGATCATCAGCCCGACCCGGATGATCCTCGGCTCGATCGAGCAGGACATCCCGGTCCACGAGCTGCTCCATCTCGCGGCACTGGGCGAGAGCGACCTCGAGATCATCGAGGCCCAGCTCAACGAGGGCTCACCCGCGGTCGGCAAGACGGCCGCCGAGCTGGCCATCCCCGAGGGCTGCTCGCTGTTCGCCGTGGTCCGCGAGAACGTCGCGACGCCGCTGCGGGCCGACACGGTCCTGTCGGTCGGGGACAAGGTCATCGCGATCGGCAAGGCCGACGGCGACGTCCAGCTCCGGCGCGCGCTGCTCGGCTCGACGGAGGCCTAGGGGCTCCCTCGCCGATCGGCGGGCGGCGCGCCGTCCGGGCATCCCTGCCCCGGACCGGCGTTCCTGGCTCCGGACACGGCCGAGCCGCCGGGTTTGCCGGCGGCTCGTTCGCTCGCGCAGTCTCGTGGCGCCCCCGGGACGTGGGCGCCCGGACCGTCAGGTTGCGCTGGGAATGTTCGTCGGCGCCGGCGCACCGCCGCCAAAGAGGAACCACCACAGCAGGATCAGGACGATCACGACCACGATGATTCCGACGATCAGGCCATTGTTGTTGTCCGGATTGTTGACGACAACGGGACCGCTCACGACCACCTCCGCTTCGAGTTGTCCCGCTCATCCTCCGGGCGCGACGGTCACGGCGAAGCGCCATGAATGGCGTCGGGATGTCACAGTTGTGTTTCCGAGATGACACAGCCGCATCTCGCGACCTGCGCGGCGAGCGCATCGGCGGGGTGCCCGCGAGGCGGCATCGACGGGCCATGTCGAAATCGAAACCCGCAGAAGTCTTGACAATGGGACTGTCAGGTTTCTAGCATTCGGGGGGTCATGACCTTCCAAGGGGCCGACCGCGATCCGGAGCGGCCCGTGTACGTCATCAGCGTCGCGGCCGGCATCCTCAGCTGCCACCCCCGCACCCTGCGGATCTACGAAGAGGAAGGCCTCGTCTGCCCCGCACGGACACCCACCAACATCCGGCTCTATTCGGAGAACGACGTGCGGCGGGTCATGTGGATCCGCCACCTCACCCAGAACCTCGGCGTCAACCTGGCCGGCGTCCGAATCCTCTTCGAGCTCGAAGAGCGACTCGGCACACGGATCCTCGAGCGCCTGTACAGCGAAGCGTCGAGTGACGCGGACGCCGAGCGCGCCCCCGCCACCGTGGCGAAGTAGGAGAACCATCTGATGGCCAAGCGACCGTCCAACCCGGTCGACGAGCGAACAACCGAGATCCAGGAGCTGCCGCTCGTCGCGCTCCGGGAGACGGTCATCTTCCCGGAGATGATCGTGCCGCTCCAGGTGGGGCGGGAGAAGAGCGTCGCCGCGCTCAACGCGGCCGTCGCGGGCGGCGGGCTGATCGCGCTCGTCACCCAGCGCCAGGCCGACCAGGAGGAGATCGAGACCCCCTCCGAGCTGTACGAGGTCGGCACGCTGGCCAAGATCGCCCAGGTCGTCCAGCTCCAGGACGGCACCGTGCGCGCGATCGTCCAGGGCCAGGCCCGGATCAAGGTCGACGCCTTCGCCCAGACGGACCCGTACCTGCGGGCGCGGATCCACGAGCTCGCCGTCCCGCGACCGACGGACGTCGAGGTCGAAGCGCTCATGAAGAGCGTCCAGCAGCAGATGGAGCAGTACGTCCAGGCCGGCGCGCCGGTCCCGCCGGAGGCTGCCGTCGCCGCTCGCAACATCACCGAGCCCGGGCTCCTGGCCGACATGACCGCCTACAGCCCGGACATGACCACCGAGCAGCGCCAGGAGCTCCTCGAGACCGTCGACATCGTCGCCCGGCTCAAGCTCGTCTCGGGGTTCCTCGCCCGCCAGGTCGAGGTCCACGAGCTCAAGGGCAAGATCCAGAGCGAGGTCAAGTCCGAGATGGACAAGACCCAGCGGGAGTACATCCTCCGCGAGCAGATGAAGGCCATCCAGCGGGAGCTGGGTGAGGAGGACCCGCAGCAGGCCGAGGTCAACGAGCTCCGCGAGAAGGTCGAGCAGGCGGGCATGCCCGAGGAGGTCAAGGCCCGGGCGCTCAAGGAAGTCGATCGGATGAGCCGGATCCCGTCCGCCTCGCCGGAGGTCGGCGTCATCCGGACCTACGTCGACTGGCTGGTCGGGCTGCCGTGGAACGTCACGACCGACGACCTCCACGACATCAAGGAGGCCGCCAAGATCCTCGACGAGGACCACTACGGCCTGGAGAAGATCAAGGAGCGGATCCTCGAGTACCTCGCGGTCCGCGCGCTCGCGGACACGATCCGCAGCCCCATCCTGGCGCTGGTCGGCCCGCCCGGCGTCGGCAAGACCTCGCTGGGCAAGAGCGTCGCTCGGGCGATGGGCCGGAAGTTCGTCCGGATGAGCCTCGGCGGCATCCATGACGAGGCCGAGATCCGCGGCCACCGCCGGACCTACATCGGCGCGCTCCCCGGCCGGATCATCCAGAACCTCAAGACCGCCGGCACGAACAACCCGGTGTTCATGCTCGACGAGATCGACAAGATCGGGATGGACTTCCGGGGCGACCCGTCGTCGGCCCTCCTCGAGGTCCTCGATCCCGAGCAGAACAACACCTTCCAGGACAACTACCTCGAGGTGCCGTTCGACCTCAGCAAGGTCCTGTTCATCGCGACAGGCAACCTCATCGACCCGATCCCGGCCGCCCTCCGCGACCGGATGGAGATCATCCAGCTGCCGGGCTACACCCAGCAGGAGAAGATCGAGATCGGCAAGCGCTTCCTCGTCCCGAAGCAGATGACCAACCACGGCCTCAAGCCGTCCAACATCGAGATCACCGACGAGGCCATGACCGAGCTGGTCCAGGCGTACACCCACGAGGCGGGCGTCCGGAACCTCGAGCGCGAGATCGCCAACGTCATGCGCAAGGTGGCGCGAACCGTCGCCGAGGGCCGCAAGGCCAAGACGATCGTCGACAAGAAGAGGCTCCTCCAGTACCTCGGGCCGCCGCGGTTCGAGTACGGCGAGCTCGAGGCCGAGGACCAGATCGGGTCCGCGACCGGGCTCGTGGTGACGGAGGTCGGTGGCGACGTCGTCGCGATCGAGGTCACCCGGATGGACGGCAAGGAGGACTTCATCCTGACCGGCCAGCTTGGCGAGGTCATGCGCGAGTCCGCTCGAGCCGGGCTGAGCTGGATCCGGACCAACGCCGCGATGCTGGGCATCGCCCGCGAGACGTTCGAGAAGCAGACCCTGCACATCCACGTCCCCGCCGGCGGGATCCCCAAGGACGGCCCGTCCGCCGGGATCACGATGGCCACGGCGATGGTCTCGGCCTTCACCGGGATCCCGGTCCGCAAGGACCTGGCGATGACCGGCGAGATCACGCTCCGGGGCCGAGTCCTCCCGATCGGCGGGCTCAAGTCGAAGATCCTCGCAGCGCACCTCTCCGGCGCGCGGATGATCGTCATCCCGCGCAAGAACGAGAAGGACCTCCGGGACATCCCCGACGAGATCCGCAAGCAGCTCAAGATCGTCCTCGTGGACTCGATGGACCAGGTCCTCGAGTTCGCCCTTCGCCGGCGGCCGAAGCCGCTGCCGGCGAAGGCCGAGGGCGGCGCGGGGCAGACGGACGAGTCGGGCCGCCACATCCCGAAGCCGACCTATCCCCCGGAGCAGCCAGCGGTCGTCGTCTAGGGCGAGCTGCGGATGGCGAACGGCGTCGAGTTCCAGGACTACTACGCCACGCTCGGGGTCCAGAAGACCGCGTCCCAGGCCGACATCAAGAAGGCCTACCGCAAGCTGGCCCGGGAGTGGCATCCCGACCGGCGGCCGGGTGACAAGGACGCCGAGCGGCGCTTCAAGGCGCTCAACGAGGCCAACGCCGTCCTGTCGGACCCGGGCAAGCGCGAGAAGTACGACCGCTTCGGACACGACTGGGAGGCCTACGCCCGTGCCGGCGCGGCGGCGAGCGGCGGCGGTCGCGGTGCCGGCGGCGCCGATCCGTTCGGGCCTGGCAGTCCGTTCGCCCAGTACGGCTTCGGGTCGGCGGGCGGCGGTCGCGCTGGCGGCACGGGCCCGGGCGGGGTCCGCTACGAGTTCCGGACCTCCGGGGACGCCGGGGCGTTCTCGGACTTCTTCCGGATGATGTTCGGCGACGAGGGCGCCGCGGCCGGCGAGCCGGAGGCGTTCCGCGCGACCGGCGGGTCGGGCGGGTCCGCCGGATCCGGCGGGTCGATCGACGACATCCTCGCGGGCATGGGCTACAACGCCCGAGGCGCACGATCCGCTCGCGGCGGCGCGGCAGCAGATCGCGTCGGGGCGCCTCGACTGGCGCCGGTCGAGGCGACGGCGGAGCTGACCCTCGAGGAGGCCTTCCACGGGACGAGCCGCCTGGTCGACCTCAACGGCAAGCGCCTGGAGGTCACGATCCCGCGCGGCGTCGACAGCGGCAGCCGCATCAAGCTGACCGGCAAGGGGCCCGACGGCCGCGACCTCGTGGTCGTCACGCAGCTGCGGCCGCACGCCACGTTCAAGCGCAAGGGCGCCGACCTGGAGCGCGAGATCCCGGTGACGCTCGCGGAGGCGCTCCTCGGGGGCGAGATTCGCGTCGGGACCCTCAAGGGCCGGGTGCTGCTCAAGGTCCCGCCCGGCTCGCAGACCGGCCGGCGCTTCCGGCTCACCGGCCAGGGCATGCCCAAGCTCCGCGGCGAGGGCGCGGGCGACCTCTACGTGACGATCAAGGTGATCCTGCCCACCAACCTCTCCGACGAGGCGAAGGCCGCCGCGAAGGCGTTCCTCGACCTCGCCGACCAACCTGCTCCCCGAACGGACTGACCCAGGACTGACCGATGCAACTCGACCGATTCACCCAGAAGGCCCAGGAGGCCGTCCTCGCCGCCCAGCAGCTCGCCGAGCGGATGCAGAGCCCGGTGCTCGACGCGGAGCACCTCCTCGCCGCCCTCGTCGAGCCGGACGACGGCGTGCCCGCCGAGACGCTCCGCCGCCTCGGCGTCGACCTGCCCGGCTTCCGCGCTGAGCTCGCCGGCGTGCTCGCGAAGCGCGCACGGATCCAGGGTGGCGCGCTGACCCTCGACGCCCGCGCGAAGCGAGTCATCGAGCGCGCCCAGGAGGAGGCCCGCCGCCTCGGCGACGAGTACACCTCGACGGAGCACCTCCTCATCGGCGTCGCGGAGGTCGGTGGCGAAGGCCAGCAGCTCCTCGAGCGGCACCACGCCGGCAAGGAGCAGATCCTCGGCGCCCTGGCCTCGGTCCGAGGCGGGCAGCGCGTCACCTCGCCGAACCCCGAAGGCACCTACCAGGCCCTCGAGAAATACGGCCGCGACCTCACCGCCGAGGCCCGTGCCGGCAAGCTCGATCCGGTCATCGGCCGGGACGATGAGATCCGCCGGGTCATGCAGGTCCTCAGCCGCCGGACGAAGAACAACCCGGTCCTCATCGGCGAGCCCGGCGTCGGCAAGACCGCGATCGCGGAAGGCCTGGCCCAGCGGATCGTCCGCGGTGACGTGCCCGAGACGCTCAAGGACAAGCGCGTCGTCTCACTCGACCTCGGCGCCCTCATCGCCGGCGCGAAGTTCCGCGGCGAGTTCGAGGAGCGCCTCAAGGCGGTCCTCAAGGAGATCAAGGACGCCGAGGGCCAGGTCATCCTGTTCATCGACGAGCTCCACACGGTCGTCGGCGCCGGCGCCGCCGAGGGCGCGATGGACGCGAGCAACCTCCTGAAGCCGATGCTCGCCCGCGGCGAGCTCCACACGATCGGCGCCACGACGCTGGACGAGTACCGCAAGCACATCGAGAAGGACGCCGCGCTCGAACGGCGCTTCCAGCCGGTCCTCGTCGACGAGCCCTCGGTCGAGGAGACCATCTCGATCCTGCGCGGCCTCCGCGAGCGCTACGAGGTCCACCACGGCGTCCGGATCACCGATTCGGCGCTGGTCGCGGCCGCGACGCTCTCCGACCGCTACATCTCCGAGCGCTTCCTGCCGGACAAGGCCATCGACCTCGTCGACGAAGCAGCGTCACGGCTCCGGATGGAGATCGACTCGATGCCGAGCGAGCTCGACGAGCTCGAGCGCCGCCGGATCCAGCTCGAGATCGAGCGCGAGGCCCTGCGCAAGGAGACCGACGACGCCTCGAAGGCCCGCCTCGAGGCGCTCGAGCACGAGCTGGCCGAGATCGCCGAGGACGGCGGCGCGATGAAGCAGCGCTGGGAAGCCGAGAAGGCCGCGATCCAGGGCATCCGCTCGACGAAGTCGGAGCTGGAGAACCTCCAGGTCCAGATCGACCAGGCCGAGCGCGAGGCCAACTACGAGCGCGCAGCGCAGCTCAAGTACGGCACCCAGCGCGAGCTCCAGGACCGCCTCGCCCAGCAGGAGGCGGCGATGGCCGCGCTCCAGGGCCCGAACTCGATGCTCAAGGAAGAGGTCACCGCCGACGACATCGCCGAGATCGTGGGCAAGTGGACGGGCATTCCGGTCAGCCGCCTCATGGAGGGCGAGATGGCCAAGCTCGTCCACATGGAGGAGCGGCTCCACCAGCGCGTCATCGGCCAGGACGAGGCCATCGAAGCCGTGTCCGACGCGGTCCGCCGCGCCCGGGCGGGGCTCAAGGACCCGCGCCGGCCGATCGGGTCATTCCTGTTCCTCGGGCCCACGGGCGTCGGAAAGACCGAGCTCGCCCGGGCCCTCGCCGGCTTCCTGTTCGACGACGACCAGGCGATGGTCCGGATCGACATGTCGGAGTACATGGAGAAGTTCGCGGTCTCGCGCCTCGTCGGCGCCCCGCCCGGCTACGTCGGCTACGAGGAGGGCGGCCAGCTGACCGAGGCGGTCCGCCGCCGGCCCTACCAGGTCGTGCTGCTCGACGAGATCGAGAAGGCCCATCCGGACGTGTTCAACGTCCTGCTCCAGGTCCTCGATGACGGGCGCCTGACCGACTCGCAGGGCCGCACCGTCGACTTCAAGAACACCGTGATCATCATGACCAGCAACATCGGGTCGCAGATCATCGCGGCCACGGGAGCGCGACCCGGCACGCCCGACGGCGACGCGGCCTACGAGGCCATGAAACGCCAGGTCACCGAGGCCCTCCGGATGCAGTTCCGGCCGGAGTTCCTCAACCGGATCGACGAGGTCATCGTCTTCCACGGCCTGACCGATGCCGATCTCGCGGCGATCGTCGAGCTGCTCATCGCCGACCTCCAGCGCCGGCTCGCCGGCCAGGACCTGACGCTCGAGCTGACGCCCGCGGCGCGCTCGCTCATCGCCCGCGAAGGCACCGACCCGACGTACGGCGCGCGGCCGCTCAAGCGGACGATCCAGCGGCTCGTCGAGAACCCGCTGGCGCGATCGCTGATCGAGGGCCGGTTCAAGCCGGGCCAGACCATCTCGGTCGACGCCGATCCAGTGGGGACGACCCTCGTCTTCTCATCGGAGGGCGAATCCGTCGTCGCCGACGCCGGCACGCGCCGGGACGCCCGCGCGCGTGAGGACGCGGAGGCCGTTGGGGCCGCGGCTGGCGGCCGCGGCGGCGGCGGGAGCCGTGGCGGTCGGGCCGGCCGAGGCCCGGCGGTGCTCGACCTCCCGGACCTCGATGGCGACGGCAGCGGCTCGAAGCCCGAGCACAAGGACCGGCCCAACTGAACTTCGGCGAGGCGGTCGAGCGTCTCGCGTCGCTGCCGGCGGAGCTGCCTGCTCCGCCGGAGATCCTCATGCCGATCCGGCTCGACTCGGGC
>DASXQE010000114.1:0-3585 GCA_036493155.1 Candidatus Limnocylindrales bacterium | reverse complement strand
GCCGAGGCCCTGACGGCCGCGCGGCCCACGGCGGTCAACCTGGGCTGGGCGGTGAACCGCCTGCGGGTCCGCGAGCGAGCCATCGATCCGCCGGACGCCCCGCCCAACGAGGATGGCGTTGCCGTGGCCGATGCGCTGTGGGACGAGGCCATGGCGATCGTGGCCGAGACGACCGAGGCCCTCGGCCGGATGGCCGATCACGGGCTGTCGATCCTGCCCCAGCCGGTCGATCGAGCGCTCGAGGTCCTGACCCACTGCAATACCGGGCCGCTCGCGTGCGGCCAGTTCGGCACCGCCCTCGGCGTGGTCCAGGCGGCCCACTACGCCGAGCGTCCGATCCATGTCTGGGTCGACGAGACCCGGCCGTATCTCCAGGGCGCCCGCCTGACGGCCTGGGAGCTGCGCCAGGCCGGCGTGGACCACACGCTCCTGCCCGACGGCGCCGCGGCCTCGCTGCTCGCCGCCGGGCGGGTCGACATCGTGCTCGTGGGCGCCGACCGGATCGCCGCCAACGGGGACACCGCCAACAAGCTCGGGACGTATCCGCTGGCGGTGCTGGCGGCCCGCCACGGCGTGCCGTTCGTGGTCGTGGCTCCGACCTCGTCGATCGACCTCGACACCCCGGACGGCACCGGGATCCCGATCGAGGAGCGCGCCGCCGACGAGGTCACCGAGCTCCGCGGCGTGCGGATCGCGCCGGCGGGGACCGCCGTCTACAACCCGGCCTTCGACCTCACGCCGGCCGAGCTGATCTCGGGGATCGTCACGGAGGCCGGCGTGCACCGCGCGCCGTTCGAGGCGGCGTTGCGCGCCGCCAAGGCCGAGGCGTAGCGCGTGTCCACCGTTGCCCTGCGCCGCGCCGACGTCGGACCGACCGCGGCCCCGACGCGCGACCGCGAGCTGCTGCGCGGGTTCCTGGAGCGCGACCGGCTGTTCGCCGCCTACGCGATCTGCGACCTCGACGATCGCGAGTTCCCGCGGACCCGCTGGGCGGTGGCCCGGCAGGATGGCGAGGTGGTGGCCCTCGGTGTCGAGTACGAGGGCAGCTCGCCGCAGCCGCTGTTCGTCTTCGGCTCCGACGCCGGCATCCAGGCCGTGCTGCGCGACGTCCTGCGGCCGCGCCTGGCCTACGTCGCGGCCCTGCCCGAGCGCCTGCCCGCGGTCGCCCGCCGCTACCGCCTCGATGCCGGACCGCAGATGGTCCGGATGGGCGTGACCTCGGAGCGCTTCCGGCCCGCGGAGGATCCCGGCGTGGAGCGTCTCACGCCGGCCGACACGCCCGACCTCAATCGCCTCTACCGCCTCGGCTTCG
This sequence comes from Candidatus Limnocylindrales bacterium, assembly GCA_036493155.1. Lineage (GTDB taxonomy): Bacteria > Chloroflexota > Limnocylindria > Limnocylindrales > CSP1-4 > UBA5189. Next base: position 2,273 of record DASXQE010000114.1, on the reverse strand, counting down.
GCTCGTGGCTCCCGGCCCAGTCGGTGACGGAGGGCGTGTACTTCGGCCTGCGGATCCACGGCCGCCTCGTGGCCGCCGCGGGGACCCACATCGTCAGTCGGGCGGCCCGGCTGGCCGTCGTGGGCAACGTCATGACCGCGGCCGAGTTCCGCGGACGGGGCTATGCCAAGGCCGTCACCGCCGCGGTCACGGCCGAGCTGCTGGGTTTCTGCGACGATGTCGTCCTCAACGTCCGGGCCGACAACCCGCCCGCGCTGAACGCCTATCGCCGGATCGGCTACCTCGAGCACGTCCGGTACGAAGAGCGGCTGGCGCGTCGCTCGGGCTCGCTGCTCGGCGAGATCGGGGCCGCGCTGCGGCGCCGCCTGCTACCCGGAGATCCTGCGTGACGACGACTGCCCCATCGAGCGCCCGCGGCGCTGCTCCCGACCACGACGTGACCGACATCGGCCTCGCGGCCGAAGGTGTCCGCCGGATCGAGTGGGCCGAGCGCGAGATGCCGGTCCTGCGGACCATTCGCGAGCGATTCGCGCGGGAGCGGCCGCTCGCCGGCGTGCGCATCGGGGCCTGCCTCCACGTGACGACCGAGACCGCGAACCTCATGCGGACCCTGGCCGCCGGCGGCGCCGAGATCACCCTCGCCGCGTCGAACCCGCTCTCCACCCAGGACGACGTCGCGGCGGCGCTCGTCAACGAGTACGGCATCCCCGTCCACGCTCGCCGGGGCGAGGATCGCGACACCTACTACCGCCATCTCAACGCCGTCGCCGACACCCACCCGGCGGTCACGATGGACGACGGCTGCGACCTCGTGTCGCTGCTCCACCAGGAGCGCCCCGACCAGGTCAAGGAGGTCACCGGCGGCACGGAGGAGACCACGACCGGGGTCATCCGCCTGCGGGCGATGGCCGCCGATCACGCCCTCGGCTACCCGGTCATCGCGGTCAACGAGGCCCAGACCAAGCACCTCTTCGACAACCGCTACGGGACCGGCCAGTCGACCCTCGACGGCATCCTCCGGGCCACCAACCTGCTCATCGCCGGCCGCAACGTCGTCGTGGCGGGCTACGGCTGGGTCGGGCGCGGGATCGCGCTCCGGATGGCCGGCCACGGCGCCCACGTCACGGTCGTCGAGGTCGATCCGGTCCGGGCCCTGGAGGCCCTGATGGACGGCTACCAGGTCATGACCGTGGGCCAGGCCGCCGCGTGGGGCGACCTGTTCGTCACCGCGACCGGCAACGTCAACGTGTTCCGGCGCGAGCACTTCGCCTCGATGAAGGATGGCGCGGTCATGGCCAACTCCGGCCACTTCGACGCCGAGCTCGACCTCGCGGCGCTGCGCGAGATGGCCGAGGGCCACGTCCGCGAGGTCCGCGACAACGTCCAGGAGTTCGACATCGGGGGCAAGCGCCTCAACCTCGTGGCCGAGGGCCGGCTCGTGAACCTCGGGGCCGCCGAGGGCCATCCCGCCGCCGTCATGGACATGAGCTTCGCCAACCAGGCCCTCGCCGCCGAGTACCTCCTCCAGCACCGCGCCGAGCTGGATCGCGAGGTCTACGTCGTGCCCGGGGCGATCGATGCGGAGGTCGCCCGATTGAAGCTCGCGGCCTTCGGAATCACGCTCGACGCCATGACGCCCGAGCAGGCCGAGTACGTCTCGTCCTGGAAGCACGGGACCTAGCCCAGGCCCCGTCAGGCAGCGCCGCCGAACTCCGATGAGCCCGGCGGCGTACATCGAACAGGTCGCGACGCGCATCTGAGGGAGTGGCATGACGCAGACCCGCCCGGCTCGGACGGTCGCCCCGTACGGTTCGTGGGCTTCGCCGATCCCGATCGAGCGCCTGACCGACGGCGCCGTCTTCCTCGCCGAGCCGCACGCCGCCGGCGGCATCCGCTGGTGGCTGGAGGGTCGTCCGGCAGAGGGCGGCCGGCAGGCGCTCGTCCGCCGCGATCCCGACGGCACGCTGACGCGCCTCACCCCGGAGGGCTTCAACGCTCGCTGCCGCGTCCACGAATACGGCGGCGCGGCGACGCTGATCGAGGGCGACCTCGTGGTCGTCTCGGACTTCACGACCGGCCGCCTGAGCCGCGTGGTCGCGCCCGAGCAGCTGGAGCCGTTCACGCCGGAGCGAGCGTGGCGCTATGCCGACCTCCAGCTCGACGCCCGTCGGAACCGGATCCTGGCGGTCCGCGAGGACCACGAGGCGGACGTGGTCGCCGAGCACGGCGAGTGGGTCAACGACCTGGTCGCGATCGACCTGGGCTCCGGCGCG
>DASXQE010000113.1:0-5348 GCA_036493155.1 Candidatus Limnocylindrales bacterium | reverse complement strand
GAACGCCAAGGCCGAGGACAAGGTCCCGGGCCTGATGCACGTCGAGCTCGGCGGCTACCACGTCCGCGACATCGAGTTCGTGGCGGCGTTCGACATCGACAAGAACAAGGTCGGCAAGGACCTGTCCGAGGCGATCTACTCGAAGCCGAACAACACCTACGTCTTCCAGCAGGTCCCCCAGATCGGGGTCACGGTCGAGCGCGGGATGACCCACGACGGCCTCGGCAAGTACCTCAGCCAGATCATCGAGAAGGCGCCCGGCCCGACCGCCGACATCGTCTCGATCCTCAAGGAGCGCGAGGTCGACGTCATGGTCTCGTACCTCCCCGTCGGGAGCGAGGAGGCCACGAAGTGGTACGTCGAGCAGGCCCTCAAGGCCGGCGTCGCCTTCATCAACTGCATCCCGGTGTTCATCGGCCGCGAGCCGTACTGGCAGCGCCGGTTTGCCGAGGAAGGCCTGCCGATCATCGGCGACGACATCAAGAGCCAGGTCGGCGCGACGATCAGCCACCGCGTGCTGACCCGCCTCTTCATGGATCGGGGCGTGCGCCTCGATCGGACCTACCAGCTGAACTTCGGCGGCAACACCGACTTCCTGAACATGCTCGAGCGCGAGCGCCTCGAGTCCAAGAAGATCAGCAAGACCAACGCGGTCACGTCGATGCTGGACTACGAGGTCAGCGACGACGACGTCCACGTCGGCCCGAGCGACCACGTGCCGTGGCTGCTCGACCGGAAGTGGTGCTACATCCGGATGGAGGGCACGACCTTCGGCGACGTGCCGCTCAATGCCGAGCTCAAGCTCGAGGTCTGGGACAGCCCCAACAGCGCCGGCGTCGTCACGGACGCGATCCGCTGCCTGAAGCTGGGCCTGGATCGCGGCCTGAAGGGCACGCTCGTCGCCGCGTCGAGCTACTTCATGAAGAGCCCGCCGCAGCAGATCCACGACGACATCGCGTTCAACCGGGTCGAAGCCTTCATCAAGGGCGAGGACAACGCGACGCTCGTCGGGACCGAGAAGCCGGCGGCCCGCAAGCTCCGCAAGCTCGCCGGCACGAAGCCGGCGTCGCCGATGGGGCCGAAGGCCGCGGCGGTCGCCCGGTAGGCGGCCTGGCCGCGACCGGGCGCGCGATGGGCCGGTCGTCCGGACCGGTCCCCGCGACAATCGGGACATGACGACGCAGCGCAAGCTCGAGGCGCCCCACCGGCGCCTCGAGCCCGGCTCGCGCCTCCTCGAGCGAGGGGTCGTCCTGGGCTACCGCCTGGCAGCCTGGGTGGTCGCCCACGTCCCGATGGCGATCCCGCGATTCCTCATCGCCCGGGGTGCGCAGGTCTCGTACCTGCTGTGGCCCAGCAAGCGGCGCTTCTCGAACGCCAACTTCGCCCACGTCCTGGGCCTGCCGCCCTCGGACCGGCGGGTTCGCTGGGCAGCCATGGCCGCCTACGGCGAGTACGCCCGCTATGTGACCGAGATGATGCGGCTGCCGCACCTCCCGGCCGAGCGCGCCGCGGCGCTCATCCCGGGCGTGGACCTCGACGTCGTCGAGCCGGCCTGGCGGCGCGCCAAGGGCGGGCTGATCTTCACCCTCGGCCACATCGGCAACCCCGAGGCCATCGGTGCGGCCATCGCCGGCCGGGGCTGGCCGACGAACGTGCTGGCGGATGATTCGTCGTTCCCGGAGCTGTTCGACCTCTTCCGCCAGACGCGCGAGCGCTGGGGCGTCCACGTCATCCCGTGGCGCAACCTGCGGGAGATCTTCGCGGTCCTGCGCAAGCGCGAGATGCTCGGCCTGCTGATCGACTGGGGCTACCGCGAAGACGGCATCCCCGTGCGCCTGTTCGATGCGTGGACCACGCTGCCGGCCGGCCCGGCGAGCCTCGCGGCGAAGACCGGCTCGGCGATCCAGCCCGTGGCGATCCGGCGGAACCGCGATGGCCGGACCTTCCACGTCGAGCCGTTCGAGGCCTTCGAGGTGCCGTCGTCCGCGCCGGCCGACCTGCTGGCCGCCACCCAGCGCATCGCCGATTGCCTCCAGCGATCGATCGCCGCGGCGCCCGAGCAGTGGTACTCCTTCAAGCCGATGTGGCCGTCGACCGAAGCCGAGGCGGCCGCGCTGGAGCGGCGCGCTGCCGAGATGGCCGCCGACACGCGTGCCGGCGCGGAGCAGGGAGCCGCCGCCCGTGCGGGTCGCGGAGGCAACGGCTCCGGCCCAGCTGGCGCGGGCGACGAGACGGCGGCGACGGTGGCAACGCTCGTCGGCACCGAATCGGCGCTCGCCGGCGCGGAGGCCGCGACGGTCGCGCTGCAGGAGACACCCACCGACGCCGGCGCCGGGTCGATCGAGCCGGGCGCCCCGACCCCGGCGTGAGCACACCGCCGCGGGGCACGATCGGCCAGCGCATCCGGGCCCGGCTCATCGCCGCCGGTGCGCGCCTCCTCGCGGCCTTGCCGGACGCCCCCGTCGATGCCGCGGCCGATGCCATCGGCGAGCTGTGGTACCGCCTCGACGGCGGCCGCGCGGCGCTGGGCCGGCGCAACCTCGAACGCGTCGTCCGGTACCTCGCGGCGCAGGGCTTGGGCGGCTCGCGCGTCGCGGTCGCCGCGGTCGACGGCCAGGCCCTCGAGCGGATGCTGCGCGGGACGTTCCGCCAGACGGTCCGGTACTACCTCGACATGGCCCGCCTGCCATCGCAGGATCCGCGCCAGGTCGACCGGCTCTTGCATGTCGAGACGCCGGACGCGGTGGCTCGAGCGTTCGGGGCTGACCGGCCGTCCATCGTCGTGGCGATGCACTTCGGCGCGATCGAATATCCGGCGCTCCTCGCCGTCGCCAGGGGCGGCCCGATCGTGACCCCGATGGAGACCCTGGACGACCCGCCGCTGCAGGCCTGGATCCGGCGGACGCGGGGCTCGGTCGGTGTCCGCATCGTCGGCCTGCGCGAGGCGCGCCACGCCCTGTTCGATGCACTCGGGTCGGGGGTCAACATCGGGCTCGTGGCCGATCGCCACGTGGCCGGCGGCTCGGTGTCCGTGCCCTTCTTCGGCGCCCTGGCGCCGCTCCCGCCGGGACCGGCCTTCCTCGCCGTGGAGACGGGTCGCCCGCTGTACCTCGCGGCGGTGCGCCGGGTCGGGCATGGGCGCTACGCCGGCGGCATGACCCCGGTGCCGACTGCCGCCACCGGCGAGCGCCGCGAGCGGATCGTCGCCACGGCGGCCGCCATCGCGAGCGAGATGGAGCGTGCCATCGCGGTGGCCCCGGAGCAGTGGTGGAGCCTCCTGGCCCCGATCTGGCCGGACGTGGATGCGCGAGCGATCGAAGGCACCGGCCGCCTCGAACCCGAGGCGGCGGCCGGCGCCCCCGCCGAAGCCGACGCCCGGCCCGATGCCGGCGCCCGGCCCGATGCCGACGCCGCGGAGCCCGCGGCATGACCGATCGCCTCGGGCGCGCGGATCTCCACGTCCACACGCTGGCCTCCGACGGCACCGCCGGCGTCGTCCAGATCCTCGATCACGTCGAGGCCCTCGGGGACCTCGACGTCGTCGCGATCACCGACCACGAGCGGATCGACGCGGCGCTCGTCGGCCGGGCGATGGCCCGCGATCGCGGCTTCCGCACGGAGGTCGTGGTTGGCGAGGAGGTCACGACGCTCGGGGGCCACGTGCTGGCGCTGTTCATCGAGCGACCCGTCCGGCCGTTCCGATCGATCCGCTCGACGATCGCCGAGATCCACGACCTGGGCGGCCTGGCGATCCCGGCCCATCCCCTCGTGCCGTATCCGCTGTGTGCCAAGGGCTCCGTCCTGCGGGGCCTGCTGGCCGACGCCGACCCGCGCTACCACCCCGATGCGATCGAGGCCTTCAACCCCACGACCCTGGGCCGGCCGTGGCATGGCCGCGTCGTCCACTTCGCCCTGGAGCTCGGGCTGACCACGGTCGGCAGCTCCGACGCCCACGCCCTTGCCGCGGTCGGCAGCGGCTGGACCTCGTTCCCGGGCCGATCGGCGGCTGACCTTCGCCACGCCATCGAGGCCGGGACGACGCATCACCACGGGTCCTTCCACGCCACCGGCGCGCAGCTGGCGACGTTCCGCGACCAGCTCCGGAAATATGGCCGCGACGTGCGCGCCGGCCTCGGCGGCCGGGTCCGTGGCGACGGCACGCGGCGTGACCTCGGCTATCCCCGGGAGCACGAGGCGGCTGCCGGCGCCAACGAGGTGGCCGGGCTGCTGGCGACCGTCGGCGGGCGGGTCCGCGTCCAGGCCCTTCGCCGCCGCGAGGTGGGCGCCCTCGACGTGCGGGACCTCGACGTGCGCGACCACGACGGACGAGATCCGGGGGCGCGCGGCCGCGAGCAGGTGCCAAACCGCGAGCCGGCGCGCGAGGGCCAGCCGGAGACCGGGCCGTGAAGATCGGGCTCGTCACGCCGTACGTCTACCCGCTCCCGGGCGGCGTCAACCAGCACGTCCACCATCTGTACGACAACCTCCGCCTGCGTGGCCACGACGTCCGGATCCTGAGCGCCTCGCACGGCCTGCAGCGGGCCTCCGAGGGCGACGTCATCCGGATCGGGAAGGGCTACTCGATGCCGGCCAACGGCTCGATGGGCACGATTACGGTCTCGCCGCGCTACGTCTCCCAGGTCCAGGAAGTGCTCGATCGCGAGCGCTTCGACCTCCTCCACTTCCACGAGCCGTTCGTGCCATTCCTGTCGCTCGTGGTGCTTCGCCAATCGACCAGCGTCAACATCGCGACGTTCCACGCCTACGGTGGCTGGTCGGCCGCGTACGAGCTGGGATCGAAGGTCATGTCGTCCTACGCCGCGCGCCTGCACGGCCGGATCGCGGTGTCGGCGGCGGCCCGGCACTTCATCGACCGCTACTTCCCAGGCGACTACAAGGTCATCCCCAATGGCGTCGACATCGGCCGGCTCAGCCGGGCGGTCCCGATCGCGCGCTGGCAGGACGGGACGCGGAACATCCTGTTCCTCGGACGGTTCGAGTCGCGCAAGGGCCTGCTGGACCTGCTCAAGGCCTACCGGCTGCTGCGCCGGACAGGCTGCAACTGCCGCCTGCTTGTGGTCGGCGGCGGCCCCCAGGAGCGCGAGGCCCGGCGCTACATCATGGCCCGCGGCATGGGCGGGGTGGAGTTCCTCGGCCGCGTCACCGATGGCGAGCGCGATGCGCTCTTCAAGACCGCCGACGTGTATTGCTCGCCGGCGACGGGCCGCGAGTCGTTCGGCATCGTCCTGCTGGAGGCGATGGCCGCGGGCACCGCGATCGTCTGCAGCGACATCCACGGCTACAAGGGCGTGGTCCGGCGAGGCCGCGAGGCGCTCCTCGTGCCGCCG
>DASXQE010000112.1:0-7022 GCA_036493155.1 Candidatus Limnocylindrales bacterium | reverse complement strand
GCCACGTGAGCGCGACGGCGGGCACGAGCCCGCGAGCCGGCGCGACACCGGGCGGGACCGCCGCGCCAGCCCTCGACCTGGTCGGGCACTCGGGCAAGGGCCCGCGCGAGCGGGCGGACTGGAGCCGGCGTCAGGTCCTGGTCACGAACCTGCGCGCGATCCGCGGCCGCGCCTATCCGCGCTGGCGGGGGATGCTGCGCGAGAAGTCGTGGGTCGCCTTCGAGATCCTGCTGCCGTTCCTGTCGACCTCGGCCTTCGTCTTCGTCTACCGCTCGCTCCATGCCCCCGAGGCGTACGTCGGCTTCGTGGTCCTCGGCGGGGTGATGAGCGCGTTCTGGATCAACGTCATCTGGATGATGGCCAACCAGCTGTGGTGGGAGAAGTCCCAGGGCAACCTGGAGCTGTACTTCGCCGCCCCGATGAACTTCATGTCGATCCTGTTCGGCATGGCCATGGGCGGGATGATCATGAGCTCCAGCCGGGCGCTCTCGATCCTGGTCATCGCGACGCTCGTCTTCGGCGTCAGCTTCAACGTCAGCAGCTGGCTGCTCGTGCTCCTCGTGTTCGTGGCGACCCTGGCCGCGCTGTACGGCGTCGGGATGGTCCTCGCGAGCCTGTTCCTGGTCTGGGGCCGCGAGGCCTGGCACCTCGGCCAGATGCTCACCGAGCCGGTCTACTTCGTGTCGGGCCTCAACTTCCCGGTGGCGCGGCTGGGCCTCGTCGGCGCGCTGTCGGTTGGCATCGTCCCGCTCGCGACCGGCCTGGACGCGATGCGCCAGCTCGTGTTCGCCGGCGCACCCTTCCCGATCGGCACGCCAGACCCGGCGATCGAGCTTGGCATTCTTGTCGTCATGGCCGTGCTGTCGACCGGGGTCGCTCGCTGGATGCTGGCCACGATGGAGGAGCGCGCCCGGCGCGACGGGCGGCTGTCGATCCGATGGCAGTGACCGGCGCCGCATCGGCGCGCCTGGCGGCGGCCGCGGGCACGACCCGCCGGATCGGCGACCCGGAGGGCTCCCCGGGCGTGGGCCGCAGCGAGCTGGCCCTGCAGGCCCGAACGTTCTGGACGGCTACGAAGATCGGCTGGCGGATGGAGGCCAACTGGACCGACCCGCTGCTGTTCTTCATCTACTCGGTCGCCAAGCCGGTCAGTGCCGCGCTGATCCTCGTGGTCATGCTGTCGATCGTGGCCGGCCCCACGGCCAACGCCCAGCTGCGGCCGTTCGTGGTCGTCGGCACGGCGCTGTGGTCGCTCGTGACCAGCGGGATCTCCGGCCTGGCCTGGTCGATCCTCGACGACCGCGAGCGCTACCGGATGCTGAAGTACATCTACGTGAGCCCGAGCGAGTTCGTCATCGTGCTGCTCGGGCGCGGCGTCGCGCGCCTGGGCGTCGGGGCGGCCGGCTCCATCGTGACGATCCTCGTCGGAATCGCGCTCTTGGGCGTGCCGTTCGATGCCACGGCGATCGATTGGCCGGTCCTCGTGCTGGCGATGCTCTTCGGGCTCGCCTCGGTCGTGGCCCTCGCGCTGCTGCTCGCCGCCGTCTGCCTCCAGACGCGCCAGGAGTCGTGGTCCTATCCCGAGGCGTTCGCCGGCGCGGCCTTCCTCGTATCGGGCGCCGTCTTCCCATTGTCCGTGCTGCCCACCCCGGTCCAGGCGATCGGGCTGGTGACGCCGCTTGGCTGGTGGATCGAAGCCGCGCGACGGGCGTTCCTGCCCGGAGCGCCCTCCGGCCTGGGTGGCGCCGGCTCCCTGCTGGCGAGCCTCAACGGCGGCGCCCTGCCCTCGAATCTGGAGTGCCTGCTCGCGTTGATCGTGACCGGGGCCCTGGCTACACTCGCGGCGGCGGTCGTGTTCCGGCGGAGCGTGCGGCGGGCACAGGACAGGGGACTCCTCGACCTCACGACCGGATCCTGAGTCGGAGCGCTCGATGCGGATCTACGAGGGCAGTCCTCGCCAGGACTTCGAAGAGGTCTTCCGGTCCATCGGCGCCCATCTCGACGCCGTGGGCATGCGCGACGTCCTGCTGATCGAGGTCGACGACGGCTTCATCGTCCAGGGCCTCGTCGTCCACGGTGCCGGCACCTGGACCGACGCCGTCGGCACGATGCGCAAGGAGACGCTGACCCTGCGCGACGACGAGATCTCGGCGTTCATGGACGACAGCCTCGCGCGCCGAGGCGCGGGCCACGGCAGCGATCACGATGCCTACCAGTCGGCATTGCGGGTGATCGGGCGCTACCTCGACGAGGTCAAGCCCCGCGACGTGTTCTTCTTCGAGCAGGACGGCGCATTCGTCCTGCGGCTCCTGCAGGCCCACCAGAACGGCACGCGCCACGAGCTCGTGGAGTTCACCCGCGACGACATCGCCCAGATGATCGCCGAGGGCCCAGTGCTGCGAGCACCGGACAAGCCCAAGGCCGGTTCGGCCGGCTGACCATCCAGCGCCGGAGGCGATCCGGCGCGCCAACCCGCCGGCATCGCGCCGGCCAAGTCGCCGGCCGGGGGCCGGCCGAGATCGAAGGAGGCCCGCATGCGCGCCCTCAAGACCGTCGCCGTGGCGCTCGGCGTCACGCTCGCCGCGATCCTCGTGATCCCGCTCGTCGTCCTCGCCGGCCTGTTCGTGTGGCTGAAGCTCACCGAAGAGGACGACGAGGAGACCCTGGAGCTCGAGCAGGAAGGCTGACTGCCGCGCCTGACGCCTGACCGCCCGACCAAGCCAGACCCGCCCACCTGAGCGAGCCCGCGCCCGTCGATCGCGACGCGGCGCTCCGACCGAACGCCTCGCCGCGCGATCACCGCCTCGCCGAGGCCGGTGCGCTCGCGGTCGTGGTGTTCTGGGCCGTGAACTTCATCGTCGTCAAGGCGGCCAACCAGCAGATCCCGCCGCTGACGTTCGCGTTCATCCGCTTCTCACTGGCCGCGATCGTCCTCCTCGTCCTGCTGCGGCTCCGGGAGGGCCGGGCCGCGATGCCGTGGCCCGAGCTGCGCCCCATCCTGGCCCTCGGCGCGATTGGCTTCGGGATCTACCAGATCCTGTGGGCGACGGCCCTCCAGTCGATCCCGGCCGGGACCTCGGCCTTCCTGATCGCGGCCACGCCGGTGTTCACGGTGCTGGTGGCCGTCCTGGCCCGCTCCGACGTCCTCACCCGCCCCAAGCTGGCCGGCAGCCTCGTGTCCTTCGCCGGGGTCGCGATCGTGGTCGCGTTCGGCGAGGGCATGGCGCTCGATTCGTCGCTCGGAGGCGACGTGCTGACCCTGGTCGCCGCCGCCTGCTGGGCGGTCTACGTCAGCTTCGGCGCGCCGGTCCTGCGCCGCCACTCGCCGCTGCAGACGACCGCGTGGGCGATGGCCGGCGGCTCGCTGGTCCTGGCGATCCCGGGTCTCCTCCAGCTGACGGGGGCGCACTGGAGCGAGGTCCAGCCGTCGGCCTGGGCGGGCCTGCTCTACTCGGCACTCATCCCGGCCGGGGTCAGCAATGTCCTGATCTTCCACGCGATCCGGCTGCTGGGCCCCACGCGCATCACGGCCCTCCAGTTCCTGGTGCCGTTCGCCACGGTCGTGATCGCCTTCGTCGTGCTGGCCGAGCCGATCCGGACCGAGCAGCTGGTGGGCGGCGCCGTCATCGTCGCGGGCGTGGCCATCACGCGGATCGGCGCCCGCGCCGGCGAGCTCGTCGATCGCCTGCGCGTGCTGCTCCCGGAGGAGTAGCTACCAGCGCTCCCAGCGGGCGAACTGCTCGAACGGCACCCAGCCGCGTTTCAGCGATGGCGAGCGGACATCCGGCAGTGGGCGGCCCACGGGCATGACCCCGATCGGCTCGAACTCGTCGGGAATCCCGAGGTAGGCCTTGAGCTCGTCGATGCCGTCGCGGCCCGCGCCGATGAACCCGCAACCGAGGCCCTCGTCGACCGCGGCCAGCATGACGTTCTGCATCGTCGCCCCGATGTCGACCCACCAGTAGGGGATCGGCCACTCGATCTCGGTGCCGTCCTCGTCGGTCTTGTCCGGCTCCTGGTAGCGGCGGTGGTAGATGTCCGCCGAGACGCACGGGATGAACTGCGCGGCGCACTCGCTGACCCACGGCCCGAAGTCGTCCTTGTAGAACGCCTCGCCGTAGATCCGGGCGACCTCGCGCCGCCGCTCCGGCTCGGTCACGACGACCAGCCGCTGGCCCTGGCTGAACCCGGCCGACGGCGTCCGCTGGGCCAGCCGCGCGATCCGCTCGATGACCTCGGGATCGACCCTGCCATCCTCGAACCGCCGCACCGCGCGGCGCTTCATGACGACCTCGGCGAACTCCATGCCTTCCTCCTGAACGTTTGAGCCCCCATGGTTACTCATTGGAGGCGAGCGTCGAATCCGACGCCCGAACCGGAGGAGGTGGGCGTGCGAGCCGTCGTCGAGCGGGCGATGCACGGCGATCGCGAGGCGTTCGGGATGCTGGTCGCGCAGACCAGCGACCGGCTCTTCGCCATCGCCACGCGGATCCTGCGCGACACCGACCTCGCCGAGGACGCCCTGCAGAGCGCCCTCATCACCGCCTGGCGAGAGCTGCCGCGGTTGCGCGACCCGGACCGGTTCGAGGCATGGGCTCGCCGTCTCCTCGTCCACGCCTGCTACGCCGAGGCCAGGCGCCGCCGGCAGTGGTCGAGCAACGTCCGGGTCCTGCCGGTCGACGGACCGGCGGGCGCGGATGAGCTCGTCTCCGTGGCCGATCGCGACGCGCTCGATCGGGCGTTCCGACGCCTGACGGTCGAGCAACGCGCGGTCTTCGTGCTGCATCACCACATCGGGCTGCCGCTGGTCGAGATCGCCGAGACGCTCGGCATCCCGGCCGGCACGGCCCGCTCGCGACTTCACTACGCCACCCGGCTGCTGCGGGAGGCCGTCGAGGCCGACCTCGAGCCGGTTTCATCGAGTTCACAAGGACGGCTGGCATGACCACTTCCCGCGACCCCGACCGCCTCGTTCGAGCGTGGCTCGAGCTCATGCCCTCGGAGGCGCCCGATCGCGTCATCGATGCCGTCCGCCAGGCCGTCGAGACGGCGCCGCAAGTGCGGCGCCCGATCGGTGCTGCCTTCCGGAGGTCGTTCCAGATGAACCGCATTGCCATTGCCACGGCCAGCGCGCTGGTCGTCTTGGTCCTCGTCGGCGGAGCCTTCGTGCTCACTCGCTCCAACGTGTCGCAGATCGGCGGTCCCTCCTCTTCACCCGGCAGCTCGGTGGCTGTGAGCCCATCGGCGAGCGGCGCAGCGGGCGCCATGCCCGCGGCGCTCCAGGGGGTCTGGCTTGGCTCCGGGCGGCAGATCCCCGGCACCACGGCGGGGGCCGGAACGCAGCTCCACATCGGCCCCGCTTCGATGGCCCTGACGCCATCGACCGCAGGCAACCGCAACCTGATGGCGGTGACGGCCTCGGCGGAGGGCTCGCAGTTCCAAGTCCAGACCGGCTCCGATCCGACCGACGGCTGCCAGCCGGGCAAGACCGGCACGTACACATATCTGCTCTCGGCGAGCGGCCAGACATTGACCATCGGCGGAGAGGACGGCTGCCCCCAGCGTGCGCAGCTGTTCGGGGGCACCTGGTGGCTCAGCGACTGCCATACACAGGACGCCGCCCCCTGCCTCGGGCAGTTGGACCCCGGCGACTACGGCTCGCAGTACTTCGCGTCCGTTGGGGCACAGGGCGTGGCGTGGGCTCCGCGCTTTGGCGCCTTGACGTTCACCGTCCCGGCCGGCTGGGCGAGCGACGCCGACTGGCCCAGCTTGTTCAGCCTCGCACCCGCGGCGGACTACGCCGCGGCACCGCTCCATGGCACGCCGGCCGAGGACATCGCGGTGTACTCGAATGTCGTCGCGGAGTCGGAGACAACGCCCTGCTCGGGTCAGGCGAACGATTCGGTGGCCCCCGGGGCTGGGGCGTACCTGGCGTGGCTTCGCACCGTGCCCGGCCTCAGCGTCGGCTCAACATCGACCGTCTCCATCGGGGGCCACCAGGGCCTCTCGGTCGACATCACCGTTCCGCAGGCGCCGACCGAGCTCTGCGACGGGACCGACGCCGTCATCGAGTACCTGCTGTCGATCGGATGGGGCACGTCAGGGGCCTCGACTGGCATCCAGGCCCACGCGATCGGCGCGGGCAACCACGACCGACTGATCCTGCTCGAGATGCCGTCGGGGTCCCTCACCGGGATCGTCATCACCACCAACGACTCCGGCCGGTTCGACGCCTTCGCGCAGCAGGCGATGCCGATCGTCGCCTCGTTCCAGTTCAAGGACGCCTTCCCGGCGCCTTGATCGGGGCACCGCTCCGACTCGTCGAGCGGGGTCCTCATCCCTCGCTTGGCGGTTGTCCCCGGCGCGTCCGCGGTGGCCTCTCGGGCCCCGCGGGCGTGCCGTTTTCGGGCGAATCGATTCGACGCCGAGGGCCTCATCCGGTAGCATCAGAAAAACCCCCGGAGGACCTGGCCCGTGGCGAAGTATGTCTTTGTGACCGGAGGCGTGACCTCCTCCCTGGGGAAGGGCATCACCGCCGCCAGCATCGGTCGGTTGCTCAAGGCGCGGGGCCTCAAGGTCTCCATCCTCAAGCTGGATCCGTACATCAACGTCGATCCCGGGACGATGTCGCCGTACCAGCACGGCGAGGTGTTCGTGACCGACGACGGCGCCGAGACGGACCTTGACCTGGGTCACTACGAGCGGTTCATCGACGAGAACTTGACCCAGCTCTCCAACGTCACCACGGGCCGCATCTACCAGGCCGTCATCGCCAAGGAGCGCCGCGGGGACTACCTCGGCGGCACGGTCCAGGTCATCCCCCACATCACCAACGAGATCAAGGAGCGGATCAGCCGCGTTGCCCGCGATGGCGACCCGGACGTGGTCATCGTGGAGGTCGGCGGCACCGTCGGCGACATCGAGAGCCTGCCGTTCCTCGAGGCCATCCGCCAGATGCGCAAGGACGTCGGCCGGGCCAACGTCCTGTACGTCCACGTGACCCTCCTGCCGGAGCTGGCCGC
>DASXQE010000111.1:0-19055 GCA_036493155.1 Candidatus Limnocylindrales bacterium | reverse complement strand
GCGGCCTGGTGTTGGGTCCCGCGGCGCGCGGGATGGCCGCGGCGCCGCGGCCGGTTTCTCGCCATTCATGCATGGCACGAATGCTCGTCAGCGGCTGCATGCGTTCTTGACACGGCCTCGAGCGTGGCGACCGCTGCCTGGCGCTCGATTCGCGGTCAGCAACTCGCGGCGCGAGTACGTGGCACAAACGCGCTGACGAGGAACCGCGGTGCGCATATTTGGCAATGATTCGGGCTAGGCAGGCGATCGCCGGCAGATAGCACTCGTTGGGTGAATGCCGGGCAAGAATCTCCGCGCCCCGGCGCCCAGGCGCCCAGGCGCCCCGGCGCCCCGGCGCCCCGGCGCGGCCCCGGCGCCAGGGGACGCCGCGCCGCCGCGATCGCTAGTCCCGCGCCGATCCGATCCGGTAGGTGCAGCAGCGGTCGCCGGAGGCGATGTGCGTCTCGCGGACGACGTCGGCGCCGAGGAGCTCGCGGAAGAGCTGGAGCTCAGCGTCGCAAGCGGCGCGCGTGCCCTGCGACACGTGGTAGATCGCGCAGTTGTTCTCCCGCAGGCGGACGGCGCCGTCATCGCCGACGTACCACTCGGCCAGGTAGCCCGCTTCGTCCTGGATCACCGCCAGCTCGCGGACGCGGTCGACCAGGTCGGCACCCGGCGGCAGGCGGGCCGCGAGCGTCTCGCGAATCCGGTGGCCGATCTGGCGTCGCCGCGCGGCGAAGACGTCCTCGATGAGATCGGGACCGCCGACCTCGGCGATCGCCTTGAGGAGGCCTGCCGCGAAGGCGTCGTAATCGGCCGGGAACAGGTCCTGGGCGTCGACGGTCACGTCATAGAGGTGTCGTGGCCGACCGACACCGTGCCGCTCGGTGGCGTGGCGGACGAGGTTCGCGGCCTCGAGCGCGTGAAGCTGCTGGAGGACCCCGGTTCGGCTCGCTCCGAGTGCCGTCGCAAGGGCATCCGGCGACGTTGGGCCGGCCTGCCGAAGATGCATGAGGATCGATCGTCGGAGGGTCGAGGAGGCCGGTGTCGACGCGGCACCGCCGTTCGTCGCCGCGTTCGCGTTCGACGCAGCGCCCCCGTCCGTCGCGCCGCCGTGGGTCGCGTCGCCGTGCGTCGGCCCGAGTGCGGGCGGGGGCTCGGCGTCGGAGCTGGCCTGGGGCGCAGGCATGACCCCGCTCACGCTAGCAGAGGTCGCCGGACGGAGCTTCGCGGCCCATCCGCCGGCCGGCCGACCTCGGGTGCAGGCCTCGGCTGGTAGGCTCCCGCCCGATGGACCTCGACCTTCCGAGCGAGCACCAGCTCCTCCGCCAGACCATCCGCGACTTCATGGTCAAGGAGGTCGCCGGCGAGATCGAGCGACACGAGCGCGAGCACCGATTCCCGGTCGAGATCGTCAAGCGGCTCGGCGAGATGGGCTGGCTCGGCATCCCCCTGCCCGAGGACGAGGGCGGCGCCGGCCTCGATTACCTCGCCTATGCGATCGCGGTCGAGGAGATCAGCCGCGTGTGGGGCTCGCTCGGGATCATCGTCGCGGCGCATACCTCGCTCGGCTGCGGCCCGCTCCACCTCGCCGGGACGAAGGCCCAGAAGGACCGATACCTCGTCCCGATGGCCAGCGGCAAGGTCATCGGCGCCTACGGCCTGACGGAGCCCGGAGCCGGCTCCGATGCCGGCGGCACGAAGACGAGCGCCCGCCTCGATGGCGAATCGTGGGTCATCGACGGCGGCAAGCGCTTCATCACCAACGCCGGCCAAGCCGGCACCTACGTCGTCACCGCGAAGACGGGCACGCGCGACAACGGCTCGGCCGAGATCTCGGCGTTCATCGTGCCGGCCGATTCGAAGGGCTTCCGAGTGACAAGGCTCGAGGACAAGCTCGGGCTCCACGCCTCGGCCACCGGTGAGCTGGCCTTCGACGGCGTTCGCGTCCCAGCCGAGAACCTCCTCGGCGAGCGCGGCCAGGGCTTCGGGATGTTCCTGGAGATCCTCGATGGCGGCCGGATCTCGATCGCGGCGATGGCCCTCGGGATCGCCCAGGGGGCGTACGACGCCGCCGTGCCGTACGTCCAGACGCGCGAGCAGTTCGGCAAGCCGATCGGGGCCAACCAGTCGATCGCCTTCATGATCGCGGACATGTCGACCGAGCTCGATGCCGCCCGGGCGCTCGTCTGGCGGGCCGCCTGGCTCAAGGATCAGGGTCGGGACTTCAGCCTCGCGGCGGCAAAGGCCAAGCTGTACGCCTCCGAGGTCTCGTCACGGGTGACGAACGCCGCGATCCAGGTCCACGGCGGCTACGGCTACGTCACCGAATACCCGGTGGAGCGCTACCTCCGCGACGCCAAGCTCACCGAGATCGGCGAGGGCACGAGCCAGATCCAGCGGCTCGTCATCGCCCGCAAGCTCCTGGGGCTGCGGATCGCCTGACGGCCGGCTCGGGACCCCACAAACCCAGATGTTGGCCCGGCGCCCGGCGGCCGGGCATTTGGGTCAGGCCTTGACCTCGATCAGCCGGACGTTCAGCCGGTACTGGCTCGTCGCGCCGATGCAGGTCTGGAGCGTCATGCTCGACACCGGCTGGGCCGAGTAGGCCCAGGCCACGTCGACCGGGTTGGCGATCCGCCAGGTCGTGACCCGGAACAGGTGGATGTGGCCCGCGCCGTCGGCGTACACGACGGGCATGCCGATCTTCAGGCGCCCGTTGTAGTAGGCGTCGTGGAGCGGCTTGAACACCCCGTAGGCATGCCCGAGCAGGTAGACGTTGTTCGCCCCCGCGCAGCCCCAGCGATAGACGAAGTTGTCGGGCGACCGGCCTCGCGAGCATGGGAACAGGTACACGGGCTTGTTGATCCCGAGGGTCGGCATCCAGACGTGGTTGGTGCCGCGGTACTGGCTGAGCCAGTTCGTGCCTACGGTTCTGACAACGGGCTTGGCAACGGGCGCCGGGACCGGCGTCGCGTGCGTCGCGTGCGTCGCGACCGAGGTCACGGTCGGGGCGCTGCTCGGCCACGCCATGCCATCGGCGGCGAGGGCTTCCGCGGGACCCGTGGGCGAGTCGGCCGGACGGGCTGGCTCCGTGAGGTACCAGTCCGGCAGCGGGGCTGCCACGGTCGGATGAGCTGTCGGTGCGTGGAGGGCGCTCACGGGCTGGCTGATGACCGTCGCGGGCCCGGGTGTCGCGAACCCGGCCGTCCCAATCGCAACGAGGCTGGCGATGAGCCAGCCGAAGCGCTCGGCGCTGACGTGGCCGTTCATGCGACCGAGGACGTTGAGGAACTGCAGTGGAGCGGTTGGAACATCGAGCGTCACCTGGTTTGACGCCGCCGGGTGGGCGGCTGGGCACGCTCGGAAACCTAGGTGGCGGACCGCGCCGTTTCGACTGGTCGAAGGTGCCGATTCGCGGCCCATCCGAAGGGGCCACGCCAACGGGTCCTTTGGCCCCCGGTTGGGCGATGACAGATGGCCCCCGACGCTGGGACCGTCGGGACGCCGGCGGTTGCGACGTCGCACCGGCCACGCACGGCCGGGGGTACCGGTCGCCCGATTCGAGTACCGGTGGGGCTAGTCCCCGTTGCCCGCGGCGGCCCGGAGGCCGGCCGTCAGCGCGGCCTTGAACGCGTCCGGAATCGGCCCCTGGACGACCAGGACGTAGGGTGAGGCGTCGATGAACTCGACCGTCGCCGGGTCGGTCGCCCACGCCCCGACGCAGGTGTCGACGTCGGCCCGGCGCCGGTCGTAGGCGTCGTGGTTGCCGAAGATGTAGACGCGCGCTCGAAGCGGGCTCGAGACGCCGAGCCCGGACACGTCGAACCCGACTGCGGACGCGATCATCGTCGGGTCGTGGCAGCCCGCGTCGCCGGAGACCGGCCGCCCGACCGCGACGCCCTCGAGGGCGATGTCGCCGGCGATGCCGCCGAAGTCGAGCGGGGTGGGCTCGGGCGGCTTGCCGTTGAGTGCCTGGCAGCCGGCGGCGAGCACCAGCGCCGCGAGCGCGAGGAGGGCGATGCGCAAGCGGGCGCGCGCCGGCCGCGACCCACCCCCCGGCCCGACCCAGCTATGCACGGACGGCCTCCCGCCGGACGTTCGCCAACCGCACGAACGGGTCCAGCGCCGAAGGATCGGCCAGGGCGTCCCGGGACGCGGCGGATTCTGGCGATGCACCAAGGAGGATCCGCTTGACCGGGATCTCCAGCTTCTTGCCGGACAGCGTCCGCGGGATGGCCGGGACCGCCGCGATGGTGTCGGGGACGTGGCGGGGCGAGAGCTCGCGACGGAGCTCGCCGGAGATCCGTGACCGGAGGGCGTCGTCGAGTGGTGTCCCGTCGCGCAGGGCGACGAACAGCAGCAGCTCGCCGGGACCGCCGGCCTCGTCCTCGAGGTGGACGACGATCGAGTCGGCGACCTCCGGCAGGCTCTCCACGACGCCGTAGAACTCGGCCGTCCCGATCCTGACGCCGCCGCGATTCAGCGTCGCGTCGCTGCGCCCGCTGATGACGCATGAGCCACGCTCGGTGATCGTCAGCCAGTCGCCGTGGCGCCACACGCCCGGCCACGGCTCGAAGTACGCCGACCGCAGGCGCGCGCCAGCCGTGTCGCCCCACAGCGCGACCGGCATCGAGGGCATCGGCGCGGTGATGACGAGCTCGCCCTCGCGCCCCACGACCGAGCGGCCGTCGGCGTCGAAGGCCTCGACCTTCGCACCCAGCATCCGGCAGCTGATCTCGCCCTCCCAGACGGGTACCAGCGGACTCGGCCCCAGGAATCCGGTGCACAGGTCCGTGCCGCCGCTCAGCGAGCCCATCGGCGCCGAGGACGAGACGTGGTCATGGGCCCAGCGGAAGCCCGCCGCGGGCAGGGGAGCGCCGGTCGAGCCGATGCCGCGGACCGCACCCAGGTCGAGGTCGCGGCCGGGCGCGAGGCCCGCCTTGCGGCAGGCCATGAGGAACGGCGCGCTGGCGCCGACATAGGTCGCGCGCGTCGCCTCGGCCAAACGCCACAGCGTCGCGAGGTCCGGCGCGGCGGGATTGCCGTCGAACAGCACGATGGCGCTCCCGACGGCCAGGCCCGAGACGAGGTAGTTCCACATCATCCAGCCGGTCGTCGTGTACCAGAAGAAGCGGTCGCCCGGTCCGAGATCGGTGTGGAGCGCCAGGGCCTTCAGGTGCTCCAGGAGGATCCCGCCGTGGCCGTGGACGATGGGCTTGGGCAGCCCGGTGGTCCCCGACGAGTACAGGATGTACAGGGGGTGGTCGAAGGCCACCGGCTCGAACGCCAGCGGCGCCGACTCGGCGAGCAGCGCCTCCCACGCGATCGCGCCGGGGGCGATGGTCGCGGCCGCGCGTGTCGGCTCGAGGTATGGCAGGACGACGGTCGCCTCGAGCGACGGGAGGGCTGCCCGGATCTCCGCCAGCTCGTCCGTCCGATCGATGGCCTTGTCGCCGTAGCGATAGCCATCGACCGCGATCAGGACCCGCGGAGCCACTTGCCCGAACCGCTCGATGACGGCCCGCGTCCCGAACTCCGGCGCACAGGACGTCCAGGTGGCGCCGAGGCTGGCGGTGGCGAGCAGCGCCACGACCGCTTCGGGCACGTTCGGCAGGAACGCCGCAACCCGGTCGCCTGGCTGGACGCCCAGCCGCGCCAGGCCGGACCGGCAGTGCGCGACCTGGTCCCGCAGCTCCGCGGCCGTCAGGTCGAGGGCCGGCCGCGTCTGCGAGCGGCCCAGCACCACGACGTCATCCGCCCCGCTGCCGGGCAGGCGCAGCACGTGCTCCGCGTAGTTCAGGCGAGCCCCGGGGAACCAGACCGCGCCCGGCATGCGTGCGGAGGCCAGATCGCTGGTCGGTTGGGCCGCCGCGATGACCTCGAAGTGATCCCAGACGCTCCGCCAGAACGGGCCCGGCGCCCGGACCGACCAATGCCACAGCTCGTCGTAGGTGTCGAAGCGCCCCCGGCCGGTGGCCGCGAGCCAGTCGAGGTAGCGGCCCATCCGGCTCCGCTGCCGCGCGTCCGGCGGCGGGGACCACAGGACCTCGGGCGTCACGCTCGGACGGTAGCGCAGGTCACGCCGCCGAGCCGGGCGTCGGGCCGGCCGCGTCGCGATAGACGCCGACCACGGCGACCTTCGACTCATAGCCGCTGCCCTGGCGGCCCATCAACACGCCGGCATGCCGCAGGTCCTGCGCTGTCAAGCTGATGAGGACCTGGCCGCGCCCAGCCCGGTCGGCCGCGTCCGCGGCGATGTCGCCGTAGATCGCCGCTGCATCCAGCTCCATCCCGGTGTCGGGCGGCTGGTAGACGACGATTCGCTGGTACCGGCCGGCCTGGAATTCCTGGCTGTCCACGAGCTCCTCCTACGCTCCACGTGCCCGGCCTAGCGTACGATTCGCCGTCCCGTGCCCACCGTTCACGCGTTCCGTGCGCTGCGCTACTCGCCCGAGGTCGTGCCCGATCTCGCGCGTGTCGTCGCGCCGCCCTACGACGTCATCTCGCCGGAGCAGCATCGGGCGCTCCTGGCTCGGGATCCGCTGAACGTCGTCCGCCTCGACCTGCCGAGCGGCGAGGCCGGCGACGTCGACGAGGACGAGCGCTACCGCCGGGCCGCCCGGCTCCTTCGCACCTGGCGGGCCGACGGCGTCCTCCGGCGC
This sequence comes from Candidatus Limnocylindrales bacterium, assembly GCA_036493155.1. Lineage (GTDB taxonomy): Bacteria > Chloroflexota > Limnocylindria > Limnocylindrales > CSP1-4 > UBA5189. The sequence continues at coordinate 12,411 of DASXQE010000111.1, read as the reverse complement.
GACCCGCGGCCGTCGCTGTATGCCTATGAGCAGGCCTACCGGCTGCCCGGCCAGGGCGGCGGCGAGCCGCTCGTCCGGCGTGGCGTCTTCGTCCGGCTGGAGCTCGAGCCCTTCGGGCCCGGTTCGGCCGTCCGGCCCCATGAGCGGACGATGTCCGGGCCGAAGGAAGACCGCTACCGGCTGCTCCGGGCCACGGACGTCAACACCAGCCCGGTCGTGGCGATGTACGACGACCCCTCCGGTACGGTCGCCACCTGGCTCGAGGCGGTGGTCGCCACTGCCCCCGTGGCCGCCGATGTGACGGACGCAAGCGATACTCGCCACCGGCTGTGGGTGGTGCCGGCCGACGAGACGACCGAGCCGGTCCTCGCCGCGATCGATCGCTCGCCGCTGACGATCGCCGACGGCCATCACCGCTACGAGACGGCGCTTCGCTACCGGGACGAGCGCCGCCGTGGCGCGCCGTCCGACGGCAGTGCCCCGTGGGATGAGCTCCTCGTGCTGGCCCTGGAGCCGATCGCGGGACCGATCGCGGTCCTGGCCACGCACCGAGTCGTCCGCGGCCTGGGCCCGGACGGGCTGGCGCTCCTGTGGCGAGGCCTGCCGAGCCTCTTCGACGTGGAGCGCGACGTCGATCCCCAACGGCTGGTCGCGGCCTTCGCACCGCGGGCCGGCGCATCCGTGGGTGAGGGCCGGTTCGGGCTCTGGACGCGTGACGGCGGCGCGCTCCTGTATGCCCGCCGGGACGCCTTCACGGACCTCCTGGCGGCGAACGGGCCGGCCGTGCGCCGCCTCGACGTGACGCGCCTCGGCGTGGCCCTGGATCGCCTCCTCGGGGTCGACACCGCCGCCGTTGACGCGGGCGCCCGGATCGCCTACACGAAGGATGCCGACGAGGCGATCCGCTGGGTCGATGCGGCACGGGACGGCGCCGATGCCGCCTTCCTGCTGGACCCCACGCCAGCGGCCGAGATCGCGGCGGTCGCCGCCGATGGCGACGTCATGCCCCAGAAGAGCACCTACATCTACCCCAAGGCCCTCACGGGCCTGGTCATCAACCCGCTCGAGTAGCCCGAGCCGCAACGGAGCCCGCGAATGACCGATGTGACCCCCGACGCGATCCTCGCCCGCGCCCAGGCGCCGGCGGTCAATGGCCGGCCGATCCGCAAGGACGAGATCGAGCTCCACGATCGGGGCCTGTACATCGAATCGTGGCTGCCCGAACGGCGGTCCCGCCGCAAGCCGCTCCTCTTCGTCCACGGCGAGCTCGCCGGGTCGTGGGCCTGGGAGCGCTACCTCGGCTACTTCGCGGGCCGCGGCTGGGAGGGCCACGCCCTCAACCTCCGGAACCACTTCTGGAGCGAGACGGCCGACCCGGAGGAGCTGTCGTTCGAGTCGTACGTCGACGACGTCGGGGCCGCGATGGACCGGCTGGGTCCGAGCGTCGTGGTCGTCGGCCATGGCATGGGCGGCCTGCTGGCCCTGAAGGCCGCCGAGCGCCGCGCCGTGGCGGGCCTGATCCTGATCGCCTCGGAGCTCCCGAAGGACGTCCGAGCGCCCAGCGAGGCACACGAGATCCGCGACGTGCCCGACGTCTACGGTCGGTCGCTCCTGGGCTGGGAGACGCTGCCGGAATGGCTCCAGCGGGACCACCGCGACCTGACCCTGGACGACATCCGGCGAATCCAGCACCTGCTCGGCCAGAAGCCCCACGAATCGGGCCGGGCCAGGCGGACGATGCTGCGCGGCGTCGCCGTCAACCCGGCCGCGTTCGCGTCGATCCCGCGGCTGGTCATCGCCGGGGGGCTCGATCAGGCCGTCGACCTGGACGCCAGCGAGCGCCTGGCGGAGTGGCTGGGCGCGGACTTCGAGCCGTTCGCGGCGCACTCGTCGTACGGGCTGATCCTCGGCGAGCAGAGCTTCGGCCAGGTGGCCGACCAGATCCGGGGGTTCCTCGAGCTCCACCGCCTCTAGTTGGTATGATCCGGGCCCCGTCGACCGGCCGACCAGGGCTCGCCCGCCGACGGCGCCAGTGCCGCATTCGTCTAGAGGCCCAGGACACCGCCCTCTCAAGGCGGAGACCACCGGTTCGAATCCGGTATGCGGTACCACTCCGTCCCACCTGAGTCCCACGGCCCGTAGACTCCGGCGATGGCCGTGTCCGCCGATCGATCGCCGCGACGCCTCGTGATCCTGACCGAGGGCCAGTTCGGGTTCCACCACGGCAAGACCGCGATGGGCGTGATCCGCTACGGCCAGGAGCCGATCGCCGCGGTCCTCGACTCCTCGATCGCCGGCCGCAACGTCAGCGAGTGGCTGCCCGGTCACGACATCCCGGCCGTCGCGACCCTGGCCGAGGCCCTGGCACTGCCGGAGCCACCGGACACCCTGCTGATCGGCATCGCGCCCACCGGCGGCAAGCTGCCGGATGCCTGGCGCACGACGATCCTGGACGCCATCGACGCGGGCATGGATGTCCACTCCGGGCTCCACACCTTCCTCGGCGACGATCCGGCGTTCTCCGCGGCCGCCGCGGCCAAGGGCGTCCGGATCGTCGACTACCGCCGGCCACCCGAGCGCCACGAGACCGCGATCGGGCGCCGCCACGGTCCAGGAAAGCGCGTGATCCTGACCGTCGGGACGGACTGCGCCATCGGCAAGATGTCGGTCGCCCTCGAGCTGCGCAAGGCCGCGGTCGGGGCGGGCGATCGGGCCGTGTTCGTCCCGACCGGCCAGACCGGGATGATGATTGACGGCTGGGGCGTGGCCGTGGACCGGGTCATCGCCGACTTCCTGCAGGGCACCGTCGAGTGGATGGTCGAGGAGGCCGAGTCGCGCGGGGACTGGATCATCGTCGAGGGCCAGGGATCGCTCGACCACCCGGCCTATTCCTCGGTGACGCTCGGGTTGATCCACGGCTCGACGCCGCAGGCGATGGTCATGGTCCACAAGCCGGGGATGCCCAACCACGACTTCGATCACCTGCCGGACGCCAGCTTCCCGATCGCTCGACTGCCGGAGTTCATCCGGGTCCACGAGGCGATCGCGGGCATGGTTGCCCCGTCGAAGGTCGTGGCCATCGCCCTGAACACGATGCTGTATCCCGACGAGGCCGAGGCCAGGCGGGTCGTTGCCGAGATCGAGGCCGAGACCGGCCTGCCCGCCGACGACCCGGTCCGGTTCGGCGCCGACCGGCTGTGGGGCCGGATCCACGAGGCCGTCGACGCGCTGCCGTGGGTCGCGCGTGGCCTGCCGGTCGTGAGCTAGGGCCGCCATGGTCGCCAGCCCCCTCGAGGCCGCCGGGACGGGCCTGTCGCTGGCCCATGAGGTCCTTCGCCTGCCACTTCGCGACCCGTTCCGGATCGCTCGCTCCGAGCACGGTGGCGGACGCGCGGCCACGACCGTCGTGGTCGAGCTCCGGGATGCCCGCCTGCCGGGGATCGTCGGCTACGGCGAGGGCTATCCCGACCGTTTCTACGGCGAGACCGTCGACACGATGGTCGCGATCTGGCCGTACCTGCTCGAGACGATCGGGGAACCCGACCTGGACCTTGGTGGTCTGGTGGCTGCCAGCCAGCGCCTGAACGCCGCGATCCGCTGGAACGGCGCCGCGAAGTGCGCGCTGGACACGGCCCTGCACGATCTCGTCGGCAAGGCCCTCGGCCAGCCCGTCCATCGCCTGCTCGGCCTCTCGGCCGACATCCCGCCGACTGACTTCACGATCGGGATCGACGAACCGGCGATCGTCGCCGAGCGAGCCCAGCGGGCCGGCGCCTTCCCGGCACTCAAGATCAAGGTCGGCGGCCCGGCCGACCTCGAGACACTGCGCGCGGTCCGGCAGGTCTACGACAAGCCCATCCGCGTCGATGCCAACACCGGCTGGACGCCGGAGGTCGCAACGGGCCTCGTCGACGCCCTGGTCGACCTCGGCGTGGAGCTCATCGAGCAGCCCTTCCCGGCCAACCGCCTGGATTGGCTGGCCGACCTCCAGGCCGCCTCTCCGCTGCCGATCGTCGCCGACGAGTCGTGCGTGATCGACGCCGACCTCGACACGCTGGTCGGCGTGGTCGCGGGGGTCAACGTCAAGCTCGCGAAGTGCGGCGGGCCGGGACCCGCGGCCCGGATGCTGGCGCGCGCCCGACAGCTGGGCTTCAAGACGTTCCTGGGCTGCATGGAGGAGACGTCGGTCGCGATCGCCGCCTCGGCCGCGGTGGCCGCCCTTGCGGACTGGGCGGACCTCGACGGCAACCTGCTCCTCGCCGACGACCCGTTCGGCGGCCTGGCCCTGGGGCCCGACCACCGCTGGCAGCTGACCGACGCGGGCGGTCTCGGCGTCGTCCGCCGGACCTGACGCACCGGGCCTCGTGTCCGGCCACGTCCGAGGTCGGGCCGGCCCGCCCGGCCGGCCGTGTGGATAAGTTCGTGGACGAAAAGGTGGACATGTCCCCTTCCGGCGGGGCAGGCCGCGGCCGTACCATCGGCGACATCGGTGAACCCCCTCCGGGTAGCGGGGAACGCCGACCCAGGACTCATCCCGGGCAGCGGCCCTTCTCGCCGCATGTCCCGGTCGTGTCGCCATGTCCCAGGCGAGTTGGTGGAGGAAGGGATCGATGGTCGCGCGCCCTGCGCCCGAGCGTGCACTGACCGACGATGCGGTCGAGTTCGTGCGGTTCTGCTACTCGCGCCGGAAGGTCGGGTGGCCGGAGCTGTACGACGAGATGTGCGCCGTCGCGGGCCGGGGCCTATTCCGCGGCTGGGGGCCGGACGAGCTGGCCGAGCAGGGCATCCAGTTCGGCCTGGCGGAGATGGCCTGCCTGGCGAGCTCCGTGGTCCAGATCGTCGCGGATGACCGCGCCCGGGCCAAGGCCGGAGCCGCAGTGCTGCGGCCGGTGCCGGCGACCGCCTGAGCGTCTCAGGCCCGGATCCGGCGCCTCGCCATCTCGCCCTCGATCTGACGCTCCGCCTCGACGTACAGGTCGATCTGCTCGCGCAGCTCGTTCGCCTCGGGCGAGTAGAGGTGGACCTGCTGCTGGAGGATGTAGCTCAGCCGCCGGCTGGTCATCCGCACGTGATCCAGGTTCTTCATGAGGACCAGCGGATCCATGGCTGCGAGGTCGGCCGGGTGGTACATCGCCTTCACGTCCGGAATCCTAGCGCGCGATCGACCGGCCCCGCCGGGCACCTCGGCCAAACCGCGGCCGGTCCGTGGTTGCGACCGGCCGCGCTCGCGGAGCGCGGGCCTCAGATGGCGCGCAGTCGCGGCGGCCAGGTCCAGTCGATCGGCAGGCTCGCGCCCGAGAGCGCCCGCCGGCGCCCCGCCTCCGACGCGCCAAGCACCAGGATCCGATCGGTGGTCGTCGCCCGCCCGGCTTCATCGCCCCAGAGCTGGGTCATCTTGCGGTGGGCCTGGACGTCGTCCGCCGCGATGCCGGCCAGCCGGAAGCCGGCGGGCGCGGCCGCTGCCTCCCAGACCTGCTCGGCGAGCCCCAGGCCCGCGAGCGATGGCCGGCCGCGGTCGCGGGCCACGTCGCCGATGACCAGGACCGCCACGCCGTCGTCGGTCATCGACGGGCGCAGGTCGCGCAGCACCTCGGCCATGAAGGCCAGGTACGGCTCGCGGCGATGGGCGTCGTCGAGCGTCCGGTCGATCATCGCCGCGTCGATGCCCAGGAACCAGCTCCGCAGCCAGTTGTAGTAGCCGTACTTGACGACTCGGAGGTACGGCGGCGACGTGACCACGAGGCGGACGCGATCCGGGAGGCCACGCGAGGCGAGCGTCCAGCGCGACCGGAACCCGGCATCGCGCGCGTCGCCCAGCAAGGCGAGCCCGCCGGTCGATGGCAGCGGATCGCGGAACAGGCGATGGACCTTGGCGTCGAGGCCCTGGAACAGGTCACGCTCCGGGGAGGTGAAGCCGGTCCGCTCGGCGTACGACCGGACATAGCGCGGCGCCATCGAGAAGGTGTTGGGCATCAGCGTCGACAGGTACGACGCGCTCTTGCCATGGAGGATGCCGGTCGTCGCGGCGGCCAGAAATCGATCCACCCGATCGTCGAGGTCGAGCGCGTCACGGGCGAACAGCAGCTGGGCGAGCGTGCGCGGATGGAAGGCCAGCGCCACCTCGGGCGCGATCGAGGCGCCCGCGTCACGAGCGCCCAGCGCGAGCGCGAGCCAGTCCGAAGCCGAGGACTGCCAGGCCAGCCGAAGGGCGGTCAGCCGGGTGCGAGCCTCGGCCGGGTTGGCCGGCTCGACCTTCGCGGCGGTCAAGAGGTGGGCGAGGGGATTGAGGTCGTTGCCGACACCGATCCGGCCGCCGACCACGGCCTCGAGCGGAACGGTGCCGCGGCCGGAGAACGGATCGAGGACGACGTCGCCGGGGCGGCTGTAGCGGGCGACGAAGGCGTGGGCCAGGCTCGCCGGAAAGCTCGCCAGGTACGACGCCATCGGATGGAAGCTGTGGCCCCAGAGGCGGGGCTGGACCTTCCAGTCGGGCTCGAGGGCCAGCGCCGGCAGGCTGGCATCGTCCGGCCGCGACCCGAGCGGGTGTGCGAGGGGCGATGCGTCGATGGCCGCCGAACCTGCCTTCGATCAGGGCTCGACCTCGTCCGGGCCGAGCGGGCGCGGAGCATAGCACGCACGAATCGGGCCCCCGCGAGGTGCGGAGGCCCGATGCGCAGCGTCTCGATCAGGCCGGCCGGATGGGCTCCGGCGCGGCCAACGGCGCGTCCCTAGAGGTGGATCGCGCCGAGCAGCAGCAACACCAGGAAGATCACGACGAGCGCTCCGAGGAGCCCCGTCCCGCCGGTGTAGTAGCCGCCCCAGGACCCGCGATAGCCGTAGCCGACGCCGCCGAACAGCAGCAACAGCACGACCAGGACGATCAACAGCCAAAGCATCGTGCGTCCTTCCTTTCCGGCAGGCCGAGCGACTACCCCCGGTACGACCAACCGAAGCAGATGGTGCAAATGCGGCCATCACGGGCGGACGACAACGGCGGACCATGAGCGACACGGCCGCATCGAAAAGCCGCGCGCGCCGATCGGGCCGACCGGGCCGGCTTTGTAGACTGTCGCCGCCGAGCCCCCGTAGCTCAGCGGACAGAGCAACGGTTTTCTAAACCGCAGGTCGCAGGTTCGAATCCTGCCGGGGGCGCCACTCCCGCGGCGTGCCAAGCGCTCGGCGACCGTTGCATTCGACCGCCCGGTTCGCGACACTCCGATCCGTGACAGACCCCGAGCGCAGCGCGCCGCCACGGAGCTGCCAGTGGTGCGGCACGGTCACCGTCGAGCCGACGGCCACGACGTGCGCGGGCTGTGGCGCGGCGCTCGGCGAGCGCGACGACCTCGGCGGCCTCGTCATCCCGGGTGTCACGTCCGTCGATCCGGCCCTGCAGGCCTATGACGCCCAGCCGCTCCGCCTGACGCGTCCCAGCGCGAGCCAGAGCATGGCCGGGAGCGCGATCGTCGCGGCCGCCGCGGGCGGCCCCGCGGGGCTGGCAGCGCTGGGCGGCCTCGCCGCCATCGTCGCGGTCGAGTACCTCGGGACCGGCTCGGGGTCCGGTGGCCGCCGCGTCAGCCTGGACGAGCTGGGCAATCCCAGCGAGGCGGCGCGGATGATGGTCGATCGGCTGAACTCCGGCGCCGCAGCCGCCGAGGGCGTCGAACCCGGCGAGGGCCGCAACCCCGCTCGGGCCGGCGACAAGCCCAGCGCCGAGCCGGCTCGGCCGGCGAGCGGCGAGCGGGCGCCGGGCGACACCACGCTCTAGGCGCCGCCGGCGCGTACGGCCGGGCGAGCGCGTAGAGTGCCGGGGACATGGCACGGCTCCTGCGAGCGGCCCTCGCGGTCCCCACCCTGGTGCTGGCGCATCAGCTGGTGTTCCTCGCCCGATACGGCTCGGTGTACGGCGAAGCCCTGGCCCACGAGGGTCATGGCCCGGCCTGGACCGACGCGGTCGCGGCTGTCGCGATCGGGACGCTCCTCCTCCTGATCGCCGCCATGGCCGGCATCGTCCGGCTGGCGCGCCGGGTCCGGAACGGGTCCGACCGGACGGGGCGGTCTGACCGAGCGGCGCGGGCCGCACCCGTGACCGCCGAGGAGATCGGCGGCGTCGCCCGACGCGGACTGGGCCTGGCCGTGCGGCTCACGGCGATCGTCCTCGTCGCACTCACCGTCCAGGAGAACCTGGAGCACGCCGCCGCCGGCTTCGGGCTACCGGGGATCGCGATCCTGCTCAGCCCGGAATACCCGTTCGCGGTTGCCATCGTCGCCGGCGTCGCGCTGGCCGTGGCCCTCGTGGCGACGCTGCTCACCTGGCGCCACACGGTCCTGGCGACGCGCCTCCGGGCGATGGCCGACCGCGCCGCCGCGCGGCGCACCTCGGCCGCGTTGCCCCGGCCGGCCGCGGATCCTCGCAAACCCCGCCCGGGCACCGCCGCCCGACAGCTCGGCCGCCGGGCGCCGCCCGCGTTCCTCCCCGCCTGACCAGTCCCGTCCAGCGCCCGGCGCATTCGCCGGTCATCCGCGACGGGCGCGCTCACGCCGCCCCGGGAGGACATCCATGCAGCTCCGGTATCGATTCGCCGCTCTTCGCCCCATCGTCATCGCCCTGGTCGCCGGCCTTGCCCTGGCCTCGAGCCGCGCGCTCGTCGCCTCCGCGCACGTCGTGGAGCACGCCGGCGGCTACAGCCTCGAGCTGGGCTGGCACGTCGAGCCCACCTACGTCGGCTACCCGAATGCCGTCGAGGTCACGATCACCGACAGCGCCGGCCAGTCGGTGACCGACCTCGGTGAGGACGACCTGCACGTCGTCGTCACGAGCGGCAGCCAGACGTCGCAGCCGCTCTCGTTCGAACCGGCCTTCGACCTTGGCGAAGGCGACGGCACGCCCGGGCAATACATCGCCAAGATCCTGCCGACGGCGCCGGGGGATTACACCTTCCACGTCACCGGTGCGATCCATGGCACCAGCGTTGACGTGTCGGTGACCTCGAGCGACCAGACCTTCGATCCCGCGATCGGCACGACCGACATCGAGTTTCCGAATCAGCTGCCCGACCAGGCGGAGGTCGCCACCCACCTCGACCGGCTCGACGGCCGTGTCGCCGATGCTGCGGGCAGCGCTTCGGACGCGTCGGAGGCCGCGGTCATCGGCATCGTCGTCGGCAGCGTCGTCGGCGGGGTCGGCGTGATCGTCGGGCTGGTGGCGCTCGTCATGGCGCGGCGCGCCGGCCGGCGGGGGAGCGCGGCCTGACCGTGGCCAGCCGCTCGCTGCGCCGATTCGTGCTGGTGGGGCTGTCCTTCGCCGCGCTCTCCGGCGCCGCCACGGTGGCGGCCGGCCCGGCGCTGGGTCACGCCCTGCTCCAGCGCTCGAGCCCAGCGGCGGGCGCGACCATCGGGACCGCGCCGGCGGTTGTGACGCTGACCTTCGGGGAGCCGCCCGACCCGCGCCTGTCCAGCGTCAAGGTGCTCGACACGGCCGGCGCCAGCGTGGCGGGCGGCCCCGCGACGATCGATCCGGCCGACCGGAACACCCTCGACGTGCCGCTCAAGGGCCTGCCGGACGGCGTCTACACGGTGTCCTGGCGCACGGTCTCCGCGGTCGACGGCCACGTGGCCGCCGGCTCGTTCGCCTTCGGGATCGGCGTGGCCCCGCCGGCCTCCGGGCCATCGAGCTCGCCGGGCCAGCCGACGGCCTCGCCCGCGGCGATCCTCGCGCGCTTCCTGCTCTTCGCCGGCCTCATCGCCCTCCTCGGTGCCGCGTATGTCGGCTTCTTCGTGGGCAGCTCGCTGGCCGCGGGCGCCGCGATCCTCGACGGGCTCGCGACGATCGCCTGGCTCGTCGCGGCGATCGGGACGGCCTTCACGGTGGCGGTGTCATGGGACGAGGCCGGGATCGACGGCTCGACCGTGCTGGTGACGTCGCTCGGCATCATCGGCCTCGTCAGGCTCGTGGCCGTCGGCCTGACCGCCGTGCCGGTGCTCCTGCTCCGCCGCGGCGCCGGCCCGCGGCACCGTCGGTTGCTCGGGCTCGCCGGCCTGGGTGCCATCGTCGCGATGACGGTCGACGTGGCTGCAGGCCATGCCGCCAGCGATGCCTCCGGGCCGATCGGGCTCGCCGCGCAGTGGGCACACGTGGTGGCCGCCGGGCTGTGGATGGGCGGCCTGCTGGCCCTGCTGCTGACCGTCCGCGGCGATCCGTCGAGCGAGAAGGCCGCGGCCGTGCGCCGTTTCTCGACGTGGGCCGCCCCGTGGATCGGGCTCGTGGCGATCACTGGGGTCGTTCGCGCGATCCAGGAGGTTGGCTCGATCCCGGCCCTGTTCCAGGACGGCTACGGCCAGCTCGTGATCGTGAAAACCGTGTTGTTACTGGTCCTGGCGGTCCTCGGCGCCACCAACCGCTGGTGGAGCGTGCCGGCCGCCGGCCGGTCCCTGGGGCGACTGCGCCGCATCGGCACGGCCGAGCTCGGGGTGGCGACGGTCGTGTTCGCCGTCGCGGCGGCGCTCGTCAACGGCGTGCCGCCGGTCTCGATCGGTGCCGCCGCCGCGGCCGGGCCCCAGCCGATCGTGGCGACCGGCGCCGATTCCGGTACCAGCGTCAAGGTTCGCCTCGCGATCACGCCTGGCGGCGCCGGCTCGAACGCCTTCGACGTCGTCGTCACCGACTACGACACGGGGACCGCGGTCCCGGCAGCGGCCGTGGCGCTGCGCTTCTCGCTGGCCTCGCGGACCGGTGTGGGCGAGTCCACGCTCGATCTCCAGCCAGGCGACTCGCCCGGCAGCTTCAGCGCGTCGGGCTCGAACCTCTCGGTGGATGGCATCTGGAAGGTGACCGCCACCATCGGGCAGGGCTCGACGGCCGCCGAGGTCCCATTCGTCGTGGCCACCACCATCGACGCCCAGCCGACCGACGTCCTGCCCGGCCAGGGCACGCCCACGCTCTACGACGTCCACCTGCCCGACGGGACATCGGCGCAGCTCTACCTCGATCCGGGAACCCCCGGCTCGAACGAGCTCCACATCACGTACTTCGACGCCGCCGGCACCGAGCGGCCGATCACGACGGCCACGATGGCCCTGACGTCCGGCGCGGGCCAGCTGCTCTCGCCGCGGCTGCTCGAGCCGGGCCACTTCGTCGCCGACGTGACCCTCGACGCGGGGCCGCTCGCCGTCGACGTCGTCGGGATCGATTCCGGCGGCAGCCAGATCCACGTCCATGCCACGCTCGAGGTCACGCCATGAACCGCGCCCGACTCGCCACGCCGCTCCTCGTCTCGATCCTGTTCGTCCTGGGCGCATGCTCGCCCGGCGGCACCGTCACGCCCACCGGGCCGGCCTCGACGCTCGGTCCCAGGCCGTCATCGCCGGCGACGGTGCAGATCCTCCAGCCGAGCTCCGGCGCCACGCTCAGCGGCACGAGCGTGCACGTCGTCCTCCAGCTGACTGGTGGCCAGATCGTGACCCAGACGACGACCGCCATCCGGCCCGACCAGGGCCACGTGCACCTGTACGTCGACAACGTCCTCGTGTCGATGAACTACGGGCTCGAGCAGGACATCACCGTCCACCCCGGCACGTATGTCCTGAAGGCCGAGTTCGTGGCCGCGGATCACGCGCCGTTCAGCCCGCGCGTGCTGTCCCAGGAAGTCTTCTTCACCGTGAAGTAGGTGAGCGGCATCGCCGTGCCGACGGCTGGACGGTTCGCGGCAGCTGCCCGCTGGCTCCTCGTCGGCGGTCTCGTGGCGCTCGGCGCCCAGGTCCTGCTGCCCCTCGGCCAGCCGCTGTACGACGGCGTGTCGGTCGTGCCCCCGTATCGGTATCTCCAGCCCGGTGACAACCAGGTCGGGCAGCCGACGTCGTTCGCCGCCGACGTCCCGGTCGCGAGCGGCCGCAGCCCGCAGTTCACGGCCGCCACGCTCGAGAACCCGCCGCAGGCCCAGCTGATCGCCCTCGATGGCGTGTTCTCGATCGCGGCCGGCCAGGCGGCGGTGCACGTGTCGATCCAACCCGTGACGCCCGCTGCCCCGCTCACGCAGGGGTCACTGTCCGGCAACGTCTATCGCATCGCGGTCACCGATGCGGCCGGCAAGCCGCTCGCCCTCGCCGGCAGCGAACGGCCGACGCTGGCGATGCGGTCTGCGCAGCCCCTCGCGGACGCGGCGATCTTCTGGCTCGACAACGGCACGTGGAAGCGCCTCGACACGATCGCCAACGCGTCACTGTCGATCTACACCGCGCAGCCGGCGACGCTCGGCGACTTCGCGGTCGTCGACCTGGCCGCCGGCGGCATCACCGCGACGACGCTGGTCGTCGGCGCGACGGTGGCCGTGGTGATCGCGGCCATCGCCATCTGGGCGATCCGGACCTGGATGCGGAGCCGCCTGCCGCCCCCGCCACCAGCCGGCCGCGGGGCTG
>DASXQE010000110.1:0-6708 GCA_036493155.1 Candidatus Limnocylindrales bacterium | reverse complement strand
TGGCCGCCGGCGGCATCACCGCGACGACGCTGGTCGTCGGCGCGACGGTGGCCGTGGTGATCGCGGCCATCGCCATCTGGGCGATCCGGACCTGGATGCGGAGCCGCCTGCCGCCCCCGCCACCAGCCGGCCGCGGGGCTGGCGGCGGCGCCGGCCGATCCGGTGGCCCGGTTCGCCCAACCCGTCGCGACCCGCGGTCCATCCGGCGCCGCTGACCCGGAGACCCGATACCGTGACACCTGATCCAGCTCGGGAGATCCCATGACTCGCCGTTCCGTCGCGCTCCTCACCCGGATCCTCGCCGTGCTGCTCGCCGCCGAGCTCGTCGTCGCCGGCCTGTCGCTGGCGTCGGGCCTCGTCGGCCGCACCGGCGCCCCCCACGCCGGCGTCGCCGCGAACGGGGGGGCGGGCGCCGCGGCCCCGATCCGGATCGGGGCGGTGTTCCCGACCGACTCGAATGCCGCGTTCCTGGCCGGCCCCGAGCTCGAGGGGTTGCGCATCGCGGCGCGGCTGGTGAACGCCGACGGCGGCATCGCCGGGCGGCCGATCGAGCTCGTCGAACGCACCCTCGACAGTCGCGACCAGGCGCCCGCGGTCATGGCCGACCTCAAGGGTGCCGGCGTGTCCGTCGTCGTCGGGGCCTACGCGTCCGACCTGTCGATCGCGGCCAGCGCAGCGGCCAGCGACGCGGGCCTGCTGTACTGGGAGTCGGGCGCCGTCGCCGATCAGGTCACGGGCCGCGGCCTGCCGCTGGTGTTCAGGATCGGGACCAGTGGCTCGACGCTCGGCGCCAACTCCGCGCGCTTCGCGGCCACGGTGCTCGCGCCCCGCCTGGACAGGACCGCGGCGACGCTCCGGGTCGCGATCGTCGTCGCCCACGATGACTACGCCCGCTCGGTCGCCGACGCCGCGGCGGTGACGGCCCGGGCCGAGGGCCTCGACGTGGTCGCCACGGTGCCGTATTCGCTGACCGTGCCCCGCTGGGACGACGTCATGGGGCAGCTCAAGGCCGCGGCGCCCGACACGATCATCCTGGCATCGCACATCCCCGACGGGATCGCCTTCCGGCAGCAGATGATCGCCAGCGGCCTGCGGGTCGGCGCGCTGATCGGCTCGACGATGGCCGAGTGCGACCCCGACTTCGCCGGCGACCTCGGGTCCGATGCGATCGGGATCTTCGCGTCCGATCGGCCGACCGCGGGCTTCCGGCCCGACGCCCTGGACGCGGCGGCACGGGCGGCCTACGACCGCTTCAGCGGCGCCTGGGCCGCGGCCGCAGCGCCGTACCTGCCCAGTCCCGCCCCCGGCGGCGCCACATCCGGCACCGCAGGCGACGAAGGTGATGGCGCGTATGGCCTCTCGGGTCCAGCCGAGCAGCCGTCGGCGGAGCAGGACGAGGAGGCCCTGTCGGGCTTCTCCGCGGGCTGGGCGTTGTTCCACGACGTGCTGCCCTCCGCCACCCCCGCCACGGGCAACCTCGATCCGGAGCGCGTCGCCAGCGCCGCCCGGGGACTCGACCTCCCGGTCGGAGCGCTGCCCAACGGTGCCGGGGTGCGCTTCTCCTCGGATCCCGCGACCCTGGGCCAGAACGAGCGCGCGGCGGCCGTCATCTGGCAGTGGCAGGCCGTGCGGCAGTACGCGTTCGTGTGGCCGGCGAGCTATGCGACGGGCTCGATCATCGACGTCCCACTGAGCCGCTAGGCCTCGAGGTGGCGGCGGCGTCGATCCACGCGGGCGAGGCCGCGACCGGCGTCCGCGTGACGCCCGACCTTCGTCGCGCGGCCCTGATCGGACTGGCGCTGCTCGCCGTCGTCGGGCTGCGCTGGCTCGCCATCCAGCGGGGGATCGGCGACCCGATCGTCGCCGGGTTCGCATTCGGCGTGGCCCTGCTGGCCGTCGCCGTCGCCGGGTCCGGCACCGTCGGCGCTCGCGGCGACGCGTGGGGCTGGCGGCATGCGCCCGTGGATTGGCCGCGCGTGGCGGGTGGTGCCGCCATCGGTTTGGCGGGCGGAGCCGCGCTCGTCGCGCTGGCCCTCGTTGGACGGGCCCTGGCCTCCGCTCCCTCGCTTCCGCCCGTCTTCCGGGCGGACCTGTTCGCGCCCTGGGCGCTCGCCACCGTCGTGGTCGCGGCCGGTGAGGAGGCCGTGCTCCGCGGCGTGCTCCTGGGCCGGCTGACCCGCTCCGTGGGCCTGACGCCGGGCGTGCTCCTGACGAGCCTGGCCTTCGCGCTCATGCACGTGCCGTTCTATGGCTGGCGCGTGGTCCCGCTCGATCTCGGCGTCGGCCTGTGGCTCGCCGGCCTCCGCCTCGCGTCTCGCGGCCTCGTCGCCCCGACCATCGCCCACGCGCTCGCAGACCTCGCGACCTGGTGGCTCTGACCGCCCGCCGGAGCCTCGCCATCGGGGCGATCGTCGCCGTGGTCGGCATGATCGTGGCTGGCCGTCCGTACGTGACCCTGTACGACGGCGTGGTCCCCAACGAGCCGTACCGCTACCTCGCGCCGGGTCCAGGCCAGGCCGGCGAGCCGTCCACGACGACGATCAGCGTCAAGGTCGTGGACGGTGGCAACGACCTCGTGGCGGCGGCCACGAGCGAGACCGAGCCGCAGGCCCAGGTCTTCGTCATCCCCCAGGGCCTGGCGCTGGTCCCCGGCACGACGCAGATCAACGTCTCGATCGCGGCGGTCGTGCCGCCGGGCCCGCAACCCACCGACGGCCACATCGCCGGCAACGTCTACGCCTTCACGGTCACCAACCAGTCGGGCGTCCCGATCAGTGCCAAGGCCGAGGCCCAGGCGTCGATCGAGCTCCGTGCGCCCGACCCCGGGACCTCGGACGCGACGATCGAGCGCTACGACGGCTCGGCCTGGCGGCCGCTGTCGACCACCGCGGCGGGCGCCTCCGAGCTGTTCACCGCGGTCGTCACCGAGTTCGGGGAGTTCGCCATCGTCCTGCCGGGCGCGGCGGCGACCGTGGCCCCGCCGGGCAGCCCGGCCGGTTCGTCGGTGGTGCCGGGCTCGGCCGTTGCGAGCCCGCCCGTGGCGGGGCCGCCGGCTACCGATGGCCGTGCGACGCTGACCCTGATTCTCGGCGCGCTCGCGATCGGCATCGTCGTGCTCGTCGCCGCCGTTGCGCTCCTTCCGAGCCGCGGCCGCCGCCCGCCGCCCGGGCGTTCGATCGGGGGCGGCGCCGGTCGCGGGGCGGGTAGCCGTCGCTGACCCGCCGAGGTTCCCACCCAACCGCACATTGCCGCCGCGCACCGACCTCGTTCCGAGGGTACTGCCCCTCACCTGACCGAAGTACGGCTTGGCGCCCCTCTGGCCCGCCCGTAGCGTCCGCAGCAGATGACGCGCCGGGTCCCGCCGGTCGCGCGCCCAAGCATCCGAAAGGCAACCAAGAGCATGGCCTCGATGGCTGTCAACGAGCTCGGCAAGATGCTGACCGCTTCCGAAGTCGCGGAGATGCTCCATCTCCACGTCAACACCGTGAAGCGCCTCGGCGACCGTGGCGAGCTGAAGTACTACAAGGTCTGCAAGCGCGGCGATCGACGCTTCCTGCTGGAAGACGTCCGGCGCTTCCTCGACCAGAACCGCTGACCCCAGCGGACCGGCGGCGCGCCTGGCGCGCCGACCCGTCCGCCGCCGCCCGCGGAGGCCGCCCCGGCATTGCCGAGGCGGTCTCGTCGTGTCTGCGTCAGGCCGCGCCCGGCTCCGGACCGGAGGCCGGGATGAGCCGCCACGCCAGGGCGCATGCCGTGAGGCAGGCGACAACCGCCACGGCGATGGCCAGGGACAGGGACTGCCCGGCCAGGACCCCGCCGATGGCCGAGCCGATCGGGAACCCCGCGAAGTTGAACGACATCGAGACCGCGAACGCCCGGCCCATCCACGCCGGATCGGTGCGGCGCTGCCGGACGGTGAACATCGCGACGTCCATCGGCCCGTTGACGGCGCCCATGATCGCCATCGAGGCGAGCACGAGGATCAAGCCGGCCGAGGGCAGCAGCAGCGCAGCGGCGATCGCGGAGCCGAGCATCGGCCAGACGATCAGCGGTCGCTCGCGCCCCCGCGTGTCCAGCCGGCCGGCGAACAGCCCGGCGAACAGGCCGACGACGCCCTGGAACGCGTAGATCAGGCCGACGGCATAGGTCGGCAGGCCGAGCCGGTCGAGGATGATCAGCGGGGTCGCGATCGTTGCGATGCCGCCCGCAACGTTGAGCGTCGTGATCGAGAACCCGAGGCCGCGGATCGTCGGATTCGTCCAGGCGTACCGGACGCCGTCCCACGCGTCGCGGAGGAGGCTGCCCGAGGACGCGGTCTCGGTGGCGGGGTCCGGGACGCCGATGACGATGATGGCCGCCAGGCCGTAGGCGAGGCCGAGGACGACCAGCGCCCATGCGCCGCCGAGGAAGCTCACCGCCAGCGCCGCGACCGGCGGCCCGATGATCGTCGCGACGACGTAGCCATTCGAATCGATGGCGTTCAGCCGCTCCCACAGGTGGCGCGGGGCCATGAGCGGAAACAGGCTTCGGAGGCCCGTCGCGGAGAGGGGCCCCGTCAGCGCCGACAGCGCCGCGATGGCGATGAGCAGCCACGCGGGCAGTGCATCGGCCAGGGCCAGCGCCCCGATGAGCGCGAGGGATGCGGCCGCAATGACGAAGTCGAGGGTGATGAGCCGCGTCCGGCCGTGGCGATCCAGCAGGGCCCCGGCGATCGGGCTGACCGCCAGCCCCGGTGCGATGCCCGCGAAGGTCACGATGCCGGCCAGTGCCGGCGAGTGATAGCGCTCGAGCGTGAACAGGACGAGGGCGAGCCCGACCATCGACTGGGCGATGCGAGCCATCTGCATCCCGGCCAGCGCGCGAGCCAGGTACGGCACGCGCAACAGCGCGCCGTACGAGGGCGTCTCCCCGGCCTGCATGGAGGGATCGGTCACGGACCCAAGGATGGCGGTTCCACGGAGCTGGCGGGGACGACCGGGGAGTAGGCTCCCTGGCGTGCGGGAAGACGGGGCGGGAGGCCGGCGCAGCCCTCGGGCCGTGGCGTCCGCGGTCCTGGCGCTGACCCTCGCCGGATGCAGCACCGGCCTCGCGCCCTCGGGTGCGGACTCCTCCCTGCTGGCGAGCCCATCGGCCGCTCCGTCGCCGGGGGCATCGGGCGTCTCGTACACGCTCCCGCCGCCGGCCAGCCCGGTCTCGACGACGAGCCCGACCGACACGCCCCCGCCGCCCCTCCTGGGTGACCCCTTCACGATCCTCGGAGCGCCCGCCCAGCACATCACGCCCGGGATCAGCTGCAGCGGCTCGATCGGCGCCGCGGATCCGGTGGCCGTCGTGGACCTGCCGACGGCCGGCGGCGACTTCCAACAGGTCCTGCGCGATTACGCCGACGTGAGCAAGCCGCGAACGGCCTGCGCCCTCGGTGGCTCCGTCGTCCAGCTCATCGATGCGCGGCACGTAGTCGTCGACCCGTTGACCGACTCCGGCGCCTATGCCGTCGTCGACCTGCCCGAGGTCCGCTACCACTGGTTCGCGCTGCCGTCCGGGACGAACGACTTCCTGGCCGTATCCCCGGGGCTCGACCAGATCGCGTGGCGCCGGACCGGCACGAAGGACGCGATCCACCTGACCTCGAGATCGGGCGACGTCGTGGTGGCGAGCCTGCCCGACTCGAATGAGGGCCGTTGCGGCGCGCCAACCGACTCGAACAACGCCGGCTACACGCGGTCTGGCTCGGCGCTCTTCGTGCTCGACGAGCCACTGCCCGAGATCAGCCTGATCGTGGTCCAGGGCAGGCAGGTCGTGCTGTCCGACGTGGGAACCGCCAAGGCGGAGCCCGCGACCCGGCCGCTCTTCGCGCTCTGGTCGCCGATCTCGGAGACCCTGTACTTCGTCCAGAACGGCAGCGTCTGGCAGTGGACCCCGGCGCTGGGCCTGACCATCTTCCTGCCGGGCGTCGCATGGGACTGGGCGAGCATCTCGCCGGACGGGTCCCACCTGGCCTACGCGGCGCCCATCTCCGATCCGTACGGCGACCACGACACCTATCTCATCGACCTGGCGCGTGGCGGGTCGCCGGTCAAGATCGGCAAGGGGCACGCGGGCCAGCCGTCCTTCCTGAACGACCGCCAGCTGTTCTACCTGCCCGAGGGCGGTCCCAGAGGCTGCACCGGCCCAAGCCCGACCCCCGCGATCTACGACGTCGCGACCGGGACCTCGGCGCCCAGCATCATCGAGGACGTCCGGGCCACATGGCCGGCCACCGGCACGCACAATTGAGGACGTGATCGACTTCCGCCCCAGCGACGAGCAGCGCCTCGTCCAGCAGTCCGTCCGCGAGTTCGCCGAGGCCGAGATCCTGCCGAACATCCGCGAGTGGGATGCGAACGGCGAGGCCCACCGGGAGGTGTTCGGGCGGATGGCCGAGCTCGGATTCCTGGGCGCCCCCGTCCACGCGCAGTGGGGTGGGTCGGGGATGGACTACATCTCGTGGGCGATGATCTGCGAGGAGCTCGAGCGGGCCGACACCGCCTTCCGAGTGGTCCAGTCGGTCCACGTGGGGCTCAATTCGATGACCCTCCTGCAGTGGGCGACCGACGAGCAGAAGCAGCGCTGGCTGGTCCCGCAGGCCAGGGGCGAGAAGCTGGCGACGTTCGGGCTCACGGAGCCGGGCGTCGGCACCGACGCGGGCAACCTGTCCTCGACGGCTCG
>DASXQE010000109.1:0-29810 GCA_036493155.1 Candidatus Limnocylindrales bacterium | reverse complement strand
CACGGGCGCGGGCGGCGGGGATCCAGCCGCGGGCCAGCCGGCCGGGACGAACGGCATCTCCGTGGCTGGGCACGCGCGGATGTCCGAGGCGAGGGCGTCGTGCTCGCGAGGATCCACCGTCAGGGCCCAGCGGGCCTTCGTCGCCAGCCAGTCGCCCAGGTACGGGCACGCGGCCGCCGGCGCCGGTGGCAGCCAGTCCGCCGGATCGTCGTCCGACTTGCTCTCGTTGGTTGTCGCCGACACCGCGAGCAGTGCGAATGGCACCCCGAGGTCGTTGGCGAATGCCTCACGTTCCTGGGGGCTCCAGGCCCGAGCGCCGCTGTCCCAGGCCTCGGCCAGCGGGATGACGTGGTCGATCTGGAGCCTGGTCGGGTCGGTGAAGGTCAGGCCGTCGTACAGGCTGAGCCACGAGCCACCCGTCAGGAGGCAGCGGGTCCCGACGTGCGGCTTGATCCGGGCGTCCCGGATGAGGACCTCGTGGCGAGTGTCGCAGCCATCGCCGTCGGCATCGATCCAGAGCGTGAACAGGCTGCGCTCGTAGCGCGTCCGCGTCTCCGTCGCGATCGGGAGCATGGCCAGCAGCCAGGCGAGCGGCTCCATCGTCCCGCTGGCGGGGGGCGACGCCGGGGCGCTCGGACCCGGAGCGGCGAGCGACGCCGACGCCGTCAACGTGGCGGCCCCCGCCGTCGATGCTCCCGCCGATGCCGGCGGCAGCGTGGCCGGGCCCGCAGCCGCGTCTCCCCGGGAGTTGTTGGCCGTCGTCGGCGCAACCGTGGATCCAGCGGATGGTGGATGGGCGCCCAGCGCGGTGGCCAGCAGCAGGACCGTGACGAGGCCAGCGACGACGAGCAGCCAGCGCCGGCTCACCCGTGCTGCCTCGCCCGCGCGGTCGGGCCCGCGTCGTCCGCCATCGCGCGAACGATAGTTGCCACGGGTTGGGCTGATCGGCTATTCCCCGGAACTTCCAATGTGCATAGACTTTATGCGTCGGCGGGCCGCGGCCAGCGTGGCCGCAGCGGCATCGCGGAGGTTCGTGTGGAGTCAGGCCAGCAGCACAAGGCCGTAGCCGTGGCCGAGCAGCCGTGGGTCAACCCGCGCGATCCGGCCCGGACCCTGGGCCCTGACGGCAAGCCGGCCCGCAGCCGCCGCGCCCCCATCTGGGCGGACGTCCCGGACGAGCAGTGGGACGACTGGCGCTGGCAGCTCAGTCACCGGATCAACTCGCTCGAGGAGGTCGGGGCCGTCCTGAACCTCACCGACGAGGAGCGGGCCGGCCTGTCGGCCGACGACAAGTTCCGCGTCGACATCACGCCGTACTTCGCCAGCCTCATCGATCCCGACGACCCGAACGACCCGATCCGCCGGCAGGTCATCCCGCTCGGGCGGGAGCAGCAGGCCTTCACCGCGATGATGGAGGACAGCCTCGCCGAGGATCGCCACTCGCCCGTCCCCGGCCTGGTCCATCGCTACCCCGACCGCGTGCTCATGCTCGTCACGACCCAGTGCGCGAGCTACTGCCGCTACTGCACCCGCAGCCGGATCGTCGGCGACCCGACCCAGAACTTCAACTCGCGCGACCACGAGGCCCAGCTGGAGTACCTGCGCCGGACGCCGCAGGTCCGCGACGTCCTCATCTCGGGCGGCGACGGCCTGACCCTCGCCCCGAAGCTGTTCGAGAAGATCATCCGCGGCCTCCGCGAGATCCCCCACATCGAGATCATCCGGATCGGCTCGCGGGTCCCGGTGTTCCTCCCGCAGCGCATCGACGACGAGCTGTGCGCGATGCTCGAGCAGTACCACCCGCTCTGGATCAACCTCCACTTCAACCACCCCAACGAGATCACGCCCGAGGTCTCGCGGGCCGTCGACAAGCTGACCAAGGCCGGGCTGCCGGTCGGCAACCAGTCGGTCCTCCTCGCGGGGGTCAACGACTGCGTGCACATCCAGCGGTCGCTCGTCCACAAGCTCGTCGAGAACCGCATCCGGCCGTACTACCTCTACCAGTGCGACCTCGTGGAGGGCTCGGGCCACTTCCGCACGCCGGTCGGCAAGGGCCTCGAGATCATGGAAGGGCTGCGCGGCCACACCAGCGGCTATGCCGTCCCGACCTACGTCATCGATGCCCCGGGTGGCGGCGGCAAGATCCCGGTCATGCCCAACTACCTCATCTCGTACTCGGATCACAAGGTCGTCCTGCGGAACTACGAGGGCTACATCACGACCTACGAGGAGCCGCCGACCTACACGCCCCATGACAAGGCCGCCTGCGCCTACTGCCAGCACGAGCGATCCGAGCCCGGCCAGTCCGGCGTCCTGGGCCTGCTCGAGGGCGAGCGGATGTGGATCGAGCCAAAGGGCTTCGAGGAGACGCACACCCGCGGCAACACCGAGCGCCACCGCCTCCAGGACCCCGGCAAGTGGGTGCCGTTCGGCGTCGGGGCGATCGAGGGCCAGGCCGGCCAGCCGCTCAAGGTGCTGGAGCCGGGCGCCTCGGCGACCGTTATCTCGGCAAACGGCGATGGCAACGGCACCGCCGGGTTGAAGGCCACGTACGGCCCCGGTGAGGAGCCTCGGCCGCGCGAGGGCGAGCCGACGGCGTCGTCCCATGGGGAGCTGCTCTAGGGCCTCGAATCGGCGGCCATAACCGCGTAGAGTCCCGGCCACATCGCGCCTCGGGGGAGGGAGGAGGCACGAGATGGCGAGTGACGAGGTCCTGGCGCGCATCGCGGCCTGGGAGGCCGCGGGCCTGATCGATCCGGAGATCGCGGCGCGCCTCCGCGCGGCCGAGGCTGCCGAACGGGCTGGCGCGGTCGGACCAGCTGCCATGGCCGCGCCTGCCGCCGCCGCGCCCGGAGGTGGATCGGCGGAGATCGCAGCCCGATCGGCCGTCGCGGCCGCGTTCGGCCCGCCGCCGTCGATCGTGGAGCTGTTTGCCTACCTCGGGTCGGGGTTCGTCCTTGCGGCGTGGCACGTCCTGAGCTCGACCGGCGGCGACAACCCGCTCGAGTGGATCGGACCCGCGATCGCCCTGGCCCTGATCGGTGTCGTCCTCGGTCGCGGCGATGAACGGCAGCGGCGAGCCGCCGGGGTGGCGTTCGCGGCGGCGACGGCGCACGTGTTCGTCGGTACGCAGCACGTGCTCGACCCGTCTGGGCCCGAGCTGGGCTTCATGATCGCCGGCGCGGCCGCGACGCTCGCCGCAGTGGCGTTCCGGCGCTGGCTGCCGGCGGTCCTCACGCAGCTGGCGCTGCTCGGAGCGCTGGTGCTGCTCGCGGCGTCGGCCCTCAACTGGCTAGGCCTCGTGCTCCTGCCGTCGCCCGAGTACATCGACTTCTCCGGGGTGCCGCCATCCGATCCGAACGGCGTCGTCCGGGCGATCCTGTCCGCCGCGTGGTGGATCGCGTGGGCGGTCGGCTTCGGTGCGCTGGGGCTCTGGGAGGCGCGTCGCGCAGGCGCCGCGGTCGCGACCGACCCGGACCTCGCCGCGGCCGGCTGGCGGCGCTCGGCGGCCACCCGCGTCGTGGCCGGGTTGACCATCGTCATCGGCGCGGCGTCGGCCATCATGACCCGCTCCTACCTCAGCGACGGCAGCTACGACCGGGTCCTGCCGGCCTGGGCCGGCGACGGCCTGCTGCTCGTCATCGCCCTCGGCCTGCTCGGCCTGGCCATCCGCCGAGGCGCCACGGCCTACCTCTACCCAGCGGCGCTCGGGCTGATCGTGGCCCTCACGGACGCCAACGGCACCTACGTGGCCGAGCAGACGGGCATCGCGCTGGCGCTGCTCGTCGAGGGCGTGATCCTCATCGGCGCCGGCTTCTCCGCCGAGCGGCTGCGCCGGCGCGTCATCGGTGGCCCGCCGGCGCCCGGACCGAGGTTCCACGATCCTGACGACCCGGGGTCCGCGGATGAGGCCGAGCTGATCGAGCTCCCGGGGACACGCGCCGCGTCTTGACCGATCATCCCGGGGTGGACGCCTCGTCGCTCCGACCACCGCCGCCCGGCCTGCCCGTCGCGCTGCCCGACCCGCCGGTGATCGCCGAGTCCGGCGATCCCTTCACCGCGCTGCGGGTCATCGACCTCGTCGCCCAGCTGCCCCGTGGCACGGCCATCCCCATCACGGCGATCACGGATCGCCTGAACGCCGCGCACCTCGGCTGGCTGTTCGACGAGCGCGTGGTGGCCGATGCCCTGGTCCAGCTCCAGGCGAACTGGATGGCCGACTACCGGAACACGACCGGGATCGCGATCGACGATGACGACGGACGCTCGCGCCTCACGATCGAGGACTCGTCGCGCGTCGACCCGTGGATCGTCGGCCAGGGCCAGCGTCAGCTCGCGGCGTGCCACCAGGCGCTCCTGGCGTTCAGCCGCCGCGATCGGCCGGCGGGGGAGTGACGTCAGCCGTGGCAACCGAGCGCGGCCTGCCCGTCCCGGGGGTCGCGCCCGCGGGCATCCTCGCGATCCGCGCACCGGAGCTGGACGACCTGGCGCCGATGGACGCGGCCGAGCGCCTGCGGCACCTGCCCGGCGTGGCCCTGCTCGAGAGCGCCCGACCCGGCCGGAATGCCCGATGGTCGTACCTGACAGCCGACCCGATCGCGGTCATCGACGCGCCATCCGAGGGACCAGACGTCTTCGCCTCCGCCCGGCGCACCCTCGCCCGGCTCGCGTCGGGCACGATCCAGGACATCGACGCGCCGCCGTTCACGGGCGGCCTCATCGGCTATCTCTCCTACGACCTCGGGCGGCGCCTGGAGAGGCTGCCATCGATCGCCCGCGCGGACCAGGATCTGCCGCTCCTGCGCCTGGCGCTGCACGACTGGGTCGCTGCCTGGGATCGGCGGACCGGCCATGCCTGGCTGGCCGGGCGCGCGCTCGACGAACGCATTGCCGACGTCCCGCGGCGCCTCTCGGAGGTGCGTCGCCTGCTCGGCGACCCAGCGTCGGGCGAGGACCGGGCCGACATGACCGGCGGGTCGAGCGGGTTGCGATCGTTCGTCTTCCGTTCGGGCTTGAGCCGGGGTGCCTATGCGGCGGGCGTCGAGGCCGTCCGGGCGTTCATCGGCGACGGTGAGATCTACCAGGCGAACCTGACGCGACGCCTCGAGATGCCCTTCCGGGGCGACCCATGGCCGCTCTACCGCCGGCTCCGGACCGGCGATCCCGCGCTCTTCGCGGCGTACCTGGACCTCGGATCGAGCCCGACGACAGGCGGGCCGCGGGCCATCGTGTCGGCCTCGCCGGAGCCGTTCCTGCGGGTCTCGCCCGATGGCGAGGTCGCGACCGACCCGATCAAGGGCACGCGCCCCCGTGGCCGCGATCGGGCCGAGGACAGGCGGCTGGCACGCGAGCTCCTCGCGTCGGCCAAGGATCGGGCCGAGAACGTCATGATCGTGGACGTCCTGCGGAACGACCTCGGTCGGGTGTGCGTGCCCGGAACGGTCCGCGTCCCGCGCCTGTGCCGCTTGGAACGGACCGCCGCGGTGCAGCATCTCGTGAGCACCGTGACGGGTCGGCTGGCGCCGGGCCGCAGCGCGTTCGACCTCCTCGCCGCGGCCTTTCCCGGCGGGTCGATCACCGGGGCGCCCAAGATCCGGGCGATGCAGCTCCTCGAGGGCCTGGAGCCGGTTCGGCGCGGGCCCTACACCGGCGCTGCGGGCTGGATCGGCGCCGATGGCGCGATGGCGACGAGCATCCTCATCCGGACGTTCGTCGCCGACGGGGAGCGGCTCTCCCTCCAGGTCGGCGGCGGGATCACCTGGCGCAGCGACCCTTCGGCGGAGTGGGATGAGACCGTGGCCAAGGCGCGCGGGCCGCTGATGGCGATCGCTGGGAAGGAGGCCGGCTCGTGAGCTGCGGGACGAGGCCGTGATGGCCGCGGCGCGCTGGGTCTGGCTGGACGGCGAGCTGCTGCCGGCCGACGGCCGCCACCTGTCGGTCTTCGATCGCGGGTTCCAGCTCGGCGACGGCGTGTTCGAGACGCTCCGGGCGCGCGGCGGACGGGTGACCGAGCTCGACGACCACCTCGGGCGCCTCCATCGATCGGCCGAGGGACTCGGGATCGCCCTGGGCGATGACGTCGACCCGGCCATCCGCGCCGGCATCGCCGGGATCCTCCGAGCCAACGGCCTCGACGGGCCGGACGGCGACGCCTCGATCCGGATCACCGTCAGCCGCGGGGCGTTCCGCGGTCGAGGTCTCCTGCCGGCCGGCGAGCACTCCGATCCGGCGATCGCGATCCAGAGCTGGCCCGTCACGCCGCCGCCGCCCGACCACCTCGAGAAGGGTCTCCACCTCATCGCCAGCCGGGTGCGCCGCGATCCGGAGAGCCCGATCGCCGCGCTCAAGACCACGAGCCGCGCGGACTACGTCTATGCCCGCCTGGAGGCGCGTCACGCCGGAGCCGACGACGCGCTGTTCCTGACGCTCGACGGCCACCTGTCCGAGGCCACCAGCGCGAACCTCTTCCTCGTCCGCCATGGCGAGCTGGCGACCCCGGCGCTGGCCTGCGCGATCCTGCCGGGCACCACGCGGAGCTGGCTCCTGCAGTGGGCCGCGACGGCCGGGTTGCGCCCGGTGGAGGGCTGGCTGACGACACGCGACCTGCTCGAGGCCGAGGAGGCGTTCGTGTGCTCGAGCGTCGCCGGCGTCCTGCCCGTGACCCGCTTCGAGGGCGAGGCGATCGGCGATGGCCAGCCCGGGCCATGGGCGGCGAAGGCGCGGGCCGCCCGGGAAGCGTTCATCCGCGGTGACGCCGAGGCGACCGGCTCGTGACCCGCCGGGAGCTCATCACCCGGACGAGGCAGCTCGTCGAGGAGGGCGATCGCCTCGTCGCCAACCCGAGCCTGGACGGCCTGCGGACCTGGCTCCAGCTCTCGGACGACCTGCTGTCAGCCGCGTGGGGCCCGATGGATCGCTACCACCTCGCGTGGCTTCAGGTCGGTCGACCCAGGGACCTGGTCCGCGGCCGCGCGATGACCCCGGACGAGGCCGATGGCTATGTCCGCGAGGTCGCCGCAGCGAAGACCGCGGTGCTGCGGATGAGCGCCGAAGCGGTCGAGCGGCGGGCGATGCCGTTCGTGGGCGAAACGAAGGCCTGAGCGCGCGCCCGGACGCCGCAGGCCGGCGCGCGAGCGGGCTACGGCCGCGGCAGGTCGAGCGGCAGCCGCCGCGTCAGGATGGCTCGATCCTCGCCCGGCCCATCGTGGTCGGGCCAGGCCGGGATCCCGTACAGCCGCTGGCTGCCGGGCCCGGCCACGGCCTCGAAGCCCAGCGCCTCGAGGAACCGGATGGCACCCGGGTTCCCGGGCCACGCCTCGGCCACGAGGCGTTCCGCGCCCGCGCCCGCCAGCGCCGCCCCGAATCTCGCCACCAACGCGCGACCGAGGCCGTGGCGGCGCCAGCCCGGATCGACCGCGACCTCCAGGAGGAGGCCCTCGGATGGGTGATCCGGCGATCGCAGCCCGAGCACGAAGCCAACGAGGCGGCCAGCCGCTGTCTCGGCGAGCCAGGCGGTCGAGCCCGCGTGGCCGAGCCACCACCGCGGCGGTCGCGCCGCGCGGGATCGCTCGCCCCACCAGGCATCCACCGCGTCGACCACCGCCGGGTGATCGTCCGCCGTCGGATGCCGGAAGGCGAGGTCCGCGAACGTGGCCGTGACGGTCATCCGCGCACCGGACCGTTCCGCGCGCCCCAGGCCGCCGCCAACACGGCCACGACGAGCTCGAACGGCACCAGCAGGCCAGTCGTGGCCCAGAGGTAATCCAGGATGCCGAGCTTGCCGCCCTCCGCCAGCGCGACGAGCCACGCCCCCATGGCGCCGGCCACGACGACGAGGACCGCGACCGCGAGCGCGAACCGGCTGACCCAGCGCTTCGGGCGCGGCGAACCGGCAGCCACGAGGCCGACGATGGCGCTGGTGATCCCGGCCACGAACAGCAGGCCGGTGGTCACGTCGAGGATGCCCTCGACGACGACGAGGAGCGCTGCACCCACGATCGCGATCACGATCGCCCGCAGCTCCGCGCCCCAGCCCATGGCGCCATCGTACGGCCCCGGGGCATCGCAGCCGGGCGCCGCCGAGGATGGCGGGCCGGCCGGACGCTAGACTCTCGGCCGTGAGCCATCCGTCGCTGGGCCTGCCGCCGATCGACATGCGCGCCGGCGATCCCACCTCCGCCGCGGCGCTGCGACGCGACCGCCGCCGGATCGCCGAGCGAGCCATCGCCTACGCCACCGAGGCCGACCCCGGCTTCGGCGAGCGGCACGACGACCTGGCCCTCGCGCAGCTCCAGCTGGACGTCGATTCGTTCGTCAACCGCCTGGCCGATGCCGTCGCGGCCAACGACCCCGGGATGATCGAGCGATGGGCCGAGATGATCGTGCCGCGGTTCCGCAAGAAGGCCGTCTCGATGGACGAGCTGATGCTGCTGTTCGAAGGGCTGCGGCGGGCCGCGCCGGCCGCCGTCGACCCGGGCGCGATGCCGACGGTCGATGCCGCCGTCGATGCGGCCAACGCCGTCTTCAAGTGGCACCGTCGCCTCGCGGGCGACGCGCGCAAGCGAAATCCCCTTCTCGCCTTCCTGTACAAGGGCGCGTGAGGCAGCGGGCCCGATGACCATCAAGTGGGTCCAGACCGACCCGCTCGTCATGAACGGCGAGCCGTTCTGCTACGGCACCCGGCTGACCGTCCGGAACGTCCTCGAGATGCGCCGCTCGGGCTACACGCTGACCCACATGCTCAAGGACCACCCCGAGCTCAAGCGGATGGGGGTCGCCGCGGCGTACGCCTATGCCGCGGCCAACAAGCCCCGCTACGCCGAGTTCTTCGAGGCCGACGGCTCCCTGGTCGGGCCGGGCTACAGCGCCGCCGAGGCGGCTGGGCTGCCGAGCCAGTACCAGCTGCCCGGGGTCGTGATCAAGGACGCGACGACCGCCTGACGCCGCACCGGCGCGTGGGGCCGCGCCGGCGCCCGGGGGCCGCGCGCGTGACGCGCGGCCGGACGGACCTCCGAGCCGCCTCCGCGCCGTCTTCATCGGCGCTTCACATCGCGAACCGACCATCGGTGCCATCGATCCAGTCGATCGAACGAAGGAGATGGCACCTCTCATGCGAACGGTTTTCAGCGTCGTGCTCGGACTCGTCTTCCTGGCGATCCTCGCTGGCATCGGCGTCAGCATCTACAACGCCGGGGTCACGGCCGGGCTCGCCCAGTCCGGGGCGATCGCCGGCGGCGCGGTCGCGCCGTACGTCCACTACGGCGTGTGGCACGCCGGCTTCGGCCTCGGCTTCGGGTTCCTGGGCCTGCTCTTCCCGATCCTGTTCCTGTTCCTGATCTTCGGCCTCATCCGGGCGGCGATCTTCGGTGGCCGGCGCGGCTGGCACGGGGGTCACGGCTGGCATGGCGGCCCGGGCTGGGACTCCGGCCAGGGGCCAGATGGCTGGCGCTCCGATCGTGAGCGCGCCATGGCCGATCTCCATCGACGGCTGCACGAGACCGAAGGCTCGAACCCCGGCACGGGCTCGACCGGCGGCCCCTCGTCCAGCGGTCCCGCGGCCTGACCCGCCGCTCCCCGTCCCCCAACGGCCGGTCCCACCCGGGGCCGGCCGTTTTCCGTTCCGCGCCGGCGACGCGCCGGGCACTAGAGTGGCCGCCGTGAAGACCGTCCTCGTCGTCGATGACGAGCCGAAGATCGTGCAGCTCGCCCGCGACTACCTCGAGCACGCAGGCTTCGAGGTCGTCACGACCGGCGACGGGGCGCAGGCGCTGCAGGTGGCGCGAAGCCGCCGGCCCGACCTGATCGTGCTCGACCTCGGGCTCCCGGGCATGGACGGCCTCGACGTGACCAAGGCGCTCCGGGCCGAGTCGGACGTGCCGGTCGTCATCCTCACCGCCCGGGATGACGAGGTCGACAAGATCGTCGGCCTGGAGCTCGGCGCCGACGACTACCTGACGAAGCCCTTCAGCCCGCGCGAGCTGGTGGCCCGGGTCCGGACGGTCCTCCGGAGGAGCGAGCGGGCGGCGACGGCCGAGCCTGCCGCGCGCCTCGTTGCCGGCGACCTCGTCGTCGATCGGGAGCGCCATGCGGTCGAGGTCGCCGGCCGGCCGGTGGACCTCACCGCCACCGAGTTCAGCATCCTGGCCACGCTGGCTGCCAGGCCGGGCCGCGTCTTCACCCGCTCCCAGCTGCTCGATGCCGTCCACGGCGTGGCCTTCGAGTCATACGAGCGCGCGATCGACGCCCACGTCAAGAACATCCGCCGCAAGCTGGAGCCCGATCCGCACGCGCCGCGGTACCTGATCACGGTCCACGGCGTGGGCTACCGGGTCGCCGATCCGGGCGATCGGTGATGCCGTGAGCGGCCCGGCCGCCGCCGCGCCGCCGCCACATCGGCCACCGTGGTGGCCCGACGGCGAGCCGTTCCCGCCGTCTGGCTGGGACCAGGCCCGCTGGCGGGCCGCCCGGCGCCATCGCGCCCGCTTCGTCCGCGGGATGGGCTGCCTCTTCGTGGTCCTCGCCACGCTGCTCGTCGCCACGGGCGTGCTGATCCTGTGGCTCCTCGGCGAGCTGCTGGGCGGTGCGGCGGTGGGCGGCCCGCTGAGCCACCTCGCTCGCGGCGCCGGGATCGTGCTGCTCCTCGCGGTCATCGTCGGGCTTGCCGGCGGGCTGCGGTTCGGGCGCCGGCTCGTCGGCCCGATCGGGGCGCTCGTCGAAGCGGCGGGCCGCATCGAGGCCGGCGACTTCAGCGCCCGGGTGCCGCCGCTGCTCCGCGGTCCCCGCGATCTGCGGGCACTGACCACCGCGTTCAACACCATGGCGGCGCGGCTCGAGACCGAGGAAGCGACGCGACGACGGCTGCTGGCCGACCTCGGCCATGAGCTGCGGACGCCGATCGCGGTCATCGAGGGCCATCTCGAGGCGATCGTCGACGGGGTCTACCCGGCAGACGCCGCGCACCTCGACCCGATCCTCGACGAGACGCGGGTCCTGGAACGACTCGTCGACGACCTGCGCACGGTCTCCCTGGCGGAGGCCGGCTCGCTGCCGCTGCATCGTGAGCCGGTGGACCTGGGTCACCTCGTCGCCGAGGCCGTGGCGGCCCTCACGCCCAAGCGGGTCGCCGACCGCCACGTGACGTCGGATGTCGACGCCGGCCTCCCCGAGCTCGAGCTGGATCCGGTGCGGATGCGCCAGGTCCTCGGCAACCTCCTGGACAACGCCCTCCGCTACACGCCCGCCGGTGGGACGGTCACCGTCGCGGCCCATCGCGCCGCAGCGGGCAGCGCCGGCGTCGCTGCCGGCGGCGCTGCCGGCGGCGCGACCGTGGAGCTGTCCGTGACCGACGCGGGTCCGGGCCTCGCGCCGGAGGTGCGCGACACGCTGTTCGACCGGTTCGCGAAGTCGCCCGATTCACCCGGCTCCGGGCTGGGCCTGGCCATCGCCCGCGCGATCGCGGAAGCCCATGGCGGCTCGATCCGCGCCGAGGCGGCCAGCCCCCACGGCACCCGGATCGTCGTGACGCTGCCAATGGCCGCGCCGGGGTCGTAGGCCAACGCGGTGGCCCCCGTCGCCGTCGCGAGCCGCCACGGACGCGAGGCTAATCCCGACCTCCGCGGTGGGGTTTCCGGCCGCCGTGGTGTACGCTGCGAGCGATGACCGACACCGCCGAGACGAGCAACGCGCCGAGCCCCGCGTCCGCGGCCGGGCCAACCCCCGCAACCTCCACCGCGCCGACCTCCCAGCCCGGCGGCGACACCAGCGTGGCTCCGGTGTTCGACGCCGAGCGCCGGGCGACGGAGCTCGCGATCCTCGATGCCCTCCGGTCGGTCGTGGACCCGGAGATCGGGATGAACGTGGTCGAGCTGGCCCTGATCAAGCAGGTCCTGCTGGGCCAGTCCGAGACCGAGATCAAGATGATCCTGACGACACCGTTCTGCCCGTATGCCGGGTCGATGATCCAGCAGGTCAAGGACGCGGCCGAGGAGGTCGTCACGCACCCGGTCAAGGTCACGATCCTGGCCGAGCGGTGGGACCCCCGCGACGCCGGGCTCATGTGGTGACGCGGACGTCCTCGAGGCCGATCCCTCCCACGAGATGAGCGCTCGCAGCCCCATCGGCTCGATCGTCGCGACCACGCGCGGCGACGACGGCACCACCGGCCTGCTCTTCGGCGGGCCCCGCATCCAGAAGGACGACCCGCGGGCCGAGGCCTACGGGACGATCGACGAGGCAGTTGCCGCGCTCGGGCTGGCACGCGCCAACCTCGGGGTCAAGCGCCGCGCCGGAACCCTGGCCCTGCCGATGGGCGGTCTCGCCGAGCTGATCCTGCGGTTCCAGCGGGAGCTGTTCGTCGTCGGAGCCGAGCTCGCGACGACGCCCGAGGCCTGGGGCCGCCTCGAGGACGGCCGGACACGCGTGTCCGGCGCCATGGTCGACGGTGTCGAGGCGCTCCTGCTGGAGCTCGAGCAGACGATCACGATGCCGACGGAGTTCGTCGTCCCCGGCGAGACGCCGACGAGCGCCGCCCTGGAGCTGGCCCGGACGATCCTGCGCCGTGCCGAGCGGCGCGCGGTGGCGCTCCGGCGGGACGGCCTCGTCCCGGGCGAGCACCTGTTGCCCTATGTCAATCGCCTGGCGGACCTCCTGTGGGTCCTCGCCCGCGCGGCCGAGCAGGCCGAGGCGCGCACCGCCACGCCGGCGCGCACCGCCACGCCGGCGCGCACCTCGCGCGTGGCCGCCACAACTCGAATTCCCAATCGAACCGCAGCAGCATCGCAGCCAACCCGGCGTACGATCCGGGATCCCAAGGAGGAATCAGCGTGAGCGTCCAGAACGATCCGAACAGCGGCTGGGGCCGGCCGGGCGGCAGCCTCGGGCCGAGCGGGCCCTTCGGCGCGAGCAATGCCGGCAGCGGCCAGGTCGGTGCCCGACCCGTCGCGGTGGAGGCGTCGCGGTCCTTCCTGACGCACGCCTTCGCCTGGATGTTCGCCGGCCTCCTGCTGTCGGCCGGCGTGGCCGTGGCGGTCGAGGGCAGCCCGTCGGTCCAGCAGTTCGCGCTCGACGCGTTCCTGCCGGTCATGCTCCTCCAGCTCGTCCTCGTCATGGGCATCAGCTGGGGCATCAACCGCCTCAACGCGACGCTCGCTCTCGGCCTGTTCTTCGTCTACGCCGCGAGCATGGGCCTGACCCTCGGGATCGTGATCACGGCCTACGCCCTGGCGAATGGCAGCAATGCCTCCGTCGTCGAGGCCTTCCTCAGCGCCGCCGGCATGTTCGGCGCGGCGGCCCTCTACGGCGCCACCACGAAGCGCAGCCTGGCCGGTCTCGGCGGGATCCTGTTCATGGGCGTGATCGGCCTGGTCATCGCCATGGTGGTGAACATCTTCCTGGCGAGCTCGGGCCTCGACCTGATCATCTCGATCATCGGGGTCGTGATCTTCACGGCGCTGACCGCGTACGACGTCCAGCGGATCCAGGTGGGCCAGCTCGTCACGTGGACGGGCTCGGTGGAGAAGGCGGCAGTCCTCGGAGCCCTGCGGCTCTACTTGGACTTCGTCAACCTGTTCCTGTTCCTGCTGCGGCTCTTCGGCAACCGCCGCTGAGGCGTCGACCGGCAGTCGCCGGGCTCCACGGTCGCGAGCTGCCGTCCGGTGGCGGCCACCGTCGCGATGCGCTCCGCCAGCACCGCGGCGGTCCGCGCCGGATCGGCCGGGTGGGCCCACAGGTAGCCCTGCCCGAGATCGCAGCCGAGGTCCCGCAGGCGGCGTGACTGCTCGTCGGTCTCGATGCCCTCGGCCACGACGCTGACGCCCAGCCCGTGGGCCAGGGACACCACCGCCCGCACGATGCCGACGTTGGGGTCCTGGACGTCCAGGTCGGTCACGAATGACCGATCGATCTTGATCGTGTCCAGCGGCAGGTGGCGCAGGTAGGCGAGGGACGAGTAGCCGGTCCCGAAATCGTCGAGGACGAGCCGGACCCCGAGGGCGCGCAGCTGCTCGAGCACGCGCAGCGAAGCCTCGGAGCGGTCCATGACGCTGGACTCCGTGATCTCCAGCTCCAGCGCGCAGGGCTCGAGCCGGGTCCGGCGCAGGACGTTCGCGACCTTCGTCGCGAGGTTCGGGTCGAGGAACTGGCGGGGCGACAGGTTGACGCTCATGACCAGGTTCTGCTCGGGCCAGCGGCGGCGCCACGCCTGGGCCTGGCGGCAGGCCTTCTCGAGGACCGTCTCACCGAGCGCGACGATGAGGTCCGATTCCTCCGCGAGCGCGATGAAGTCGACGGGCAGCACCAGGCCACGGGTCGGGTGGCGCCAGCGGGCCAGCGCCTCGAACCCGACGATCTGGTCGGACCGGAGGTCGATGATCGGCTGGTAGTGGACGGTGAGCTCGTCGCGCTGGATCGCCAGCCGCAGCTCGGCCTCGACGTCGATCCGCTCCAGGGCGTGGCGGCTCCGGAGCGGGTCGAACAGGACGACCCGCCGGATCGGATCGGCCTTGGCCTCGACGAGCGCGATCTCGGCCTCCTGCAGGATGTCGCCCGCGCCGATCGAGCCGGGCTGGCCGGCGGCCACGCCCATGCTGGCGCTCACGAACCACATCCGGCCATCGAGGTCGAGCGGTGGCTTCAGGGCCGCACCGAGCCGGTCGGCCAGGGCCAAGGCGGCGTCGGCATCGGTGTTCCGCAGCAGGATCCCGTAGGTGTCGCCGCCGAAGCGGGCCAGGACGTGGTCCGGCCCGCTGGCCGCCCGCAGCCGGCCAGCGACCTCGCGCAGGACCCGGTCGCCCATGGCGTGCCCCAGGCTCTCGTTGACGATCTGGAAGCGGTCGAGGTCGAGGAGCACGACCGACACGGGCTGGGACGCCTCGCCGACGCTCGGCGGCGCCACCGCGTCGACGATCCGCTGGACCAGCGTCTCCCGCGAGAGCAGCCCCGTGACCGGGTCGCGCAGGGAGCTGATCTGCTCCTGCAGTCGGGCATTCTCGAGCGCGATCGAGGCCAGCTGGGCGAACCGCGCCAGCGCGTCGATCTCCGGCTGCCGGAAGACCCGCGACGTCGTGCCCGAGGCCAGCCCCAGCACACCGACGACCTGGCCACCGACCGTGAGCGGCACGCCGACCCCGGCCCCGACCATCGCGACGTAGTCGGGCGAGTGGCCGACGAACGCGTCGTAGTCGTCGACCGAGAACGGCTGGCCGGTTCGGAAGACCTCGCCGCCGATGCCCTCGTCGACCGACAGCTTCGTCCCGATCCGCTGGCCCATGAAGCCCACGCCGGACCGGACGATGAGGTCGCGGCCGGTCTCGTCGATCATGTCGACGTAGCCATGCTGGACGCCGATGAGGCGCGCCGCCCGGATCAGGATCGCGTCGAGGACCTCGTCCGGCCCGCGGCCCTCCAGCAGGCCCATGGCCGTCTCGTCGAGCGCCTGGACGAACTGGTCGCGACTGTTGCGGAACGGTGAGCCCTTGGCCAGGAACAGGGCCTGGTCGGCGATCTCGACCAGCTCGTCCTTGGTCCGGGCGTCGTCGGGGTGGCAGGCCACGCCGACGCTGATCGAGACGTGCGGTCCGCCGGTGTCGTCGGGAATCTCCATGACCGCGGCCTGGATCCGCGCCGCGACGTCCTCGGCGGCGGCCCGGGTGCAGTCGGGCAGGATGACCGCGAACTCGTCGCCGCCGTAGCGATAGGCCCGGTCGGCCTGGCGAACACAGCTCTCGATCGCCCGGCTGACGGCGACCAGCAGGTCATCGCCGGAGGGATGGCCGCGCCGGTCGTTGTAGCCCTTGAACCGATCGAGATCCATCATCAGGACCGCGATCGGGCGATCGGCATCGGCCTCCACCAGGCCGTTGAGCTCGCGCTGGAAGGCGCCGTGGTTGCGCAGCCCGGTGAGTGCGTCGCGCTCGGCCTGGACCTTGACCTCGTCGTGGGCCTCGGCGTTGCGCAGTGCGATCGCGGCCTGGGCCGCGAAGAGCTTCGTCAGCTCGAACTCGTTCTGCGAGTAGTGGATCTCGTCGCCGCCCATCCGGCCGATGTTCAGCGTGCCCAGGACCTCGCCGTCGGCCATGAGCGGGACGATGATCATCGACTCGGGCTCGAACGGCGTGCCCGGGATCTGGACTGATCGGACGTCGAGGTGGGCGTCGTTCGAGAGGACGGGCTCGCGATGGTCGACCGCCCAGCCGGTCAGGCCCATGCCCAGCGGCGCCTCGAACTCCAGGATCAGCTCGGCGAAGCGATCGCGGGCGATGACCGGCCGCCTGACCTGGCGCGTCAGGTCGACCCGGTAGATCGTCAGCGAGTCGTAGGCGACCACGGTCTTCAGCGAATCCGCGATGAGGTCGAGCACGCCCGACGGGTCGAGCGTCGACAGCAGCCGCTCGTTGACGGCCAGCAGGCGGCGCTGGCTGATCAGCTGATGCTCCAGCTCGTCCTGCTGCTGCCGCAGCTGCTCCAGGCGCTCGGCGTTGACGAGGGCCTGACCGGCCGTGCCGGCGAAGATCGAGAGCGTCAGCTGGTCGTCGGCGTTGAAGCCGTCCGGCCCGATGCGCGAGGCGACGATGAGGCCCCGTACGCGGTCCTCGAAGGTCATCGGGATGACGAGCATCGACTCCGGCCCGGCCGCTGGCCCGACGACGATCGTGCGCTTGTCGACCGCCGCGTCGCCGATGAGGAGCGGCTCGCCGTGCTCCGCGACCCAGCCGGTGAGGCCCTGGCCGACCTTGACCCGCAGCTGCTCGGGGCTGGGACTCGGGGTCCCGAGGAACACGCCCTGGAACGCGATCGGCTCGCACCAGCCGCTTTCGTGGTCGACCCGGTAGACCCGGATCGTGTCGCACGTGATCAGGGACTGCGACTCGGACACGATGGCGTCGCCGATGCCGCGCAGGTCCTGGATGCTGCTCAGCCGGGCCGACAGCTCCTGCACGGCGCGGAGTCGGGCGGCGAGGGTCTCCACGGAATCCACCAGGCGGGTGTTGCCGATGGCCGTGGCGATGGCGTCACCGAAGCTGCGGGCCAGGGCCACCGCTTCGACCGTCCACGCATACGGCTGGTGGTGGTAGAGGACGATGAGCGCCAGTGGGTCGCCGCGGAACAGGGCGGGCACGAAGCACACCGAGGCGACACCGCTGTCGCGATACAGCTCGCGGAGGTCCGGGGTGATGCCGGCGTCCTCGATGTCGCGGTAGACGAAAATCGTCCCGCGGCGGATCGCCCGCATCCCGGCGGAATCGGCCTCGCGGCTGAGCGTGGCGACCTTGTGCTCGATCGATTCCGGCAGGGACCGCCCGGCCGCGAGCTCCAGCGGGTGCTCATGGCCCGGGTCGTAGAACCACACCGCCACGCGGTCGGCCCCGAACAGCTCGACCGAGTTGTCGAGGACCTCCTCCAGGATCTCTCCCACGCCGTCGGCCTTGGAGAGGTCTGCCGCGAGCCGGCGCAGGGCATCGGTGCTGGCGGCGACGGCGTGGCGATCCGGGGCGTCCACGCCGGCGGGCGAGGTCCCCGCGAATGCCTCCGCGCCGTCCTCATCGGCTTCCGGCTCGACGGCCGGGCCCCCCGAGCTGGCCGCGCGGCGGCGCCCGGAGCCGTCGGGCACGCGGGGCGTGGCCGGACGAATCTGCGAGCTCACCCGGGACGGAGCCGGCGACGGCTCGGCGCGCGGACTCGCACCGGGTCGTTCGGCGAGCGCCATGGGGTCCGTGCTGCTCCTTATGGCCGGCGTCCTGGGACGCGCGTTGTTGACCGCGCGCACCCGCGCGTCGCCGAACCGTAGGGCTCGATCCCGAACGGAGCGATAGGAAGGGAGTACCAGTCGGCGGCCGCGTTCAGGCCGGGAGCAGCTCCGCGATGGACGGCAGGACGAGGTCGGCCAGCGGCGCCAGGATCGCCCGGTCGCCCACACCCGTGAGGACGCCGACGACGCGGCCGGCGCCCGCGGCGCGGCCCATCCGCATGTCCGCCGGCGAGTCGCCCACGACGAGGCTGCGCCCGACCGGGACGCCAACCGCCGCCGCGATCAGGTGGACCGGATCCGGGAACGGCTTGACCCGATGACCGTCGTCGGCACACGACAGGACCTCGAATCGGTCCGCGATGCCGAGGGCCGCGAGGGTCCGCTCGGTGGGCCGGCGATCGTCCGCGGTGGCGACCGCGGATCGGATGTCACGGGCCTCCAGCCGGTCGAACAGCGCTGGGAGGTCGGTGACCGGCGTCGCCAGCGCGACGGGATCGGGCGGATGCCAGGCGCCGGCCATCGCGTCTTCGGCTCGATCGGGCGGGATGCCCTCGTCCTCGAGGGCCTCGACGACGAGCTCGCGGAGCCGCGCCATGGGGGTCGCGGCGAGCAGCCCGTGGGGGTAGATGAGGCCGCTGGCCGGGTCCACGCCCATGAGGCCGAACAGCCGGTCCACGAATGGCCGCCGCGTTGCCGTCGACAGCCGCTCCCCGAGGTCGGCGACCCAGTCGCGCCACATCCGGTCGAACTCGATGAGCGTGCCGTCCTTGTCGAAGATGACGAGCTCGATGCCCTCGAGCGGGTCGACGCCTGGCTCGCGGGCGCGCCCTGCGGTGCCCGGGCTCACGCCTCGGCGATGAGCTCCTCGACCCGCTCGATCGACGCCTCCGCATCGATGACGAGGGTGCCGTCGGCCGGGAACGACAGGTCGGCCATCTCGCCCAGGACCGGTGTCTTGAGCGTCGGCTCGTTGAACTCGTCGACCGCGACGACCGGCCCGCCCTCGCCCCCGACCCGGATCCGGACCCGGACGATCGCGCCGAGGAAGCTCACGTCGACGACTTCGCCGCGCAGCTGGTTCTCGCCGCCGCCGGTTCCCAGCGATGCCATCTCGGGCCGGAGGGCGATGTTGACGTTGTGCCCCGCGCCACCCTCGAAGGCTCGCGTCACGTGGATCGTCGTGCCGGCGACCGCGTACGTCCCGGCGTGGGCGTCGAGGATCTTGGCCGGCAGCAGGTTGAGCTGGCCCACGAACGACGCCACGAACGGCGTGGCCGGGAAGTTGTAGATCTCGAACGGCGTGCCGATCTGCTCCACCCGGCCCTCGCTCATGACGACCACTCGGTCGGACAGCGACAGGGCCTCCTCCTGGTCGTGCGTCACGTACACGGTCGTGATCCCGAGCTGGCGCTGGATCTGGCGGATCTCGACCCGCAGCGCGACGCGGATCTTGGCGTCCAGTGCGGACAGCGGCTCGTCGAGGAGCAGGACCGTCGGCTCGAAGGCCAGGGCCCGGGCGAGGGCCACCCGCTGCTGCTGGCCACCGGACAGCTGGTAGGGATAGCGGCCGCCCTTGTCGGGCAGGTTGACCATCTCGAGGAGCTCGCCGACCCGCTTCGTGATCTGGTCCTTGGGCCGCTTCCGGATGGACAGCCCGAAGGCCACGTTCTGGGCGACGGTCATGTTCGGGAAGAGGGCGTAGGACTGGAACACCATGCCCACGTTGCGATGGTTGGGCGCGACGTCGGTGATGTCGCGCCCGTCGAGCGTGATCGTGCCCGAGGTGGGCTGCTCGAAGCCCGCGATCATCCGCAGCGTCGTCGTCTTGCCGCAGCCGCTGGGCCCGAGGAACGAGATGAACTCGCCGCTCTCGGCCTTGAGCGAGATGCCCTCCACGGCCACCGTCCCGCCAACGAAGGCCTTGCGGACGTTGTCCAGCTCCAGGAACGCCATCGGTCTGTCCGTCCTCCTAATGCGCGCCCGCGACCTGGATCCGCTGCCGGGAGCCACGCCCGACGAGGCCGATGAGGCCCATCGCGATCCAGGTGATTCCGAAGCTGACGAGCGTCACCGCGGCCTGCTCGTACGTGTGGTTGTCTCCGAGGATCGACAGGAACGGCGCGAACGTCTTGACGCCGACGAACGTGGCGATGGTGAACTCGCCGACGACGATCGCGACCGTGAGGAAGGCGCCGGCGAGGATGGCGACCCGCAGGTTCGGCAGGATCACCGACCACAGGATCCGGAACCAGCCGGCGCCGAGACTCTGGGACGCCTCGGTCAGGGACTTGATGTCGATCGCCCGCAGGCCCGTGTCCACGGCCCGGTACATGTAGGGAAATGACAGGACGATGTAGGCGCAGACCAGGAGGACGTTCTGGCCGAGCGTCGACTTCATCAGGAAGATCGGCTCGTGGCTGTAGGTGTTCAGCAGCCCGAAGACGAGGATGACCGGCGGGACGACGAACGGCAGGAGCGTGACGAACTCGACGAATGGACGGAGCCGCGGCAAGCGAAGTCGGACCCAGTAGGCCGTCGGCACGATGAGCGCGACGCTGCCGACGACGGTCAGGATGGCGATCCCGAACGAGTACAGCAGGGCCCCGAAGAGCTCCTGATCGCCAAGGGTGTCCGTGTAGGCCTCGCCGAATGCCTTTGGCTTCAACGAGAACAGGAGGGTCGCCAGCAGCGGCACGAAGAAGTACAGGACGCCGGCGATGAAGACGACCCACCAGACCAGCGAACCCAGGCCTCGCCGTCGCCGGCGGGTGTTGACCACGCGCAGATTCTGGAGGCTCTCGACGGCCTGCGGCGCGCGCGGTCCCACCCCCACGCCGCTCATCGGAGCCACCGCTCCGAACGGCGCTGCAGCAGCGAATAGACCGCGATCGACGCCGACATGATCACCACCATGCCCATTGCCAGGGCGTAGCCAAGGTTCGGGTTGAACAGCACGTCGCCGCGCATCTGCGCCGAGATCACGATGGTGACGATCCGGATCAGGCCGCTCGTCAGCTGGTAGGCCGTGGCCTGGGCCCCGAACGAGTTCCCGAACAGGAGGATCACCGTCCCGAGCAGGGACGGCATGAGGATCGGCAGGGCAATCCGCCGCCAGTACTGGGACGGGCTCGCGCCGAGCACCTCCGACGCCTCGCGCCACTCCTTCTTCAGGCCGTCGATGGCCGGCGCGATGACCAGCACCATGAGCGGGAACTGGAAGTACATGTACACGATCTCGAGGCCGATCTTCGAGTACAGGCTGAAGCCGGCGCTGTACATGTCGATCTTGAACACGTCGCGCAGGACGAGGGTCAGCAGGCCCTGTCGCCCGAGGGTGAACACGAAGGCCAGGGCGAGCGGCACGCCCGCGAAGTTCGAGGCGACGCCCGAGAACGTCATCAGTGCAGAGCGGAGGAAGCCCGGCAGGCCGCCGTCGATGACCGCGTAGGCCAGCAGGAAGCCGAAGATGCCGCCGCCGATCGCGCTGACGAGGCTGATCTCGATGCTGTTGCCGTAGGCATCGGTGATCGTCGGATCGGTCAAACCGGAGTAGTTGGCAAGGGTGAACGCGCCGGACCGGTCCTGGAGGCTGCCGACGATCAGGTACAGCGTCGGGATGACGAGGAACAGGACGCTGAAGATCGCGAAGGGCCCGATCCCGAGCCAGGCCCACGAGAAACGGCGACGGACGGGGCGGGCCGTCAGCCCGTCCCGTCCGTCAAGCGGCGCGGCTTGAGCCGTCACCGCACGCTTATCCGAGCTCGATTACTTGACCGTGGCGCCCACTTCGGACGCCCAGTTCTTGGTGATCAGGTCGGAGGCCTTGTTGATCTGGTCGAGCGATGGCAGCTGGACCCCTGTGGTGTCGGGCAGCTTGGCCGCGACATCAGCCGGGATGACGCCACGCGTCTTGAGATCGGCGTACCGGATCGGGGTGCAGTAGCCCTTCATCCACGTGATCTGGCCCTCGTCGGAGTACAGGTACTCCATCCAGAGCTTCGCCGCGTTGGGATGCGGGGCGTACTTGCTGATGGCCTGGACGTACATGCCGCCGAACACCGCCGACTTCGGGACGATCGTCTTGATCGGTGGGGTGCCCTTCAGCGAGTCGTTGTCGGCCAGCGAGTTGTAGGTCCACGCCAGGCGGATCGGGGTCTCACCGCTGGCGACGGTCGCCGTCTTGCCGATGACCGGAACGAAGTTGCCGGCCGAGTTCAGGTTCTTGAAGAAATCCAGGCCGGGCTGGGCGTTGTCGAGGCTGCCACCGGTGGCGATGCCTGCGGCCCAGACCGCCGAGATGGCCTGGTTGGAGACCGTCGGGTCGCCGGCCAGCGCCACGGAGTTCTTGTAGTCGGCCTTCTGGAGGTCGGCCCAGTCTGCGGGGACGTTCTTGACGACGTCGGTGTTCACTTCGAACGACATGACGCCGTAGTAGTCGCCGTACCAGTTGCCGTCCTTGTCCTTGGCCGAGTCGGGGATCGTGTCCCAGGTCGAGACCTTGTAGGGCGCCAGGATCCCGTCGGTGACGGACTGCGGACCGAAGGACAGGCCGACGTCGATGACGTCCGGCGCACCCTGGCCGCCGCTCTGGTTCTGCTTGATGGCGTTGACCTCGTCGCCCGAGCCACCGTCCGGGTTGAGCTCGTTGATGGTGAGGCCGGTCTTCGCCTTGAAGTTCGTCAGCATGTCGCCGTAGTCGCACCAGCTGTGCGGCAGGGCGATCGTCGTGAGGCTGCCCTCGGTCTTGGCTGCAGCGAGCAGGTCGGCCGGTGGGGTCCACGACGAGGTGCCACCGGACGGAGCGGTCGAACCGCCGTTGCCGGTGCAGGCCGCCGCGGCCAGGGCGATCAGTGCACCAAGTGCCAGCAGGCGTGGTGCCAGGTTCTTCTCCAAGTCCTCCTCCAAACTTCCTCTGCCGCGGCTAGACGCGGCCCTGGTGGCGACTCGCGAGGCCACCTGCGCGTGGGCGCAGGGCGAAGGGGGCGTCCCGGCGCTCCTCCTCAGGTCCCCTGTCGGATCGTCGCGGCGAACTATCGCGGTCTCGTTAACGGGTTGCAAGCCGTTCCAGCGAATCCCACCTGCCTATACTCGCCGCGTCGCGGGCCCGGCTCTCGGGCTGCCGCACGCTGGGAGCGCCGGAGGAGGCGCAGCTGACGACGGTGGTGGACACCAGCGTCACGCTCGAGGATCCGCTCGCGGAGGCCTTGCGGATCGTCGACCTGGCGAGCGCGCGCGGGCTCCAGGTCCGGCTCATGGGCGGCATGGCCGTGCGCGCCCACGCGCCCGACTGGACCCACCGGACGCGCCGCCGCGAGGTCGACCTCGACTTCGCCACGCGGGGCAAGGACCGCTCGGCGCTGTACAAGCTGCTCGAGTCCGAGGGCTACACCCCGGACAAGCGCCACAACGCGATGTTCGGGGGCCAGCAGGGCTGGTTCTTCGACACCGCCCGCAACCGGCCCGTCGACGTCCTCGTGGACAAGCTCGACATGTGCCACAAGATCGAGTTCCAGGATCGCCTCGGGCGCTCGAGCCCCACGTTGCCGGTCGCCGACCTGCTGCTCTCGAAGCTCCAGATCGTGAAGCTCAACAAGAAGGACCTCCTCGACGCCCTGATCCTGCTGGCCGAGCACCCGCTCGCCGAGGACGACGGCGCGGCCGATTCGCGGGTGGGCCAGGGCACGATCAGCCTGCCGCGCGTCCTGGCCTTCACATCCAGCGACTGGGGCTGGTGGCGGACCGTGACCGGCAACCTGGACAAGCTCGAGGCCTACCTGGCGACCGACGTCCAGCCGGAGGACCTCGACGTCGGCGACGGCCGCCGCGCCCGGCTCGATGCCGCCGAGCAGGT
Source organism: Candidatus Limnocylindrales bacterium (assembly GCA_036493155.1). Classification (GTDB taxonomy): domain Bacteria; phylum Chloroflexota; class Limnocylindria; order Limnocylindrales; family CSP1-4; genus UBA5189. Next base: position 6,216 of record DASXQE010000109.1, on the reverse strand, counting down.
TCGGGCCCTCCGTGCCGCCATCGACGCCGCGCCGAAGTCGGCCAGGTGGAAGCTCCGGGCCCGCGTCGGCGACAAGCTCATCTGGTACCAGGAGCCCGAGGAAGTCGGCCACGCCGTCGCGCCGAGTGGGGACGCCTGACCGATGCGGATCTTCTTCGCCACGGACATCCATGGCTCGGAGGTCTGCTGGCGCAAGTTCCTGAATGCCGGCAAGTTCCACAAGGCCGATGTCCTGGTGATGGGCGGCGACATGACCGGCAAGGCGATGGTCCCCATCACGGGCTCGGGCGAGACCTGGCGGGTCACGCTCCGCGACCAGGAGACGGCGATCAGCGGCGAGGCCGAGCTGGTGGCGATGGAGAAGCGGATCGCCGACCGCGGCTACTACCCCATCCGCCTGAGTCCCGACGAGATGGTCGCGTGGCAGGCCGACGCGGCCCTGGTGGACGCCCGGTTCAAGGCCGAGATGCTGGGCCAGGTCGAACGCTGGATGGCCCTTGCCGACGAGCGCCTCGCCGGGACCGGCATCCGCTGCGTCGTCTCGCCCGCGAACGACGACATCTTCGAGCTCGACCCGATCATCGACCGGGCGGCGCTCGTCCAGCTCGGCGAGTCCAACACGATCCAGCTCGATGGCTTCGCGATGGTCTCCACGGGCTGGGCCAACCCGACGCCCTGGAACACCTTCCGGGAGCTCCCCGAGGACCAGCTCCGCCAGCGGATCGACGGCCTGCTGGCCGACGTCCCGGACCGCCATCGGGCGATCTTCAACTTCCACGCCCCGCCGTTCGGCTCGAACCTCGACAACGCCCCGAAGCTCGATGCCGACATGAAGTACGTCTCCGGCGGCCAGGCCCTGATCCCCGTGGGGTCGCACGCAATCCGCGACGCGATCCTCGAGTACGGCCCGGTCCTGTCGCTGCACGGCCACATCCACGAGGGACGGGGTGCCGTGAAGCTCGGCCGGACGCTGGCGGTCAATCCCGGCAGCACCTACGAGGACGGTGTGCTCCAGGCGGCGATCGTCGACCTGGACTCCAAGAAAGGCGAGGTGAAGCGCTATCTGCTGATCAACGGCTAGGGACTCGTCGCATCCCGCCGACCGTTGGCGTCGAGGGGCCTCGGGCGTCGGAGCGCTCCCGACCCATGATTGCTCGCTTCTCGCCTTGTGGCCGCAATGGAGGTAGGAAGGGTCGATGACGACAGCAGAGATGACCAAGGCGCCCGCGCTGTTCCTGCGGAACGCGACGGGCCTCGTGAAGGGCTGGTCCGCCTTCGACGCGTTCGCTTACGCGTTCATGTCGGTGAACCTCGTTGCCCTTGGGATGTTCTACAGCCTCGCGATCTTCGGCTACCAGCCCGATGGCTCGGCGGTCCTGTCGATCGTGATCACCGCGATCGGCATGACCTTCATGTCGATCGCCTATGCCGGCCTCATCGCCGCGATGCCTCGAGCGGGCGGCGACTACGTCTGGCAGACCCGCGTCCTCGACGGCATCCCGGGTGCGGTCGTGGGCGGCGCGTTCGCCGCGGTCGCGGTCTTCCTCGTCGGGACGGCTGCCGGCTGGGACAGCACGATGACCTACGTCGGCATGGCCGTTGGCGTCATCGCCGGCGCGGCGCTCGGGCGCTGGCGCGGCAGTGTCGGCTTCGTGCTCTCGGCCACCGGCTGGTGGTTCATCCTCGCCCTCTGGGCGCCCATCTATGGCTTCATCTTCAAGATCGAGTTCGTCCAGCCTCTCGCAGCCGTCCTCGGCTGGAAGGACGGGGTCGACTTCTTCGGCACCGACAACGGGACGTTCGCGGTCTCGATCTTCACGATCGTGGTCACATCCGGCCTCGTTGCCCTCGGCATGGCCGGGTACGCCCGGATCCAGCGGTGGTGCCTGTACATCGGTCTCATCGCGCTCGCCGTCATGTTCATCCTGCTGGCGGTCTCGAGCGTCGATTCGTTCATCGCCGCGTACAACCGGGAGGGCCAGGCCCTCTTCGGGGTACCGAACGCCTACCAGGCCACGATCGATCAGGGCACTTCGCAAGCGGTCTCGGGCGGCGACATCAACAACTTCAGCCTCGGGGCCGGCACGTTCCTGCTCGTCCCGTTCATGTTGTTCTTCCTCCTGTACCCGAACTGGGGATCGACGCTCTACGGCGAGGTCCGCGGCGCGGGCGACTTCCGGAAGGTCCTGAGCGGGATGCTCGGCGGGCTGTGGGTCACCGCCGGGCTCGCGGTCGTGTTCGTGCTCCTGGCGGCGAAGACGTTCGGTTGGTCGTTCTTCAACGCCTCGAACGGCACGTACGTCAACTGGGCCTATGGCTATGTCACGGATGCCCCCGCGGTGCCGATCTGGGGCTTCCCGGGCCTCATGGCCTCGTACCTCATCGACAGCCACATCATCCAGGCGATCATCGTGTTCGCCTTCGGGGCGTGGTGGCTGGGCTGGACCGGGACGCTGTTCCTGTCCTCGACCCGGATGATCTTCGCGGCGGCCTTCGACCGGGTCCTCCCGGAGTGGGCGGCCCGCGTCTCCGACCGAGGCGTGCCGTGGGGCGCGCTCGTGCTGATCATGGTTCCGTCGGTGGTCCTGAGCTACCTGTACGCCTACCAGGCGGCGACCTTCTACCCGCTGACGCTTGACGCCACGCTGGTCATCGCCGTCACGTTCCTTGGCAGCTCGATCGCGGCGACGATCCTGCCGTACTGGAAACCAGACATCTACAACGCATCGCCAGTGGCCAAGCACAAGATCCTCGGCTTGCCGTTGATCTCGGTCGCCGGGCTCCTGTCGACCCTGTTCCTCGGCTGGGTCCTGTACCTCTGGCTGAGCAACGCGCTCTACGGCATCGGCGTCGGCAACGCGAAATCGATCTACTTCCTTGGGGTCCTCTACGGAGTCGCCGCGATCCTGTACGTGGTCGCCCGGCTGTGGCGGCGCGCGCAGGGCGTGGACCTCGACGCGATCCATGCGGAGATCCCCTCGGAGTAAGGGGCATCGGGCGGCGCGAGGCCGCTCACCCTCGATCCACGCAGAACGGGGCGCCCACCGGGCGCCCCGTTCCTCATCTCCATCAGGGTATCGCGGCACCGGGGGCTTGCCGCAAGGCCGGGCGCCTGCGGTAGGGTCGGTGACGCATGCGCATCCTCTTGACGAGCTGGGGCTCGCGCGGCGACGTCGAGCCGCTTGCCGCCCTCGCGCTGCGCGTTCGGGAACTCGGCGGCGAAGTCCGGGCCTGTGTCCCGCCTGATCCGGAATTCGGCTCGGTCCTGGCCAGGGCCGGTGTGACGCCGATCCCGCTGGGGCCGGCAACGCGTTCCATCGCCGCCGGGCTCCGGGCACCCGACCCCGACGCGGCGTTCCGGCTGGCGGCCGAGCTTGTCGATGCGCGATTCGCGACGTTGCCGGCGGCGGCTGCCGGCTGCGATGCCATCGTGGCGACCGGGCTGATGCCGGCCGGCGCTCGTGACGTCGCAGAGCACCTGGGCATCCGATACGTCCTCGCGGCGTTCCACGTCTTCGGGCTGCCGTCGCGACACGCCCCGCCCTCCGCCCGGCCCGGCCCGCCATCGCCCGCGGGCGAGCGCGATAACCGGGTGCTCTGGCAGCAGGACGCCGAGCGCGTGAATGGGCTGTATCGCGAAGCCCTGAATCGGAATCGCCGCGCCCTCGGACTCCCGCCGGTCGACAACGTCCGCGATCACGTCCTCGCGGGCTGCGTCTGGCTTGCGGCTGATCCGCTCCTGGCTCCGTGGAAGGACCTGCCCGATGTCGAGGTCGTCCAGACCGGCGCCTGGATCCTGCCCGACGACCGCCCATTGCCGTCCGAGCTCGAGGCGTTCCTCGACGCGGGCTCGCCACCGATCTACGTCGGCTTCGGCAGCATGGCGATGCGCGGCGCGTCCGATCTCGGCAGCGTCGCGCTCGAATCCGCGCGTGCCCACGGGCGCCGCCTGGTCCTCGCTCGAGGCTGGGCCGATCTGGTTTCGAGCGGTGGGCCGGACCAGGGCCCCGAAGACCGCATCGTCGTGGGCGAGGTCAACCAGCAAGCCCTGTTCCGGCGGGTGGCGGCCGTGGTCCACCATGGCGGCGCGGGCACGACGACCACCGCGGCGCTGGCCGGCGCACCGCAGGTCATCGTGCCGCAGCTCGTCGACCAGCCGCATTGGGCCCGCCGGATCGTCGAGCTGGGCATCGGTGCGGCCCACGATGGGCCCGTCCCGACCACCGAGACACTCGCGGCCGCGCTGGGCACCGCCCTGGCAGCCGACACGAAGGATCGCGCCGTCGCCGTGGCCGGCCGGATCCGAACCGACGGATCGACCGTCGCCGCCAGGCTCCTCCTTCGCACCTAGTGCGTCGTCCCGCTCCCGCGGCGTTGAAGCGGGCGGAGGCGCGCCGGCCTCGCGACCGGGTACCCTCGCGGGCGTCCAGGCACAGGAGCGAATCGAGGCCATGGCCACCTTCCCCAGTCGCGCCAAGGTCGTCGTCATCGGCGGCGGCATCGTCGGCAACAGCGTCGCGTACCACCTCGCGCGGCTGGGCTGGCGCGACCTCGTCCTGATCGACAAGGGCCCGTTCCCGAACCCCGGTGGCTCGACTGGTCACGCCTCCAACTTCATCTTCCTCGTCGACCACAACAAGGAGATGACCCAGCTCACGGTGGAGAGCGCCCGACAGTACAAGGACTGGGACGTCTACACCACCTGCGGCGGGATCGAGGTCGCGCGCACGGACGCGCGCATGCAGGAGCTGCGCCGCCGCATGGACTCCGCGAAGAACTGGGGCATCGACGACGCCCGCCTGGTGACGCCCCAGGAGATCAAGGAGCTCGTGCCGTTCATCGACGAGTCGATCCTCGTCGGCGGGTTCTACACGCCGGGTGTCGGCGTCGTCGACTCGCTGCGGTTCGGGACCCTGTGCCGCGAGAAGGCCGAGGCGATGGGCGCCCTGGAGGTCTTCGCGAACACGGAGGTCAGCGGCTTCGACCTCGCGGACGGCGACGCCGGCAAGGAGATCCGCGCCGTCCACACCAGCCGCGGCACGATCGAGGCCGAGTACGTCGTCATCGCCTGCGGCGTCTGGTCGCCGCGCGTCGCGGAGCTCGCCGGCAGCCGCATCCCGCTGACCCCGACAGTCCACCAGATGATCGATGTCGGGCCGGTGCCGCGGTTCGAGCAGTCATCCAAGGCGATCGAGTTTCCGATCGTCCGCGACATGGACGTCCTGATGTACGAGCGCCAGGACGGCGTCGGCCTCGAGATCGGGTCGTATGCCCACCGCTCGATCCTCCACGACCCCGAGGACATCCCCGAGCTCGGCCGGTCGGCCCTCAGCCCGACCGAGTTCCCGTTCACCCAGGACGACTTCGAGCCCCAGATGGAGGACGCCCTCGAGCTCATGCCCGAGATCGTCGGCGACGAGCGGGTCGGGGTGAAGTACGCGATCAACGGGCTCATCGCCCTGACCCCCGACGGCATGCCGCTGCTCGGCGAGACGCCCGAGGTCAAGGGGCTCTGGTCGGCCGCCGCGGTGTGGGTCAAGGAAGGCCCGGGCGCCGGCAAATCGATCGCCGAGTGGATGGTCCACGGCGAGCCCGAGATCGACGTCGCGCAGTCGGACATCTCGCGCTTCCACGCCCACCAGAAGACGCGGCAGCACACCAAGGCCCGGTCGTTCGAGGCCTTCCCGAAGACCTACGGCATCGTCCACCCGGCCGAGCAGTACCTCTCCGACCGGCCGCTCCGGAAGGGCCCGATGCACGAGTGGCATGCGGCCCACGGCGCCGAGTTCTTCGAGGTCGCCGGCTGGGAGCGCCCACAGTGGTTCTCCGCGAACGAGCCGCTCGTCGCGAAGTACGGCGTCAACCCCCGCACCCACGAATGGGACGCGCGCTGGTGGTCGCCGATCATCAACGCCGAGCACCTCGCGATGCGCGAGGCGGCAGGGCTCTTCGACCTCTCGTCGTTCGCGATCTTCGACATCGTCGGGCCGGGCGCGCTCGCCAGCGTCCAGGGCGTCGCGATGCGCCAGATGGACGTGGCCGTCGGGAAGGTCGTCTACACGCCGATCCTCTCGGAGGTCGGCGGATTCAAGAGCGACCTCACGATCATGCGGCTTGGCCGGAACCACTTCCGCGTCGTGACCGGCGGCGCCCACGGGATGTCGGACCTGAAATGGTTCAGGGACCACCTCGCCGAGAACGCATCGCTCATCGACC
>DASXQE010000108.1:0-5513 GCA_036493155.1 Candidatus Limnocylindrales bacterium | reverse complement strand
GGCTGGCGCCGCGACCCCATCTCCGCGTGGGCGCCGGGTGGCGAGTCGCTGCCCGACGTCGACCGGCGCGTCCGGTCCTCGCTGGCGGCGCTCCTGGCCGATCTTCGCGCCGCCGCCCCGACCGTCGATCCGACGCGCTCGCAGGTCCTGGGCTACGGCGATGCGCCCGGCACGGAGCCGTGGTCGCTGATCGTGGGCCACGACGGCGTGTTCAAGGTCACGATGCTGGCGCTGCTGGACCTGCCCCTCGGCCGGTTCTGGACCTTCCCGTTCGCGCTGTGCGGCATCAGCGTCGTCGAGATCCGGCGCGGCCGGCCGCGGCTGCGGCTGCACAACGCCGCAGACCACCTGGCGCCGCTCGAGGACGAGGTCGCCCGGGCGCGCGAGGCCGCCCGGGAGGCGGAGCGGCGGAAGCTGGGCGCGCTGTAGGGTCGGTCGGGGCTCAGCGGCGGCGGAACGGCCGCCCGAAGCGCCGCCCCAGCCCGGCCCGCAGGACCGCGACGCGCAGGCGCCGGTAGGCGTCACCGACGGAGCGGAGCCGGTCATCGCCGAGCTGGTGCCGGCCGTAGGCCACCTCGACCTTGGCCCGGGCCACGGTGGTCAGCTCGATGCGGGCACCGGGCAGCACGTCGCTCAGGGCCCCGGCGTACTCGTAGACCGTCTGCTGGGGTCGCGGCCCGAAACCGAAGCGCCCCGCCAACCGGCCCAGGCCGCCCCAGGCCTGGTCCGGGTTCATCGGCCTGTGCGGCGCTCGACGGCGGGCCGTCAGCCCCACGAGCACGATGATCCCGAACAGGATCACTGCGACGATCGCGAACGGTCCGCTGCCGCTGGTCCGGTCCGTCGGCCCGACACCGCCGGGCGTCCCGGATCGGCGGGGGCCCACGGGATCGGTCCCGCGGTCGTTGATCCCGGAGCTCGAGAGCACCACCGGCGGCGGCGTGACCGGCAAGCCCGATTCGAGTGGCTGGATCTCGCCCTGGCCGCCGCCCGTCGGATCGAACTCGAACCAGCCGTTGCGCGGGAAATAGACCTCGACCCACCAGTGCTGGTCCGTGCCGGTCACGGTCTCGGTGCCGTCGGAATCGCGGCTCCCGGGCAGGAAGCCATAGGCGATCCGGGCCGGAATGCCGGCCTTCCGCAGGAGGATCGCCATCTCCGACGCGTAGTACTCGCAGTAGCCGGTCCGGATCCGGGCGAAGCACTCGACGGTCGAGAGGCCGTTGCACGATGCCCGGACCTGGGTCTGGACATCGGTCGCGTAGTGGAAGTTGTCGCCGTCGCGGAGGTACGCCTCGAGGGCCCGCGCGAGGTCGAACGGCTGGGCCTCGGCCTTGTCGCGGCCGCCGAGCTCCGTCTCGACGGCGTCGAGGACCGCCTGGGCCGCGGGACCGATGGCGCCATCCGGGACCTGCAGGTAGGTCGCCGAGACGTCGGTCGGGTAGTTGCGCCCGGCGGCCCGGAGGCGGTTCTCCGTCAGGCCGTTGTCCTGGTCGCCGAGGTTCGGCACGAGCGCGTCGACGACGTAGGGACCGCTGCCGCCGAGCTCGACCGTCGCGAAGCGGTTCTGCTCCCCCACCCCCAAGACCGTCGCCGGCCGGTCGACCCAGTTGATCGTCTGGGGGCTGAGGGCCGACGGGTCGACCAGGGCCTCCGGGGTGATCCGGATGCGCAGCTCCGTGCGGCCGATGTCGCGCGTCGGGTCGTCGCCGGTTCCGGTCAGGAGCCCGGCCTGGGCGTCGCGGTTGAGGTCGTGGGTCGTCCCCCACGACCAGCCGTACAGCGTGTAGACCGCGTAGGTCCCGGCTCGCCACTTGTACTTGCGGGTGTCGTTCGACGGCAGCTGCGCGGTGAACGCGACCTGATCGCTCTGCGGCGACCACAGGCCCGTCGTGATGGCGTTGGCGCCGAAGCCCAGCAGGCCGCCTGGCCGGGCATTCCCGCCGCCAGGGCCGATGCGCTGGATCAGCCGCGTCAGGTCTGCGAAGCGCTGGGGCATGTCGTTCCACAGGCCCTGCAGTGGCGCCGAGGAGGCCGTCCCGGTCAGGAGCAGCGCCCCGAGGACCGCGACGCCGATGAACCCCGCGCCGCCACGGAGGTACAGCGAGCTCACCGTCCCCGGATCGCCGATGCGTCGCCGGGCCCAGGTCAGCTGCTCCTCGAAGACATGGGACCGGATGAGCAGGGTCATGGCGGCGAGGCTGAAGACGACCAGGATCGGGAGCTGCTCGTGCGCGGTGATGGCCTCGTTCGTCAGGAGCAGCAGCCCGCAGACCACGACCGCGTCGAGCGGCCGGCGGCGTCCGATCGCGGCGTTGGCGGCGAGCAGGCCGGCAGCCCAGACCACCCCGGCGAAGATCATGTGGTAGTGGCCGAACTCCGAGGTGAACGGCTGGCCGTTGACCACGAGGTCGCGGTAGACGTTCGTGGCGACCTCGGCCGCGGCCCGGTAGCGCGCCAGGATGTCCTCGAGCGACAGGCTCGGCGAGCGGTTCGCGAGCAGGACGCTGCCGGCGATGAATGGCAGGAACAGGCCGCCGATGATCGCGCCGATGAGGTCCGTCCGGAGGCGGCCGACGCCGGCCTTGACGAGGCCGATCCCGATCGCCGTCGCGAGCAGGGCAACCCACGGCAGGTAGCCGGTGGTGCCCTCGCCGGTCGGGATCCAGCCGGCATCGTCCAGCGACCAGCCGAAGCACATCGACAGGAGCGCGACGGCACCCAGCGTCGTCCAGCCCTCGGCCGGGCTGAGGCGCCGCAGGATGGCCTCGGTGTCGAGGCCCCGCGGGATGGCCAGCGTCGGAGCGGTCATCGGCTCATCGCGTGTCGGCTCATCGCGTGTCGGCGCATCCCGTATTGGCTCATCCGGCGAGGAGCTCGCCCAGCGGCCGGGCCGGGGTCACGGTGTAGACCTGGACGTCGAACTCCGAGAGCGCATGGCGCAGCGCGCGCTGCTGCTGCTCGAGCCGGCTCGTCTCCGCGGCGTCCTCCGGCTCGGGCGGCTTGGCCCGGCGACGGAGCTCCATCTCCTTGGCATAGCGCGTGTAGGCCCCCACGTCGAACGTGACCACGACGCACGACACGCCGCGGGCCCGCAGCGTCGACAGCGGCTTGACCCAGGTCCGATCGAGCGACGGCGTGATCACGACCGCGCTCATCCCGCGACGGATCCGCGGCACGGCCGCGATGAGGGTCTCGGTCAGCGAGCTGGTCCCGTCGCCGTCGACCGCGGCCAGCAGCTGCATGATCTTGAGGTGCTGGCGCCCGCCGCGGTCGGGCTGGAGCTGGGCCAGGCGATGGCCGGCGATCGTGACCCCCACGGCGCGGTTCTCCTGGATGGCCTTGTCCGCCACGGACGCCGCGACCCGGATCGCCGCCTCGACGGTCGACTCGTCGCCGCTGCCGGCCTGGATCGAGCGCTCGAGGTCGAGGACGATCCAGGCGTCGGCGGTCTGCTCGAGGTCGAACTCCTTGACCTGGATGTCGCCGTGGCGGGCGGTGGCCTTCCACGAGATCCGGTTGAACGCGTCGCCCGGGGCCCACGGCCGCACGGTCGAGACGAGCGGCGTCGTCTGGAGGGTCCGCTCGCGCATCGCGTGGCTGCCGTCCAGGTTGGCCGCCGGCAGGCGCCACTGCGGCAGGGCCTCGATCCGGGGATAGACCACGACGGTCACGCCGTTGCCCACGGTCGCTGCCGATTCGAAGAAGCCGAAGGGATCGCCCGTCCGGATCTGGAGGGGCTCGATCCGGAAGTGGCCCCGCCGGGTGAGCGGCGTGCGGACCAGCCACGAGCGCTCGGTCCGGCTGCCGAGGGCCAGCGCGCGGCCGGGGAGGCCGGCCGGCAGCGAGGTCGGGTTGTGGACCTCCAGCCACGGCTTCGGGACGCGGCTCGTGTTGCGGAGGGTGTAGGTCACCCGCAGCCGATCGCCGACGTGGCCGGACAGCTGGCTGACCGCGTAGCCGGCCTCGAGGTCGGACAGGCCGAGCCGGGTCAGGACGTACGACCCGCCGACGACGAGCAGGCCCAGGTAGACGAGATAGAACAGGAACGCGAGGCCGGTCGAGAACGCCGCGACCACCACGATCGCGGCAAGGATCAGGAGCTGCAGTCGGCGGATCACGTCGCGGGGTCCTGCGCTGGCTCGGTGCCCCTACTCCTCGACCGCCGCGGCGCCCTGCCGCGGCGCGACCTCGCGGAGCGTCCCGGCGTGGGCCGGCGCCGCGTACGCGCCGGGCCCGACGGGCACCGATTCCAGCAGCTCGTGGACGATCTGGGCCGGCTGGACGTCGTGGATCGAGGAGCTCGTCTTGACGATGATCCGGTGGGCCAGCGCGGCCTCGGCGAGGGCTTTCACGTCATCCGGGATGACGTAGTCGCGGCCCAGCAGCCCGGCCAGCGCCTGGCCGGCGCGGTACAGCGCGATCGAGCCACGCGGCGAGGCGCCGAGGTAGACGTCGGGGTGGCTGCGCGTCGCGCCCACCAGCCGGACCACGTAGTCGGCGACGGTCGGGTCGACGTAGATCTCGCGGATGCCGTCCTGCATCTCGGTCAGCTCCTCGACCGTGCAGACCTCGGCCAGCTCCTCGATCGGGTGATGGCGCTTCTGCTCGTCGAGGATCACGACCTCCTCGACCGGCTGGGGGTAGCCGAGCCGGATCCGGAGCATGAAGCGGTCGAGCTGGGCCTCGGGCAGCGCGAAGGTCCCCTCGTACTCGATCGGGTTCTGGGTCGCGATGACCAGGAACGGATCGGGCATCTGCCAGGTCGTGCCGTCGACCGTGGCCTGGCGCTCCTCCATGCACTCGAGCAGCGACGACTGGGTCTTGGGGGTCGCCCGGTTGATCTCGTCGGCCAGGACGACCTGGCTCATGATCGGGCCCGGCCGGAACTCGAACTCCTGGGTCTTCTGGTTGTAGATCGAGAGGCCGGTGACGTCGGACGGCAGCAGGTCCGGCGTGAACTGGATCCGGCGGAACGAGCAGCCGAGGCTCTTCGCGATCGCCTTGGCGAGGACGGTCTTGCCCGTTCCGGGCACGTCCTCGATGAGCAGGTGGCCGCGGCACAGCAGCGCAACCATCGCGAGGCGCACCTCGTGATGCTTGCCGACGATCACCCGCTCGACGTTGGCGACGACACGTTCGCCGGATTCTTGAATCTTCGGCATTCGGTGGCCCTCGCGACGGCGCTCCCGCGAGGGGCCACGCCCGATGGTGGCGGTGCGGCGGTGAGACCGCTCCCGGAAGTGTTGCCAGATAGTACGTCTCGAATGCGAATAGGGTTCGCGCCCCACCTGACGAAATGCACGTCCGAATTGCGACGCCGCTGCGCGGCAGGCCGACCTCCGGAGTCGCGGGCCGCGCCCTCACCTCCCGTCACTCCGCTGGTCCGAACTTGGCCGGACCCGGCGACGCGTTTCACCTACCGGACCAACGCGCACCCGAGGCTTCCCGGCCGTGCCCACGTGCGCGCCCAGTGCACGGTTTCGGCACGCCCGCGCGAAACGTTCCGCGTG
>DASXQE010000107.1:0-23903 GCA_036493155.1 Candidatus Limnocylindrales bacterium | reverse complement strand
CCTCCAGAACCGCGGCCTCATGGACACGTCGGGCTCGCGGGTGTGGGCCTTCCTGGGCGATGGCGAGACGGACGAGCCCGAGGCGCTCGGGGCGCTCCACGTGGCGGCCCGCGAGGGCCTCGACAACCTGACCTTCGTCGTCAACTGCAACCTGCAGCGGCTCGACGGCCCCGTCCGCGGCAACGGCAAGATCATCCAGGAGCTCGAGGCCGCGTTCCGCGGCGCTGGCTGGAACGTCATCAAGGTCATCTGGGGCCGCGAGTGGGACGAGCTTCTCGCCCGCGACGTCGATGGCGTCCTGGTCGAGAAGATGAACACCACCGTCGATGGCGAGTTCCAGAAGTTCTCGGTCGCCGGCGGCAGCTACATCCGTGAGCACTTCTTCGGCTCCGACCCGCGCCTGGTGCGGATCGCGGAGCACATGACCGACGACGACCTGTCGAAGCTCCGCCGCGGCGGCCACGACTACCGCAAGGTCTACGGTGCGTACAAGGCGGCGACCGAGTTCCGCGGCGCGCCGACGGTCGTCCTCGCCAAGACCGTCAAGGGCTGGACGCTGGGCCCGGGCGTCGAGGCCCGGAACATGACGCACCAGGCCAAGAAGCTGTCCGAAGCCGAGCTGAAGGTCTTCCGCGATCGGCTCGAGCTGCCCATCCCGGACGACCAGCTCCACGACGCGCCGTACTACAACCCCGGGCCCAAGTCCGAGGAGGTCCAGTACCTCATGGAGCGTCGCCGCCAGCTGGGCGGCCCGCTGCCGAAGCGCGTCGTCCACCCGGTGGTCCTTCCGGCCCCGAAGCCGACGTTCGACCAGGAGTTCGCGGCGGGTTCCCCGACGGCCGTCTCCACGACCATGGTCCTGACCCGCATCCTGCGAAACCTGATTCGCGACCCCGACCTCGGGCCGCGGGTGGTGCCGATCATCCCCGACGAGGCCCGGACGTTCGGCATGGACCCGCTGTTCAACGAGGTCGGCATCTACTCGGCGCTGGGGCAGCGCTACGAGCCGGTCGACTCCGAGCTGGTCATGAAGTACCGCGAGGCGGTCAACGGCCAGGTCCTCGAGGAAGGCATCACCGAGTCCGGCTCGGCGGCCAGCTTCCAGGCCGCGGCGACGTCGTACGCGACCCACGGCTTCCCGGTGATCCCGTTCTACATCTTCTACTCGATGTTCGGGTTCCAGCGGACCGGCGACCAGTTCTGGGCGGCCGGTGACGCGCGCGCCCGGGGCTTCCTCATCGGCGCGACGGCCGGCCGCACGACCCTCCACGGCGAGGGCCTCCAGCACGACGACGGCCACACCCACCTGCTGGCGTCGGCAAGCCCGAGCCTCCGCCAATATGACCCGACGTTCGCCTTCGAGCTCGCCGCGATCGTGCGCGACGGCATCGAGCGGATGTATGGCCGCGGCGAGGACGTCTTCTACTACGTCACGGTCTACAACGAGAACTACGCCCAGGCGGCCAAGCCGGAAGGCATCGACGACGGCCTGATCCGCGGCATCTACCGCTTCGCGGGCGCGCCCGACGGCCTGCCGGCCAGGGCCCCGAAGGTCCGCCTGGCAGGCTCGGGCTCGATCCTGCTCCAGGTCATCGAGGCCCAGAAGATCCTGGCCGAGCGGTTCGGGGTGGCCGCCGAGGTCTACTCGGCGCCGTCATTCCCGCTGCTCCGGCGCGATGCCCTCGAGGCCGATCGCTGGAACCGGCTCCATCCCGCGGACAAGCCCCGTGTGCCCTACGTCGCCACGGTCCTGGGCGCCGACGGCGGTCCGATCGTCGCGGCCAGCGACTGGGTCAAGGCCATCCCCCAGGGCGTCGCGCCGTGGCTCCCGGCGCCGCTCGTCGCGCTCGGCACGGATGGCTTCGGCCGCAGCGACACGCGGGAATCGCTCCGGCGGTTCTTCGAGGTCGATGCCCCGTCGATCGCCGCGGCCGCGATGTCGGCCCTCGCCGGCACGGGCGCGATCACCGCCAAGGCGGCGGCGAAGGCCATCGCCGAACTCGGCGTCGATCCCGACAAGGTCGATCCGCTCGCGGTCTAGCCGCCTAACTCAATCGGGCTTGAGTCCCTGACTCAAGGGCGGTTGACCGATATCCGAGCGGCCCGCTAGGATTTTCGACGTTCCCCGCGCGCAATCCCCGCCGCGCAGCCACGAGGAGACGTCAGGGTGGAGTTCGGGCAGACCGTGATCCTGGGAGCCATCGCCGGCTGCACCATCTTCCTCGGCCTGCCGTTCGGACGGCTCACCACGATGGCCAAGCGGACCCGGATCTTCCTGGGGGGCGTGTCGGCCGGGATCCTGGTGTTCCTGTTCTTCGACATCCTCGAGCACGCCACGGAGCCGCTCGAGGACGCCCTGACCGCGAAGGCCTGGGACCAGGTGGCGGGGCTCGGCGCCGCCTACGTCGTGGGCCTGGGACTCGGCCTGCTCGGCCTCATCTACCTGCCGCGGCTGCTCCGGCCCCGGCCGACCGCGCCGTCCGGGGTCGGTCCGGGCGCCATGGCGGTCGCCGAAGCCGACGCGAACCTTGCCCGGACGGAGGCCCTCGGCATCGGCATGACCATCGCGATGGGCATCGGGCTGCACAACTTCAGCGAGGGTCTGGCCATCGGCCAGTCGGCATCGGCGGGGGCCATCTCGCTGGCGGTGCTGCTCATCATCGGGTTCGGGCTGCACAACGCGACCGAGGGCTTCGGCATCGTCGGGCCGCTCGTCGCCCGCGGCGTGCGCCCCACCTGGACGTGGCTCCTCGCCGCGGGCCTGATCGGCGGCGGCCCCACGTTCCTCGGCACGGTGGTGGGAACCGCCATCGACTCGCAGCTCCTGTTCGTCGGCTGCCTCGCCCTCGCGGCGGGCGCGATCCTCAACGTCGTCGGCGAGCTGTTCGTGGCCGGCCGGCGGATGTCGTGGGAGCTGACGCTGGGTGGCATGTTCGTCGGGTTCCTGGCCGGGCTGGCGACCGACATGATCCTGGTGGCCGCCGGGGCCTGACCCGGGCGGGTCGCGCGCGACGGCGACCCTCGCGTTCACCCGAGGCGGCCCCTCCTCAGCGGGGCGTCGCGACCACCCGCAGGATCCCGCCGCTGAGGCTGGCGACGTAGAGCTCCCCGGCCTGGTCCTCGCCGAAGGCTGCCGCCTGGCCATCCGTCATGCCAACCTGGACCGGCGGCGTCAGGGTCGCACTCGGCTGGGCTCGCTCCGCGTCCAAGGCCCAGATCCGGCCCGAGCAGTAGTCCAGGAACAGGTAGGCCCCGGCGAGCATCGGGTAGCGGCTCCCGCGATAGACGTCGCCACCGATGACCACGCAGCCGTCGGCGTGGCTGTACTCGGCGATCGGCATCGTCAGGCCCGACGGGTCGCAGCCCGTCGACGGCTTGTAGCAATGGGCGCCCTCCATCCGATTCCAGCCGAAGTTGAGGCCGCCCTGACCGGCACGCGCCACGTCGACCTCCTCCCAGGCGCCCTGCCCGACGTCGCCGATCCACAGGTCGCCGGTGCCCCGGTCGAACGACATCCGCCACGGGTTCCGGAGTCCGTAGAGCCAGATCTCGGCGCGCACGCCGCCACTGCCATTGGACGGGTTGCCCGCCGGGATGGCGTACGGCTGGGCGGAGCCAGCCGGGACGTCGACGTCGATCCGGAGGATCTTGCCCAGGAGCGACGCCAGGCTCTGGCCGTTGGCCTGGGGATCCCCGGCGCCGCCGCCGTCACCGAAGGACACGTACAGGTCGCCCTCCGGCCCGAACGCCAGCGCCCCGCCGTTGTGGTTCGGGAACGGCTGGGCCTGGCCAAGGACGTGAACCACGCTGGCCGGATCGAGGCGATCGGGATCCCCGGACGAGATGCGGTAGCTCGCCACGACGGTGTTGCCCTGGAGGTCGGTGTAGTCGACGAACACCCGCGGGTCGCGGGCGAAGCCCGGATGGGGCGCGATGCCCAGCAAGCCGCGCTCGCCGCCGGTGGTGATGAGGCTCCGGATGTCGAGCAGCGGCGTGGCCTTCGTGGAGCCGTCCCGATCGATGACCCACGCCCGCCCATCCTGGGCCGCGACGAACAGCCGGCCGGAGCCGTCGTCCGGGGCCGCGATCGCGAGTGGCCCGCCCGGCACGTGCGCGAACGGTTCCAGCGAGACGTTGACCGCGGCGGGGTCGAAGCCCGGCCCGGACGGCAGCGGCCGCAGCGTCGGCAGCTGGAATCCGGGGTCGTTGTGCAGCGTCGGGGAGGGCGTCCCGGTCGCCGTGCAGGCCGCCAGGGCGAGCACCGCGACGATCGCCATCGAGCGCCTGGGACGACCCATCCGGCCACTCTAGCCGGTGCTAGCCTCGGCCTCGATGGACGCCGCCGAGCTGGCCGAGGTGCTGGCGACGATCGCCGCCGCGGGACGGCCGTACCACGAGGCCATGCGGACCCACGACCTGTCGGTCGGGGTCTACGCGCTCGAGGCCGGTGACACCGATCCGCAGGGTCCGCACACCGAGGATGAGGTCTACTACGTCGTCTCGGGCCGCGCCACCATCACGGTCGGGGATGAGGAGCGAGCGGTGCGCGCCGGCTCGATCGTGTTCGTCGATGCGGATGTCGTGCATCGCTTCCACGACATCGAGGAGCGGCTCGTCGTGCTCGTCGCCTTCGGGCCGGCGGAGTACACCCATCGCCTCGATCACGATCGCGGCCACCCGCATGGAGCCGCGCCGGCCTAGCCCTCGAAGCGCGCCCGGAAGGCCGTCGCGAGCTCGGCCGCGCGCCCGACGGGATCGTGCTTGAAGAACACGAAGGCGTCGTCGCCCGCATCCAGGAACGGCCGCAGCCGCCGTGCCCAGGCGTCGAGGGCGGCCTCGTCGTAGTCGTCGCGCCGCAACCGCAGGTAGAGGCGGTCCGCGGTCCGCCGGAGTGTCGGCTCGTCGGCATCGGGGCGGTCCGTCGCGCACAGCGTCGCCCCGGCCGCGGCGATGGCCCGGAACGTCTCGTCGACGTGCCACGACGGATCCTGGAGCTCCATGGCCAGCGGCAGGCCGGGCGGCCAGGCCCGGAGCACCGCCTCGAGCGCGGCGTCGGCGCGGGCCACGTCGCCCTCGCACCACGGACCGTCGCGCCGGATCTCGGCCGGGATCCGGAACAGGACGGCGCCGAGCCGCGACCCGAAGTGGGGGAGGGGCTCGGCCAGCCAGCCGATGCTCTCCTGGGGCGAGCCGAGGAGGGCCCGGACGGCCGAGCCGCGCTGGGCCTTGATCGCGAACCGGAAGGACTCCGGGGTGGCGCGCAGCCAGCCGGCGATCGCCGACGCGGTCGGCCGCCGCCGGAACGTCACGTTGAGCTCGACGGCGTCGAATCGTTCGGCGTACGTCGCGAGGAATCGGGTCGACCGCGTGCCCGGCGGATAGACCCGCGGGATCCAGCCGGGGTAGGAGAAGCCGGACGTCCCGACGTGGAGGCGGCCGCTCAGTGGTGGCCAGCCCCCGAGGCGCAGCGGGCGACGTCGGTCATGACCCGCTCGATGTCCGGCAGGTCGGCCTGGTCGATCGTCGCCAGGAAGTACTCGGCGATGCCGCGGAGGTGCGTCGGCGCGGCGGTCCGGAGGCGATCGGTGCCGGCGTCGGTGAGGCGGGCCTCGGCGCCGCGGGCATCGCTGGTACAGGTGACGCGCTCGACCAGGCCGTCACCCACGAGCCGGTCGATGAGGCGCGTGGCGCCGCTCTTCGACAGCGTCAGGGACTCCGCGACGCGGCCCATCCGCAGGCGGCGGCCCGGCGCCTCGACCAGGATCAGCAGCGTCACGTACTCCTGGAGCGACAGCCCGTGCTCGGTCCGGAGGTCCTCGTCGAGCCGCCGCGAGACCTCGGCGTGGGCCCGCACGAAGGCTCGCCACGGCGCCAGCCGTGGATCGCGCGGCGTCAGCGGCGTGCCCGGCGCGCCGCTGCGGGCGTCGGCGGAGGTGGCGGTTGGCATGCCCGAATCGTACGGCTGGCTTCGTTGCCGGGTCAACGAGCCGGCGCTGAACGCCGCGCTCGTCCGCCGTAGCATCCACCCATGACGACCTTCGACATCGACGCCGTCCGCGCACGGTTTCCGGCCCTGGCGGTGGACCACGACGGCGGGCCGATGGCCTTCTTCGACGGTCCTGGCGGCACCCAGGTCCCGCAGACCGTCATCGATGCCGTGGCCGACTACTACCGCTCCGCGAACGCCAATCACGATGGCGCGTTCGCGACCTCGCGCCGATCCGATGCGATCGTCGTCGAGGCCCACGACGCGATCGCCGACCTGCTCGGTGGCCAGGGCCGCGAGATCACCTTCGGCCCGAACATGACGACCCTGACATTCCACGTCTCGCGCTCGCTTGGGGCGACGATGCAGCCCGGTGACGAGATCGTCGTGACCGGCCTCGATCACCAGGCCAACGTCGATCCGTGGCTGGCCCTGGCTCGCGAACGCAGCCTCGTCGTCCGGGTGTGGGAGCCGCACCTCGAGGACTGCACGCTCCACCTGGAGGACCTCGACGCCCTGCTGTCGCCCCGAACGAAGCTCGTGGCCGTGGGCTGGGCCTCGAACGCGGTCGGGACGATCAACCCGATCGCGGCCATCGCCGAGCGGGTCCACGCAGCCGGCGCCCTGCTGTACGTCGACGCCGTCCACGCCGCGCCCCACCTGTCGCTCGACGCCCGGGCGGCCGGGGCCGACCTCGTGGCCTGCTCGGTCTACAAGTTCTTCGGGCCGCATGTCGGCGCGCTGTGGATGCGCCACGACCTGATGGCCTCGCTGCCGTCGATCAAGCTCAAGCCTGCGAGCCACCCGTTCGAGACCGGGACCGGCAACTTCGAGGGCTACGCCGGCGCCCTCGCCGCGATCGACTACCTGTGCTGGGTCGGCGAGCGCTGCGGCGGTCACGCCTCGCCGGCCGATCGGCGTGCCGGGCTCGTGGCCGCCATGACGTCGATCCGGGCCTACGAGCTGGACCTGTACCGGCGCCTGGCCGACGGCCTCGACGAGATCCCGGGCGTGACGACCCACGGCATCACCGATCGGGCGGCCTTCGATCGGCGCACGCCGACTGCCGCCATCTCCATCGGTGGCCTCACGCCGCGGGCCGCCGCGACCGCGCTCGGCGAGCGCCGGATCGCGGTCTGGGATGGCGACTTCTACGCGACCGGGCTCATCGAGCGGCTGGGCCTCGCGCCGGATGGCGTCGTCCGGATCGGGCTGACGCACTACAACACCACGGCGGAGGTGGACCGCCTGCTGGAGGCCGTCGAGGACCTCGCCCGCGGCGCGCGGTCCGGGCTCGCGTCGGCCGGCACCCCGGCCGCGACCGCAGCCAGGCCTTGAGCGAGCTCGCCACGGGCCGCCGCTTCGGGGCCCAGTCGATGACGGCGCCGCTCCAGGAGGTGGCCGTCGTCCGCCCGGGGGCGGCCTTCGGGGCCGCCTTCGACGATCCGGCCCACGGGTTCCTCCACCCCTGCGACCTCGAGCTCGCCCAGCGCGAGCACGCCGCGTTCGTGGACGTCCTGGGCGAGCTCGTCCCGGAGATCCACGTCCTCGATGCCGACGACCTGGCCACCGGCGCGGACGCGGTCTACGCCTTCGATCCCATCCTGGTCACCGATCGGGGCGCGATCCCGCTGCGGCCCGGCAAGCCCAATCGCCGCGCCGAGCCGGCCGCGCTCGAGGCGTGGCTCAATGCCAGTGGCGTCCCGACGGCCGGCCGGATCGAGGCACCGGGAACAATCGAGGGCGGAGACACGTTCTGGCTCCGGCCGGACCTGTTCTGCATCGGCCGGACGCTCCGGACGAACGACGCCGGCGCCAGCCAGCTCGCCGCGGTCGTCGGCGGGGACGTCCGCGTCTTCGACGTGCCGTACTGGCGCGGGCCGAGCGAGCTCGTGCACCTGATGTCGGTGATCTCCCCCGTCGCGGACGACCTCGCGGTCGTGTTCCTGCCGCTCCTCCCGGTCGGGCTATGGCAGCTCCTGGGTGACCTCGGCTACCGCCTCGTCGAGATCCCGGAGGGGGAGTACCCGACCCTCGGGTGCAACGTCCTCGCCACGGCGCCGGGCGTGGTCGTCCTCGCCGAGGGCAATCCCGTGACCGCCGCGGCGCTCGCCGCGGCCGGCTGCGAGGTCCACACGTATCCGGCAACCGAGATCGGGATCAACGGCTCGGGCGGCCCGACCTGCCTGACCCGGCCGATCCTCCGCGGATGACCGCCCCCGCCGGGCTCAGCCCGCTCGAGCAGGCGGCGGCCGACGCCGTCGAGCCAGCTTGGGCCGCGCAGACGCTTCGCGACCTCGTCCGCATCCCGAGCGTCACCGGCGACGAGGTGGCCGTCCAGGACCGGATGGCCGAGCTCCTCGCCGATCTCGGTGGACGAGTGGAGCGGCTCGACCCGGATCCGGTGGCCTTCGAGCGCGACGATCCCGATTGGCCGGGCGCCGAGATGCCGCGCGATCGCCTGCCGATCGTGCTGGCCCGCTGGGGCCGGACCGGCGGCCGGCGGGTCCTGCTCGTCGGCCACGTGGACGTGGTCCCGCCGGGCGATCCGGAGACCTGGCACCACGACCCGTGGGCCGCGGAGCTCGAGGGCGATGACGCCACGGGCCGGGTCTACGGTCGCGGCGCGGTCGACATGAAGGGCGGCGTGGCCGCGATCCTCGCCGGCGTGCGTGCCCTCGTGGCCGCCGGCGTCGCCGACCGGCTCGACGGGGAGCTGCTCGTCGCCAGCGTGCCGTCGGAGGAGGATGGCGGCCAGGGCATGCTCGCGGCGATCCGGGCGGGGGCCGTTGCCGACCTCGCGGTCATCACCGAGCCCACCGACCTCGACGTCGTCATCGCTCATGCCGGGGCGCTGACCTTTCGGCTGACCGTCCCGGGACGGGCCGCCCACGCCTCGGTCCGCCGGGAGGGGATCTCGGCGCTGGACAACCTCATGACCCTGGTTCGAGCGCTCGAGGACGACGAGGAGACCCGCAACGCCGCGGAGCGGGACCCGCTCATGACCGCGCTGGGGCTGCCGTACCCGACGATCATCGGCAAGGTCGAGGGCGGGGCGTGGGCCTCCACGGTCCTCGATCGGGTCGTGGCGGAGGGCCGCTACGGCGTCAAGCTGGGCCAGGGCTGGCGCGACGCCGAGCAGGACCTGCGGCGCTGCATCGACCGTGCCGCAGCGGACGATCCGTTCCTGCGCGACCACCCGCCGACCCTCGAGCTGACCGGCGGCCGGTTCTCATCCGCCCGGATCGCGGCGGACCATCCGCTCCCGGTCGGCCTGGCCGCCGTCACGGAGGCGGTGACCGGGCACCGTCCGGCCCTGCTCGGCGAGCCATACGGCGCGGACATGCGCCTGCTCGTGAACGAAGGCCGGACACCGACCGTCATCTTCGGGCCCGGCAACGTCCGCCAGGCCCACGCCGCGGACGAGTGGGTGCCGCTGGACCAGGTCGCGGCCTGCGCCCGAACGCTCGCCGCCTGGGTGGTGCGCGAGCTCGGCGTCAGGGACGCCTGAACCGCCGGGCCTACGACGGGCCTGCGCCGGGCCTGCGCCGGGCCTACGCCTCGGCTTCGAGCGCGTCCAGCAGGGGCAGGGCGGGCCGGAGGGCCACCATGACCGTCCGGCGCCGCAGCGCGAGGATCCAGATCGCCACCGCGACGAAGCCCGCCCCGAGCAGGCCGAGCGTCGTGTAGCTGGCCGCCTGCACGACGAGCCCGGACCCGAAGCTGGCGATCGCGGCGGTCGCCCAGATCAGGGCGTCGGCCACGCCCTGGACCCGCGTCCGCTCCGCGATCTCGAGGCCGGCCGACAGCAGCGAGCTGCCGGCCACGAACCCGAGGTTCCAGCCGAAGCCCAGCAGGAACAGGGCCAGGCCCAGGACCAGGCCGCCACTCGGCGGCGCGAAGGCCGCCATGAGCGACGCAGTGACCAGCACCGCCGTGCCGAGGAAGATCGTCGGGAGGATGCCCAGCCGCCCGACGAGGCGCCCGGAGATCGGTGACAGCGCATACATCCCGAAGGTGTGGGCACTCAGCACGAGGCCAACCGCGGTCAGGTCGTGGCCGTGCTGGGTCATGTGCAGCGGTGTCATCGTCATGACCAGGACCATCGTGAACTGGCCGGCGATCAGGGCCACGATCGCCGCGATGACGATCGGCCGCCGGAAGATCTCCGCGAGCGGAGCGGACTGGCCCGGGTCGGCGCCGGTGATGGCGTGGTCCGCCAGGGCCATCGGGTCCGGCCGGAGCAGCACGAACGACAGGATCGCGGACAGCGTCACGGCGACCACCGGCACCAGGTACGGACCGGCGAGCTCCGGCAGGCCGAGGCCCCTGGCCAGCGCCCCGGCCGGCGCGACGAGGGACGGGCCGATGACCGCGCCGACCGTCGATGCCCAGACGATCAGGCCGATGGCGTTGGCCCGCTTCGACGGCGGGACCATGTCTGCCGCGGCGTAGCGCGACAGCTGGTTGGCGCTGTTGCCCCAGCCGAGGAGGATCGTCCCGACGATCAGCAGCGGGAACGACCGGGCCACGACGGCGCTCGCCGCGATCAGCGCGCCGACGACGGCGATCGCGTAGCCGAGCACGAGACCGGGGCGCCGGCCCCGCCGGGCCATGAGCGACGACAGCAGGATCGAGCCCGAGGAGGCCCCGAGGACGACCGTGGCGCTCGGCACGCCCGCCAGGGTCGTCGACCCGAGCAGGTCCTGGGCCACGAGCGTCCCGATCGTGATCGCGGCGATGTAGCCGGTGCTGCCGAGGGCCACCTCGGCGATGAGCGCCCGGCGGATCCGGGCCTGGGCGGCTGGGATCGCCGCCGGGTCGAGGGTCGTCGGGGCGATCACGCCCCGATCATAGGTTGGGCTAGTCGAGGCGGCGGGTGTAGCCGCAGACCTCGCACTGGGCGACCTTGCGATCGGGGTCGATCGTGAGGAAGCTGGCGCAGCCGTTGGTGCCGCAGTACAGGCGGCTCGTGGCGGTCATCCGCCGTCGCATCCGTCGCATCGAGGCGGAACGCCCCGTGACGGACGACTGGGTGGTACGGGAAAGCATGGGTTCGATTGAGTCCTTCTGGCCGCCTGCCAGCGCTTCTTGGCTGCTCGGGCGGCGGCCCTGGTCGCTCGGGTCGCGATGTCGTGCGACGGAGCGGTTGTCGGTGTGTGGCCGTGGCCAGGACGCGGGAGCGAGTCGGATCCGATCTTGCTGTCGGTCGATGCTCAGACCTGCGGTCCGTTCCTTCGGCGATCTGCTTGTACCGTTAGAGCATCGGCCCAATGACCGGGCCTTGTCAAACATCCGTTCGTACCGATCGCGGGTTGCGGCATCGCAATCGCGCCGCAATGGCGCCTTGGTTGCCGCTCGGCCCCGGACTTGGCAGACTCCCGCGGGCAGGAATGCGGGGGCACATGGAGGGCTTCGTGCGCACGTCCATCTTCGGCCATCGGATCGCGTCGGCAGTCGCGCGGCGGCTCGCCGCCCTCGGCGCCGCGGGCATCATCGCCGCAACCCTGGCGCCAGCCGCGCTCGCCGCCGACGGCCTGACGATCACGACGCCCTACCCGGCCGTCGCCGTCTCGCCCGGCAGCAAGGTCAGCTTCGACCTCAGCATCAAGACGACGACCGCCGCCCGCGTGGCGGTGTCCCTGAGTGGCGCGCCGAGCGGCTGGACAGCGACCCTCCAGGGCGGTGGCTTCATCGTCAACGCAGTCCAGACCGACGGCAAGACCGCGGCCAGCGCCACGGTCGACGTCAGCGTGCCGGACGATGCCGCGGGCAAGGTGACGCTCGTCGTGACGGGGACGGCCGGCAGCGAGACCGTGACCCTGCCGCTCGAGCTGACGATCCAGGCGTCGACCGGCGACGTCACGATGGACGCCGACATCCCCTCGCAGAAGGGCGCCTCGAACGCCACCTTCACGTTCAACCTGACCCTCGCCAACAACACCCCGCAGGACATCACGTTCGGAGTGGCCGCCACCGGGCCCGACGGCTGGACCGTCACGGCCCAGATCGCGGGCACGGCCCAGGCCGCCACCGCGGTGGTCAAGGCCGGCAGCACCTCGGCCGTGTCGGTGACCGTCAACCCGCCCGACGCTGTCACGGCCGGCCAGTACCCGATCGCCGTGACCGCCAGCGGTGGCAGCAAGCAGATCGAGACCGACCTCCAGGTCGAGATCACCGGCAGCTACTCGATGTCGATGTCGACGCCCAACCAGGTGCTCAGCAACCACGGCTCGGCCGGCCACTCGACGACCCAGCAGCTGACCCTCACCAATGGCGGCACCGCGCCGATCACCAACGTCACCCTCACGGCGACCCCGCCGACGAACTGGAAGGTCACGTTCGACCAGCCGACGATCGCATCGATCGCCGCCAACCAGACCGTGACCGTCAACGCCACGATCATCCCGACGACCGACGCGATCGCGGGTGATTACGACCTGACGTTCAACGCCAGCGCCGATCAGGGCTCGACCGCGACCACCGACATCCGGTTCACCGTCGAGACGTCGCTCGAGTGGGCGATCGTCGGCGCGGCGCTCATCGTCCTGGTCTTCGCCGGCCTGTGGTGGGTCTTCCGCCGCTACGGCCGGCGATGAGCGACGAGCGATCCGGCGACGGACCCGCGCAGCCGCCTCGTCGCCGCGCTGCACCGCCACGTCTCGGGGCGGCCCGGCCGGGCCCGACGGCCCCGGCTCCACGGCGCGACGCGCCGGTCCGTCCCGCGACGACGACGCTCCGGCGTGAATCGGCGCCCGCGCACAAGCGCGAGCGCGGGGCGCCCGTCCCGCCACCGCCCGTCCTTGCCGAGGGCGAGACGGCGCTGCCGATCTCGACGCGCGGGCTGACGAAGCGCTACGGCGACCTGGTCGCCGTGGACGGCCTGGACCTCGACGTCCTGCCGGGCGAGATCTTCGGCCTGCTGGGCCAGAACGGCGCCGGCAAGACGACCACGATCCTGATGCTCCTCGGGCTCACCGAGCCGTCGCACGGCTGGGCCCGCGTCGCGGGCTTCGACCCGGAGCGTGAGCCGCTCGAGGTCAAGCGCCGGGTCGGCTACCTGCCCGACGCTGTCGGCTTCTATGGGGCGATGAGCGGCCGCGGGAACCTCCGCTACACGGCCCGGCTCAATCGGATCGAGCGGCGCGAGGCCGAGGCCCGGATCGACGAGGTCCTGGACCAGGTCGGCATGTCGAATCGCGCCGACGACCGGGTCGAGACGTATTCGCGAGGCATGCTCCAGCGCCTCGGGATCGCCGACGCCCTCCTCAAGGACCCCACGGTCCTGATCCTGGACGAGCCGACGACGGCGATCGACCCGATCGGCGTCGTCGAGATCCTGGACCTCCTGCGGCGGCTCACCCGGGAGCGCGGCCTGGCGATCCTCCTGTCGAGCCACCTGCTCAGCCAGGTCCAGTCGGTCTGCGATCGCGTCGGGATCTTCGCCGCGGGCCGGCTCGTCGGGGTCGGCACGGTGCCGGAGCTGGCCGACCAGTTCGGCGAGGCCGACGACGTCATCGAGGTCGGCCTCGAGGGCGAGGCCGATCCGACCCCCGTGCTGACCCGCATCCCGTCCGTTCGCTCGGTGGTCGCCCCGGACCGGGTCGGCGACCCGTGGCTGGTGCGGGCCGAGCGTGACACCGGCACCCGGGTCCGGATCGCGATCCTGGCCCTGGCCGCGAACCGCGAGCTGGCCCTGACGTCCGTCCGCGAGGTCGTGCCGTCGCTGGACGACATCTACCGCCGGGCGCTCGAGGCCCGGGGCCTCGCGGCGCACGGCCGGGTCGCGGCATGAGCGCCGAGACCGCTCGCGCCGCGGGCGCCTCCACGGCCGGCGCCCGGCGCCTCGGGCCGGGCT
The DNA here is from genome assembly GCA_036493155.1 of Candidatus Limnocylindrales bacterium. Classification (GTDB taxonomy): domain Bacteria; phylum Chloroflexota; class Limnocylindria; order Limnocylindrales; family CSP1-4; genus UBA5189. Next base: position 10,059 of record DASXQE010000107.1, on the reverse strand, counting down.
GGCCGACGATCGCCGCGAAGGAGTTCGCGGACCACGTCCTGAGCGCGCGGTTCTACGTCCTGCTCGCGATCCTCGGCGTCGCGGCGCTGATCCCGTTGTACTTCGCCGCCGAGCAGATCAAGAACGCCGCGTCATCGGTCAGCGGCGCGCAGGCGGTCTTCCTGTTCCTCTTCACCGTCGGACCCCAGGACATCAGTCTCCTCCGGGTCGACCAGTTCGTGGGCATCGCCGCGCCGCTGCTGGGCGTGGCGTTCGCGTTCGACGCGATCAACGGCGAGCGTCACGAGGGCACGTTGCCGCGGCTGCTGTCGCAGCCGATCCATCGCGACGACGTCATCAATGGCAAGTTCGTCGCCGGCCTCGCGGTCATCGCGCTGGTGCTCGCGGCCGTCGTGGGCGTCATCGCGGGCTTCGGCCTGCTGCGGCTGGGGATCGTCCCCGAGGCGTCCGAGATCATCCGGATCGTCGGCTGGTACCTGCTGACCGTCCTGTACGTCGCCCTGTGGCTGGCATTCGGGCTGCTGCTGTCGGTCGTCATCTCGCGGGCCGCGACCTCGGCCCTGGTGGGCCTCGGCGTGTGGCTGTTCGTGGCGGTCCCGATCTTCGGCCAGCTCATCGTCTCGATCGTCGGCGGCTTCGTGGCGCCCGGCGGTGGGACCGCCCAGGACATCCTCAGCGCAGCCTCGGCCCAGCAGTTCCTGCTCCGACTCCTGCCGAGCACCCTCTACAGCGAGGCCTCGGTCGTGCTGCTCGACCCGAGCGTCACGACGGTCTCGACACCGACGCTGGGCCAGTACATCCAGGCCCAGCAGCAGGTCCCGACCCTGCTCTCGCTGGACCAGAGCGTCCTGCTGGTGTGGCCCCACATCGTGGCGCTGCTGGCGCTGACCGTCGTGTGCTTCGCGCTGGCCTACGCCTCGTTCATGCGCCAGGAGGTCCGGGCCTGACGCGCTAACCTCGAGGCATGGCGGAGCCGGGCTGCTCGTGCTGCTACGACAAGGAGTTCGACGACCGCAGCGCGCGGCGCGAGCTCGCGGAGGATCGGCGGCGCGGACCGCGTGAGGCGACGCGGGCCCTGGTGGCGGCGCTCGCCGGCGACGACGCCCGCGGCCTCACGGTCCTGGACATCGGGGCCGGGATCGGGACCGTCCATCGGCTGCTGCTCGAGGCGGGCGCGGCCGAGGCGATCGACATCGACGCGTCGGGGCCGTACCTCGCGGCCGCGCAGAGCGAGGCCGAGCGCCTCGGGCTGGGCGATCGCGTCCGGTTCATCCATGGGGACTTCGTGGCCGTCGCGCCCGGGATCGATCCGGTCGACGTCGTGGCCCTCGACCGGGTGGCCTGCTGCTACCTCGACGGACCGGGGCTCGTCGCCGCAGCCGCCGCCCGGACCCGCCTCCGGCTCGGCATCGTGATCCCGCCGGACGGGCGGCTGGCCCGCGCGGCCGTGCGCGCGATCAACCTGTGGCAGTGGCTGCTCCGGTCACGCCTCCGGATGCAGGCCCACCGCCATGCCGATCTCGCGGCGGCGGCCGCCACGGCCGGCCTGCGCTGCACGCGAACCGAGCCGCACGGCGTCTGGCGCCTCTTGGTGTTCGAGCGCCGCGGCGGCGAGGGCCCGGCGCCGACGGCCGCCCGCTAGGGCCGCCCGCTTGGGCCGCCCGTGAGGGCTGCCCGCGAGGGTTGCCCGGGACGGCCCGCGGTCAGGCGGGTGCGCCGCGCCTCCGTCCGAGACCGCCTCAGGCGGGCGGGTAGCCCGTGATCCGCCGGATCTCGCGATAGAGCGGCTGCAGCCGCTCGTACATCCGCAGGTAGACGTGCTCGTAGAGCTCGCCGTACATCCGGCTCGCGGCCGGCTGGGGCTCGAACCGGTCCTCGACGCGGACCATCTCGGCCACGGCCGTCTCGGGGTCCGGGTGGAGGCCGACCCCGAACGCGACGTCGATCGCCGCACCGAGGCCGGCGGCCTCGTGGGTGTGGGGCCGCGACGCCGGCAGCCCGAAGACGTCGGCGAACAGCTGGACCGCGGCCCGTGACTGGGAGCCGCCGCCGGAGATGCGGAGCTCGCGGATCGGCACGCCGCTCCGGCGGGCGATCCGGTCGGCGCCCTCGCGGAGGCCGTACGCCAGCCCTTCGAGGATCGCCCGGTAGAGGTGTGCCCGACCGTGGACGTCGCCGAAGCCGAGCACCGCGCCCTTGGCCTCGGGGCCGGGGTAGCGCACGCCGGGCATCCAGTACGGCTGCAGCACGAGGCCCATCGCCCCGGGTGGCGACGCACCCAGCAGGTCCTCGAAGAGCGCCTCGGGTGGCCGGTCCAGCGCCGCGGCGCGCGCGACCTCGTCGGCCCCGAACTCGCGCTTGAACCACTCGACCATCCAGAAGCCGCGCATGACCTGGAGCTCCAGGAACCACGCCCCGGGGATCGCGGCCGGGTAGGGCGGCACGAGGGGGATCGGCTCGACGTAGCGGCGATGGGTCGTGCCGATCGTGGCGGTCGTCCCGAACGACAGGCCGGCGATCTGGGGCGCGATCGCGCCGGCGCCGACCGCCTCGCACTGCTTGTCCCCGGCCGCGGCGATGAGCCGCGTCCCGGCGGCCACGCCGAGGTGCGCCGCGGCCGCGGCGGTCAGGCCACCGAGCGTCGAGCCCGGCGGCTGGAGCGACGGCAGCCACGACCGCTCGACGGGGCAGGCCTGCCATTTCCAGTCCCAGCGGCTGGCCCAGCGGCCGTGCTTGAAGTCGAACGGCAGGTAGCCCACCTGGCTGGCGGTCGAGTCGACCCAGTCCCCGATGAGGCGTGCCGTGAGCCAGCTCGACAGGACGCCGTAGCGCCCGATGCGCCGCCACGTCGCCGGCTCGAAGGTCCGGATCCAGTTGGCCTCGCAATCGGCTTGGAACCGCGCCACCGTGTCCGTCACCCGGCTCGCGGCGAAGGCCGCGCTCCACGGCAGCCCGATCGGCGGGAGGGCGTCGGTCCGGCGAGCGTCGAGCCACACGATGGCCGGTCGCAGGGGCGCCCCGTCCGCGTCCGCGACGACGATCGTCGCCCGCTGGGTCGTCAGGGCGACCCCCGCGACGCTATCCCCTGGCGGCCCGCCGCGGGCGGCCACGTCGGCCCACAGGCGCCGGGCCGCCTCGCCGATGGCCGACCACCAGACCTCCGGGTCATGTTCGGCCCAGCCCGGCTGCGGCGAGACGTACGGCTCGATGGCGACCCGGCCCAGCCCGACGAGGTTCCCGCGCGGGTCGAACAGCAGGGCCCGGACGCTCTGCGTCCCGACGTCGATCGCGAGGCAGTGGTCGGCCGCGCTCATCTCCGGCGGAGCATCGCAGATGCGCCGGCGGCCGGAAGCGTCAGAAGGGCGGCCAGGGCACCGCGGGCCAGTCGGGGTTCGGGCCGGGGAAGACGCCGTCCGCAAGCAGCGCCTCGACCCGATCGCGCGTGGCGTCCACCTCGGGACCGTAGAGCAGCTCCCGCAGGGCGACGTCCACGATCTCGCCCGGCGCCAAGGCGCTGGCGAGGCGCTCGAGGACCGCCCGCTCGGATGGCTCGAACGGCTGGCCCTCCCAGGCCCACAGGATGGTTCGCAGCTTGGGCTCGATCGAGAACGTCACGCCGTGATCGACGGCGAACAGGTGGCCACCCGGCACGGGCAGCAGGTGACCGCCCTTGCGGTCCGTGTTGTTGATCACGGCATCGAACACGGCGACGCGCCGGAGCCGCCCGTCGGCGGGGACACCCTCGCCGGTGAGCAGCTCGACGAGGTCGACCGCCGGATCGATCTCGATCCAGCGCTGGAGCATGCCCTCGCCGTAGGGCCCCTCGCGGAGCACGGTCGGCGGCACGATGCCCCAGCCGGTCGCTTCCGAGAGCCGATAGGCGGCGACCTCGCGCCGGGTCAGCGTCCCGATCGGGAAGTCGAACAGCGGCCGCTCGCCGGCGGTCGGCTTCCAGACGGCGTAGAAGCCGCGGTCGAGGCCCGCCAGTGGCGAGGTGTCGCCGGGTTGCCAGGCGAGGGCCGCGGCCGCCGGATGGTCGACCCGGACCAGCAGTGCATTGTTGGATGACTCGACGAGCCGCCCGACGAGCTCGATCTCGCCGTCGGCCAGGACGTCGAGCGCCGACTCGGGCGCGGGCAGCTCGGTCGAGGGCTCGGCCAGGGTCGTGGCCTCAGTTCAGGTAGTGGCCGTTCTTGCGCGGGCAGATGTGGCCGGTGGGCTCGAGCGGGTTGCCACACAGCGGGCACGGCGGCCGGCCCGCTCGCACCACCCGCTGGGCCTGGGCCACGAACGACCGCGCCGCATCGGGCGTGATCCGGACCCGCAGCAGGTCCGGACCCTCCTCGTCGTCGTCCTCGTCCTGCTGCAGCGCCTCGATGGCCTCCTCGATCGACTCGACCTCGATCTGGGCCCGCGCCTCGACCAGGATCCGTTCGGCCTCGCCGTCCCAGCCGAGCGTCAGGGAGCCGGTTCGGAAGGCCTCGTTGAGGGGCTCGTCGAGGGGCCGCTCGTCCTTGGCGATCGGCGCCGGCGGATCGTTGGCGATGCCCTGCCGGTCGAGCTCGATGAGCAGCTCCCCGAGGCGCTCGGCGAGGGCCGAGACCTGCGTCTTCTCGATGACGACGCTCACCACGCGGCCGGCCGCGCTGGCCTGGAGGAAGAACGTCCGGCTGCCGGGCTGGCCGACGGTGCCGGTGGCGAAGCGATCGGGGTCGTCGAAGACGAAGAGGCGTCGGGACATGGCTCGACTGTACCCGGATTCGGTCAGCCGACCCGCACGCTGACCCGGTGATGGCCGCGCGCCCCGTCCGGGAACGGCGTCGTGACGGTGTCGGCCTGGAGCGCCCCGGTGCCATCGGTCGCGCGGACCTCGATGGTGTGGTCGCCGGGCGTGGCGTTCCACGACACCAGCCATTGGACCCACGTCGCCTTCGAGATGGCTGCGGACAGCTGCGCGGCCTGCCACGCGCCGCCATCGATCGAGACCTCGACCCGGTCGATGCCCCGGTCTGGCGCCCAGGCCACGCCCGCGATCGGCTGCGCGCCCGCCGAGACGGACGTCCCGTTACGCGGGACGTCGATCCGTGCCTGGGTCAGGATCGGCGCCTCCTTGGCCCAGCCAAGGCCCACCCAGTAGGCGTCGAAGGCCTCGAGCGTCGTCAGCTCGAGCTCGCTCAGCCACTTCGTCGCCGAGACGTAGCCGTACAGGCCCGGCACGATCAGCCGGGCGGGGTAGCCGTGCAGCTGCGGCAGCGGCTGGCCGTTCATCCCGATGGCGATCATCGGCGTCCGCGACTGGTCCATGACCCAGGCCACCGGCATGCCGACCGTGAAGCCATCGACGGACCGGCCCACGAGCTGGGTGGCGCTCGACTGGACGCCGGCCATCGCCAGCACGCGGCGGAGCTCGACGCCGCGCCACGCGGCATTGCCGACGAGGTCGCCGCCGACCTCGTTCGACACGCAGGCGATGGTCGTGAACTGCTCGATGATCGGGAGCGAGGTCAGCTGGTCGTAGGTGAGGACGGTCTCGCGGTCCACGAGGCCATGGATCCGGAGGCTCCAGGTCTTGACGTCGACCGAGGGTGGCAGGAGCGCCGTGTCGATCCGGTAGAAGCTGTCGTTCGGCATGACGATCGGGGTCAGGCCATCCGATGTCAGGTCCGCCGTGGCGATGTCGGCGCCGGCCGGGAGGGCCGCCGGCTGCGCGGGATCCGGGAGGGTGCCGGCCGGCGCCGGCGTGTGAGCGCGGTTCACCAAGGCCCGGCCGATCGCCGCGGCGGCGACGGCCCCGACGGCCACGGTGCTGCCCCGGACGAGCAGCCGGCGGCGGGTCCAGTCGGGCATCCCGCCGCGCGGCGTCGCGGTCACCTTGGCTCGCTTGCCGCGACCCCCACCCGCCGCGTTGGCCGGCCCCGTTGCCGGGACCGCGGCCGGAGCGATCGCCTGGACCAGCCAGCCCAGGACCCATGATCCAACCAGGGTCTCCACGGCCGCGGCCAGCCCGGCGAACACGAGGATCGCGGTGGGGTCGCGCAGCGACGCCAGGAACCCGATCGCCGCGAAGACCGCGATGACCGTCGTCGCGAGGCCCTCGCCGCGACGTCGCGCCTGGTCCCCGACGATCGCCCCGATCACGAGGGCCACGAGGACGACGAAGACCTGGAGGGCGAGCTTGTCGTTGGTCCCGAACAGGGCGACGACGAAGTCCTTCGCGCCGGGCGGCTGGTAGTCGACGATGGCCTGTGAGATCGCGACCAGCGGCGAGGGCACGCCCGCGACCAGGCCGGCAACGAACTCGCCGGCTGCGAGCGCGGCGCCCACGGCCAGCACGCCGGCGAGGGCCGCCGGGAGGGCGGCCGATCGGGGCGCGGGCAGGCTCGGTGTCGAAGGCCGGGGGGTCACGCTGGTCAATACGCCTCGGTGTGAATCTGGATCAGTCGTATGACGCGATCGCGACGCACGGCCATCCGGGGGATGCCGCTCCGCCGGCCATCGGACTCACGATAGGCCCGAGCCAATCGAGGCGATCAGCGCGCGACGCTCGATGGCGGCCGCTCGGGCGTCGTCCGCGGTCGTGGCGCGGAACCGGACCTCGGCGCCGGGGTCGAGCTGGCCCAGGAGCGGCAGGTCCGCCTGGATGACGACGGCCACGACCGGGTAGCCGCCGGTGGTGCCCGAATCGGGCATGAGGACCAGCGGCTGGCCGGACGGCGTCACCTGGATCGCGCCGGGCAGGACGCCGAGGCTCGGCAGCTCGCCGGCCGCGAGCGGCGCGAGGCTGGGGCCGTGCCCGCCGGCGCCGGGATCGGCGGGCTCGAGGCGGAGGCCGCGCCGGTCGCTCGCCGCCGCGACGACCCACGGACGGCTCACCAACCCGGCGAATGCCGGATCGCCCTCGCCCGAGGCGGGACCGGGAAGCACCCGCAGGCGCTGCGCCGCCGAGGGCAGGTTGGCGGCCGCTTGCGAGCCCAGCCGTCTCGGGGCCGTCCTCAGGCCGGCTGCGCCGCCCGCCGCTCGCAGGCGGTCACCCGCCCGGAGCGCTCGGCCCTCCAGGCCCCCGAAGCCGGCGGGCAGGCAGGTGCTGCGGGACCCCAGCACGACGGGTACGTCGAATCCGCCCGGGACCGCGAGGTAGGCCCGGCAGGCCGGTCCGTCGCCGTCGGGGCGCCCGCTCACGGCCAGGACGTGGCCGGCGGCAAGCCGGATCGAGGTTCCGGGTCGCACCGGCGTGTCGGGCTCGACGATCGCGCCCAGGTCCGCGCCACCGAGCGCGACGTCGACGGGGACCACGGCCCGAACGCGGAGTCCGATGATCGTTGCCTCGAGGGCCGCGGCGTCCGGGCGGTTGCCGAGCAGCAGGTTCGCGACCGCCAGCCCGACGGCGTCGGCGGCACCGCTGCGTGGCACGCCTTCGGCCTCGTGGCCCCGCCGGCCGCCGTCCTGGATCGTGGCCTGCAGCCCGCCGTCCAGGACCTCGAGCACCTCACGGACCTCGCGGCCCGGCTGCGATGACATCGAGCTCACGCCTCGGGCACGAAGCGCACGGCATCGCCGGGTCGCAGCCGGCCCGGTGGATCGCGCCGCGGGTCCCACACCGACAGGCTCGTGTGGCCGATGACGTGCCAGCCGCTCGGGGCATCAACCGGCATGACGCTGGTCATCCGTCCGGCGATGACGATGCTGCCCGCGTCGACCCGGGTCCGCGGCGACGCCCGGCGCGGCAGGGCCAGCTCGGCCGCCAGCGTCCCGCAGTAGGCAAAGCCCGCCATGAAGCCGATGAACAGCACGCGGTAGATCCGCGATGCATGGAGCAGCACGACGTCGTCGGCCGGGAGGCCCAGGCTCGCCGCGACCCCGTCGAGGTCGGGCCCCGCCTCGCCGCCGTAGCGGACCGGTACCTCGACGATGCGCGGCTGGTCGGGCCACAGCTGCTCGACCTCCCCGGGCGACATCGTCTCGAGGACGTCGCGGATCCGGGCCGCGGCTGCCACGAGGCCGGGCTCCACCGGGTCGAACGGTACGAGGACCGTCTCGGCGCCCGGCACGGGCCGGCCCCAGCCGTCGCGGGCCGAGCAGACGTCCGCGATCCAGTCCGCGATGCCGTGGACGCGGGCGGCCCGCTGGAGGGCCGATTCACCCTCGACCTCGATGAGCAGGGCCGCATCGCCGAAGGGTCGGACCACCGGCGGCCACGCGGCGCGCGGGCCCCCGCGATCGGCCGGCCCGTCCCTCATCGCGCGATCGGGCGGATGTCGATGCCGGCCTCGGCGAAGGCGGCTCGGAGCGCACGCGCGTGCTCCACGGCACCCGGCGTGTCGCCGTGCAGGCAGAGCGTGTCCGCGTGCAGCTCGATCCGCGTCCCGTCGCTCGCCACCACGGCGCCGTCGCGGGCCATCGCCACGGCCCGCTGCGCGACCGCGGCACTGTCGGTCAGGACGGCGTCCGGCAGGGAGCGAGACCGCAGCGAGCCGTCCGGCTCGTACGCCCGGTCCGGGAAGGCCTCGGCGGCGACGGCCAGGCCGGCCTCGCGGCCGGCATCGATGAGGCACGAGCCGGCGAGGCCGTACAGCACGAGCTCGGGCGAGCACCGCCGCACCGCCCGAGCGACGGTCGCAGCCACGCCGCGGTCCCGCGCCGCGGTGTTGTAGAGCGCGCCGTGGGCCTTGACGTGGCGCAGCTCGACGCCCGCGTCGCGGGCGAACCCGGCGACCGCGGCCACCTGGTAGAGGATGGAGGCCTCGAGCTCGGACGCGGGCATCGCCAGCTCACGGCGGCCGAACCCGGCGAGGTCCGGATAGCCGGGATGGGCCCCGACCGCGACACCCGCCCGCGCGGCCAGCCGGACCGTCCGCTCGATCGTGGCCGGGTCGCCGGCGTGGAAGCCACAGGCGACGTTGGCCGAGGACAGCAGCGGAATCAGCTCGGCGTCCTGGCCCATCGCCCACGGGCCGAAGGATTCGCCGACGTCGGCGTTGAGATCCATGGCGGCCACGGCCGGCGGTCAGCTCGCCTTCGCGGCGGCGTCGAGGCGCCCGAGGATGTTCGTTTCCAGCTGCAGGATCCGCTGCTCGAGGCCCGCGACCCGCTCGAGCAGCTCCTTGTTGCCCTGGAGGAGCTCGCGGTTCTGGCGGTCCTCCTTGTCGGCCTCCGCGGCGGTGTGCTCCAGGGTCATCCGGTCGCGCGTGGCGGACCGGTTGCCGGCCAGGAGGATGAGCGGCGCGGCGTAGGCCGCCTGGGTCGAGAACGCCAGGTTCAGGAAGATGAACGGGTACTTGTCGAAGTCGAACACCAGCAGGTAGGTGTTGCCGACGATCCAGAGCAGCACCACGACGGTCTGCAGGATGATGAACCGCCAGCTGCCCAGGAAGCCGCTGACGGCATCGGCGACGCGGGCTCCCAGCGGCGCGTCGTCGACCATCGCCTGGTTGACCGGATGCTTCGATCGGTGCTCGCCCGCCATCGCCGACTCCTCGCGCGCCGCCTGCGATCGCAGGCACGTCCATCATGCCCCGCTCGCCGCCCGCGCGGCGGCGCCGCCGGTGCGCCATCATGCCCGCCATGCCCGACCTGGCCACGCAGCTTGACTTTGCCGCTCGCCTCATCGTGGCCGCCGCCCTCGGCGCGCTCGTGGGCGCGGAGCGCGAGATCCACGGCCACCCGGCCGGCATCCGGACCCACATGCTCGTCGCCCTGGGCTCCGGGATCTTCACGGTCATGTCGATCCACGGCTTCGGGCAGGGTCCCGGCTCGCCGATCGACCCGACCCGGATCGCCGCCCAGATCGTGTCCGGCATCGGCTTCCTGGGCGCGGGCGCGATCCTCAAGGACGGCGTCGTCATCCGGGGCCTGACCACCGCCGCCAGCCTGTGGGCCACCGCGGCCGTCGGGCTCGCCGCCGGGGCGGGGGAGTACGTCATCGCGGTCGTCTCCGCGGGCGTGATCCTCGTGAGCCTGTGGCCGATCAACGCGCTGGCCGAGCGGCTCCACGGCACCAGCCTGCCCGAGGTCCAGCTGCGCCTGACGCTCAGCCGGGTCGACCTCGTAGGCCAGATCTCG
>DASXQE010000106.1:0-65336 GCA_036493155.1 Candidatus Limnocylindrales bacterium | reverse complement strand
TGGCCGACTCGGCCCAGTTCTCGGCCGCGGTCACGGAGCTCGCCCCGCCGGGCACCGCAGGGTCCGCGCTGACCCTGCAGGTCGCCCTGGGGTTCCTGCTCACCGGCGTCACGATCCTGGGCATCGGCGTGCTGGGCCCGGCCGACGAAGCCGGCTGGCGGCTGGCCTTCGGGGCCCTGGCCCTCGGCCCGATCGTCGGGATCGTGGCCATGGCCACGCTGCGTCGCCGGCCGGACGCCGTCGCGATGGCCTCGGGCCGGCGATGACCCTCGAGGGAGCGACGACCCTCCAGCCCGCCGCGGCCTGGCTCGACGCGCTGGCCGTGGCCGCACCGGATCCGGTTGCCGCGTTCCGTGGCATCGATGTGCGCGCCTTCCTGTCCGTCCGGCGGGAGGTCCGCCGGCGGGCCGGCGCCGGCAGCGCTCTGGCCATCGTGCCGCAGCTCGGCGCGGTCGCCGCGGCGCTGGCCGAGATCGTCGCGCAGCTCCCGGTGGCCGCCTTCCGCGAGCCCGGCGGCGAGGCCGACTGGAACGTCGCCCAGGCGATCGGTCACACGGCGTCGGCGCGGGCCGGCCTGGCGCTGGCCGCGTCCCTGGCGGCCGGGGGTCGCGGGCCGTCGCGTGCGCGGCCGGTCGTGCCCGGCGTCCCGGGTGGGCCGCACGCCGATCGCGCCGACCTGCTCCGCAGGCTCGCCCAGAGCCAGCGGGTCATCGAGCGGTCGGCTCGAGCCATCGCCGGCCATGAGCTCGACCCCTGCCCGCTGGAGCATCCCCTGGTTGGCCGGCTGCGGTGCGGCGAGTGGCTGCTCTTCGCCGGCGTCCACGACCTCATGCACCTCGAGCAGCTCCACGCGTTGCGCGCTCGCCACGCCGCGGAGCCCGGACGCTCGTCGTGAGCGCCCGGCCCGACCTCGTCGCCTGCTGGCTCTTCCGGGAGCGCGTCCCGGGCGAGCCGGAGATCCTCCTCATCCGACGCGCGCCCGACCGGCTGTACCCGGGCCTGTGGCAGTGCGTGACCGGCAAGCTCGAGCCCGGCGAGCGGATCGTCGACGGCGCGCTGCGCGAGGTCGCCGAGGAGACCGGCCTGGTCGCGGCGGACCTCGAGGCCGTCTTCGAGACCGACATCGTCAACTGGTTCCACGAGGCCTCGCTCGATGCCCTGCTGTGCGAAGCGGTCTTCGCCGCGCGGGTCAGAGCCGACGCCGACGTGCAGCTGTCGGACGAGCACGACGACCAGCGCTGGCTCGACCCGGCCGCGGCACGGGCGCTGGTCGTGTGGCCGGCCTACGAGCGCGCGATCGACACGGTCGCGTGGTTGGTCGCACGACCCGACAAGGCCAAGGCCTTCCGGCTCAGGCGCTAGACTGACGCGCACCCATCTGCCGCCGAGGAGGGTGCCGGCCGTGATCGAACAACCCACCGCGCAACCCGCGCTCGAGCGGCTGCCCACGTTCCACTCGAAGGTCGATCGGCTGCGCCCGACGTACGGCTTCGAGGACGTCTCGCTGGCCCCAGGTCTCGAGACGGTCGAGCCGGCCGACGTCGAGCTCGGCCAGGTCTTCTGCGGCATCGACCTCGCCATCCCCGTGATCGGCTCCGCGATGGATGCCGTCGTCGACCCGGCCTTCGCCGGGGCGCTCGCCCGGTTGGGCGGCCTGGCGATCCTCAACCTCGAGGGCGTCCAGACCCGCTACGACGACCCCCGGGCCATCCTCGACAAGGTCATCGCGGCGCCGGACGACCAGGTCCACGAGATCCTCGCCCAGGCGTACGCCGCCCCGATCCGCGAAGAGCTCGTGGCCCGCCGGATCGAGGAGACCCACGCTGCCGGCTCCAAGGCCGCCGTCGCGGCGACCCCGGGCGCCGCGCGGAAGTGGGGGCCGTTCTGCGCCGAGCATGGCGCCGACCTGTTCCTCGTCCAGTCCCAGGTCAGCAGCGCCCGCCACCTCGCCACCGGCTACGACCCGCTGTCGCTGGCGGACTTCACCCGCTTCATGCCGATCCCCGTCGCGGTCGGCAACACGACCAACGCGGAAGCGGCGTACCGCCTCATGGAGCAGGGCGCTGCGGCGGTCTTCGTCGGAGTCGGGCCGGGTGCCGCGTGCACCACGCGCGAGGTCCTCGGGATCGGCATCCCCCAGGTCACCGCGATCGCCGACGTCGCCGCAGCCCGCGATGCCTTCCTGGACCGAAACGGCCGGTACGTCCCCGTGGTGGCCGACGGCGGGATGCGCCGCGGCGGCGAGTTGGCCAAGGCGATCGCCGCCGGGGCCGATGCCCTGATGCTCGGGTCGCCCCTGGCTCGGGCAGCCGAGGCGCCGGGCCGAGGCGTCAACTGGGGCATGGCGGCCCCGTCGCCGGTCCTGCCGCGCGGGACACGGATCAAGGTCGGGACCGCAGGCTCGCTGGAGCTGATCCTGAACGGGCCCGCATCCGTGACCGACGGCTCCCAGAACCTGATGGGCGCGCTTCGCCAGTCGATGGCCGCCCTCGGCGCCCGGACGATCGCCGACATGCAGCGGGTCGAGCTGGTCTACGCGCCTGCCGTCGCGACCGAAGGCAAGTCCTGGCAGCAGCGCGGTCGCTGAGCGCGATGGCGCCCGCCGACGACGTCGGCGAGCAGCTCGCGAGCTGGGGCAAGGTCGCGCGGATCGAGACCAGGGGCCGGGCGTCCGGCCGCCGCGTCGTCACGGCCGTGGGCTTCGTCGAGGAAGCTGACGGGGCGGTCCTCGTGGCCGCCGGCAGCCCCGAGGCCGACTGGGCACGCAACCTGGATGCCGAGCCAGCCTGCCGCCTCGAGATCGAGGATCGGTCGACCGACCGGCGCGCGGAGCGCCTCGACGGCGCCGATGCCAGCCGCGCGATCGTCGCGCTGATCCTCAAGTACGGCACCCCGGCCGAGCGGCTCGGCCACGGGCCCGCCTTCCGCCTCCGGGGCTCCTCCGGCGGGCGGTCCTCCGGCACCCAGACCGGCCGGTAGACTTCGGGCGTGGCGGGCGCGGCGGCGGGCGGAGGCTCCGGGGACGGCAAGGGCAAGACCGTCCATGGCGAGGCCGCCAACGCCGGCCATCGCGTCCTCGCTCCCGACGACGCGGAGGTCGAGGCCTACCTCGAAACGGCGCTCAATGCCCCGGCGCCGTCACGTGCCGCCGCAGACCATCCGGCCGAGACCAGCGGCACCGTGGCCGTCCTGGACTTCGGCAGCCAGTTCGCCCAGCTGATCGCCCGCCGCGTCCGCGAGCTGAACGTCTACTCGGAGCTCCTGCCGCACGACACGCCGCTGGCCGACCTGGAGGCGCGCGGCGTCCGTGCGGTCATCCTGAGCGGCGGCCCGAACAGCGTCTACGACGATGGCGCTCCGCGCGCGGATGCCTCGATCTGGTCAGGCCGGCTCCCGGTGCTCGGGATCTGCTACGGCGCGCAGCTGATGGCCCACGAGCTCGGCGGCGAGGTCGCCCTGACCTCGAAGCGGGAATACGGCCCGGCGACCGTCACGGTGACGAGCGAGAACGGGCTGTTCGACGGCATCGAACGCGAGCAGCCCGTGTGGATGAGCCACGGCGACTCCATCACCCGCCTGCCGGAGGGCTTCCGCTCCACGGCCGAGAGCGGCTCGACGCCGTTCGCCGGCCTCGAGTCGCCGGATCGCCACCTCTACGGGATCCAGTTCCATCCCGAGGTGGCCCACACGCCGAAGGGTCGCGCGGTCCTCCGGAACTTCGTCGTGGGGATCGCCGGGATCAGCCCCGCCTGGACCCCGGCGAACTTCATCGAGTCGACCGTGGCCGACATCCGGGACCGGGTGGACCGCCACGCTCGCGAGACGGGCTCCGACGGCAAGGTCATCTGCGCCCTGTCGGGCGGGGTGGACTCGGCCGTCGCCGCGGCGCTCGTCCACCGCGCCGTCGGGGACCGCCTGACGTGCATCTACGTCGACCACGGGCTGATGCGCAAGAAGGAGTCGGAGCTCCTCCGTGAGACGTTCCAGCGCCACCTCGGCATGAACCTCGTCATGGTCGATGCCCGCGAGCGCTTCCTCGCCAGGCTGGCCGGAGTCGTCGATCCCGAGCAGAAGCGCCGGATCATCGGCGACGAGTTCATCCGGGTCTTCGAGGAGGAGGCCGCGCGGATCGAGGCGGGCGGCGCCCGGATCGCGTTCCTGACCCAGGGCACGCTCTACCCCGACGTCATCGAGAGCGCCACCGCGGAGACGAAGACCGCCCAGAAGATCAAGACCCACCACAACGTCGGCGGCCTGCCGGCGGATCTCCGGTTCAAGCTCATCGAGCCCTTGCGGTACCTCTTCAAGGACGAGGTCCGGGCGGTCGGCACCGAGCTCGGGCTGCCCGACGCGATGGTCCATCGCCAGCCCTTCCCCGGGCCCGGCCTCGCGATCCGGGTCATCGGCGAGGTCACCGCCGAGCGCCTCGACATCCTCCGCGAGGCCGACTGGATCGTCATCGACGAGGTCAAGGCCGCGGGCCTGTACCGCAGCCTGTGGCAGAGCTTCGCGATCCTGACGCCGGTCCAGAGCGTCGGGGTCATGGGCGACTACCGGACGTACGCCAACGTGGTCGCGATCCGGGCCGTGACGTCGGAGGACGGCATGACCGCCGACTGGGCGAAGCTGCCGTACGACGTCCTCGGCAAGATCTCGTCACGGATCGTCAACGAGGTGCGCGGTGTCAACCGCGTCGTCTACGACATCTCATCGAAGCCGCCGGCGACGATCGAATGGGAGTGAGGGACGGGGTAGAGTGTCCGACGTGACCGATCCGACGACCGGGGGCGGCCTGGATCCTGCGCCCCAGTGCCCGTGGTGCTCCACGGTCCTGCCTGCCGGCGCGACCACCTGTCCCACCTGCGGCGCGGCCGTCACCGCGATGGCACCGGCCGAGGCCGAGCCGGCGATCCCGGGCGTCACCAGCATCGACCCGATCACGGCAGCCAGGAAGCCGATCAAGCCGCCGAACCGCCTGGTCAGCTGGCTGGCGGGCGATCTCGAGCCGCTGCCCGATGCCGATCCGCTGCTGGCACTGGGCATGACCCCACCGGCCGGCGGCGGGCAGGCCCTCACCGGCGCCGGCCCGGAGTCGCTCGCCCCGCCTTCCGCCGAGGTCCGCCGGGAGATGGCTCGCCTCGAGCTCGAGGCGATCAAGGCCGAGCTGGAGGCCAACGGTCCCGAGGCGGAGCCGCCCGGCACGACGCCCGAGCCGCCCCCGGCCGCGTCCGCCACGCCAGCCGACGCGGCCGCCCTCGATGCAAGCCCTCGGAGCGTTGACGAGGGCGGCGCCTCCGCCTGACGTGGCGATCCGGTTTCCCCCGCCCGGGCCATCGTTCCTGCGGGAGCAGGCGGCCATGGCGGGCGATCGATCCCTGCGCGTGGGCATGAGCCGTCCGGCCGAGGCCGATGGCTGGTGGCTGGCGGTCCTGTGGGTCGCCGACGATGGCGGGATCGTGCCGTTCGTGGACCTCGCCCCGACCGCCGGGCCGCCGCCCGAGCCGCCCGCCGCGCGCCTGGGGCTCGCCCTCGGCGGCGGCCTCTCCGGGTTCATCCTCGAGGACGACGGCCGGCTGCAGATCCGGGTCGGCCCGGCCATCGCGCCCGAGGATGCGCAGCGTCCATGGCGCGCGCCCGCCGTGGTCCGCGTGGGCTTCCGATGGGAGCCGGCCCGCGTCGCGACGCTCCGCGCCAACGAGCTCGCGACCGAGGTCCTGACGGCCTTCCGCCGAGCCGTGGAATCCCTTGGCCGGCGATGACGCCGGACCCCGGACAGCCGGCCATCCAGGCTGGCTGGTCGGGCTGGCTGCCGCGGGCGCGATGACCGTGGTCCGCGGCCGGCTATGGCTGCTCGCCCTGGCAGCCTTCCTCGTCCGCGGCGGCATCGTCCTGCTGCTGCCGCCACTGCTCGTCCTGCCCAGCCCGGCCACGCTTGCGAGCCTCGTGAGCCCGACGCTGGTCGGCAACGGCTTGTCGAACCCCGCGCCGGCCCTCGTGACGATCGTGGCGGCCACGAGCCTCGGGCTGTTCCTCATCCTCGTCGTGACGACCGTCGTCGGGGCGTGGCTGGACGTCGCCATCGTCGAGGCCACGATCGCCGATGCCGAGGTCGCTCGCCTCCATGCGGAGCCCGAGGTGGAGGCGCCGGAGCCGCGGCCGGGACCCATCACCCTGGATGCGGCGATCGAGGCCAGGCTCGTGGCGCACGTCCCGACCGGCATCGCGCTCGTGCTGGCCGTGTTCGTCCTCCGCGATGCCGTCATGGCCGAGCTGACGTCACCGGCGGGTTCGGGCTCGCTCGTCCTCCGGATCGTCGAGCGGGCACCCTTCGCCGTCGGGGCAGTAGCCGTCGCGTGGTTCGTCGGCGAGGCGTGGGGTGGCCTCGCGGTCCGGCAGCTGGCGACGCGGTCGTCCGTGCGATCGGCGCTCGGCGTGGCCCTGCGAGACCTCGTTCGCCCGGGGACGATCGCAACCGCGATCGTCTCGACGGCGGTCGTGCTCGTGGCCCTCGCCGCGCTGTGGTTGAGCGCGGGCCGGGCGTTCGAGCGGTTGTGGCCGGTCCTCGTCGACGGCGGCGACGACGTCATCGTCCTCATCGGGCTCACGCTGCTCGTGGCCAGCTGGGCGGCCGGGCTATGGCTGCTGGCCATCGGGCTGGCGTTCCGCTCGATCGCCTGGACGGCTGAAGTGATCCGGCGGCGCTGACCCGACCGGGCTGGCGCAGCCGGTGGGCCGCGCTGGACCGTCACGCGGACGCTGCGCCCGGCGTCGAGACCGTCACGTTGGCGGCCGGAAGGCCCCTGCTACACTGCCCCGGCTCTCGCACGTTCGTGCGGGAAGGGGGGTACGCACGGAGGCGGTCCCGGCTCGATGGACCAGATCTTCCAGACGATCGGCGACGCGGTCGGATCGATCTTCGACAACCCCGTCATCCAGCTCGCCTTCCAGCTCATCGCGGTCTACTGGGTGATCCTCTGGATCGCCGCCGCGTACTGGGCGTTCCGGGACATGCAGGGTCGCTCGGACAACGCCATCGCTCCGTATCTCGCGGCGCTGTTCGTCATCGCCTTCACGCCGCTGCTGTTTCCGCTGGCGGTGTTCACCTACCGGATCATCCGACCCCAGGAGCGCATCGGCGACGTCTACGAGCGCAACCTCGCCGAGGAGGCGATGCTGGCCGAGATCGAGGCCATCCCGCATTGCTCGTCATGCGATCGCCGCGTCGACCCCAACTGGATCATCTGCCCCACTTGCCGCACCCGTCTGAACCGGGTCTGCCCGAACTGCAGCCGCCTCGTCGGCCTCGATTGGTCCCTGTGTGCGTGGTGCGGCCGGGAGTTCGAGCGCCACGACGCCATCGCTGCCGCGGCTGCTGCGCCGATCGTCAGCCTGCCGCAGCGCGAGGCGCTGGCCGCCGGTGACGAATCGCTCGGCGCCCGGATCCGGAGCTCGGTTCGCGGCGGCAGTCGCGCGGCGGACAGCCTGCCGGAGCGTTGACCGGCTCGGCGCCGGACGCGCCGGCGCCCGAGGTCGGCCCTGAGGCCGCGCCCGACCCCGCGCCCGAACCAATCGTCCCCGCCCGAGCCGCGGCGCCAGGCCTCTTCCGGTTCTCCATCGAGGGTCGCCGAGCGCCCGCCCTGTTCGTGAGCGGCTGGCTGGCGACGATCATCGGGGCAGGGCTCGCCGTCGTCGGCTTCCTGAGCGGTCCAGGGCTGGCCACCTCCGTCCTGCTCGTCGCTGGGTTCGCGCTGCTGTCCGTCGGGCTGGTGCTGCTGGGCGGCTCGCAGGCCATCGAGCGGCGTGTCGCCGGCGAGCCGTATGCCGGTCCATCGCCGGTGCTGCTGTTCCTGGCGATCGTCGTCGTGACGCTGCTCGTCGCGGGGCTCGTCGGGACCGTGCTGTCCCTGCTCGGCGTCGACCTGACCCAGGATCGGGCGCTGGGGGATCTCCTGACGGTCGCTCTCCAGGCGCTCGTGTTCGTCGGCGTGGTGCGCCTGATGGTCATCAGCCCGGGGGCGCTCAGCTGGTCCGACATGGGGCTGCGGCGACCGCCCGCACGGGCCCTCCTGGCGGCAGCAACGGGCGCCGCCTTCGCCCTGCCGGTCGTCTTCGTCACCGGACTCGTGGCCTCGCTGTTGGTGCCCTTGATCGGGCAGGCGCCGCCGAGCCCGCTGCCGGCGACCGGCACGGCGACCGGTCTGGGCCTCCATCTCGTCGCCGGCGCGGGGATCGCACCGTTCGCCGAGGAGATCGTGTTCCGCGGCGCCGCCCTCACCGCGTGGCTGCGGTCGGTCGGGCCGACCAACGCCATCGTCCGGAGCGCCGTCCTGTTCGCCGCGGCGCATGCCATCGGGATCGAGGGCGCGACGTTCAGCCAGGCGTTCGGGCTGGCCCTCGTCGCCACCGTGGCGCGGCTGCCCGTCGCGCTGGCACTCGGCTGGATCTACACCCGCACCGGCACGCTGTGGGCCAGCATCGGGCTCCACGCGGCGTTCAACGGCCTGCTCATCGTCGTGTCCGAGATCGGCCTCTCGGCCCCGACGGCCTTCCTCCTCGGCTAGCGGTCAGGCGCCCGCGCGAAGCGCCAGCAGCTCCGGGATCGTGACGAACGAGAAGCCGCGAGCCCGGTAGGCGGCGATCACGGCGGCGAGGATCCGCGGTGTGGAGGCCGGCCCGACGTGTAGCAGCACGATCGAGCCCGGCCGCCCGGCAGTGGCGTTCGCGACGAGCTGCCGATCAGCAACGCCCGCCGTCGTGTCGCCCGAGACGGTGTCCCACAGGATCTCGGTCGGATAGCCGGCCGCGAGTGCCGCGGCATCGACCGTGCGGTTCCGGGCGCCATACGGCGGGCGGAGGATCGGGGCGAGCGTGTAGCCCGTCAGCCGATGGAAGACGCTCTCGTCCTTCTGGACGTCGGCCATGGCGAGGCCGTACGGCAGGGTCGTCAGGTTGCGGTGGTCGAACGTGTGGTCCCCGATCGGGAAGCCGGCCGCCGCGATGTCGCGCCACAGGTCCGGATCGCGATGGACGTAGATCGCGTTGACGAAGAATGTCGCTTTGACGTGCAGCCGGACCAGCGTGTCGAGGATGGCCCGGCCGGCCTTGACGTTCCAGCCGTCGTCGAACGTCAGGGCGATGACCTTCTGGGTCGTGCGAACCCGGTACACGACCGTGGCGGGGGGGCCGAGCCGGACCTGTGGCGCGGCGACCAGGATGGCGGTCCCCAATGCCGGGCCGGGGTCGGGCCGACGGACCGCGAGGCGCTCCGGCACCGACGAGGCTAGGCCCGCCGTCTGGGCAGCCACCACCTGGGCATTCGCCGTCGCGCGTGGCGCGGTCGATCCACCAGCGGACAGGAGCGGGATCGACGCATGGACGAGGGCCACGACCACCAGGATCGTGACCAGGCCGGTGAAGAGGCGCAGGGCCTGTCGCCGTCGCGACCGCCGGAACGGATCGAGCGAGGCGATGGGCGCGGGCGGGCGCACGTGCTGACCGGCCCGTTGCGCGTCCAAACGATCCGACCCCCGTCGAGATCCGGCCCGACCGAACGGCGGGCTCAAGGTGGACAGTAGAACGCGATCGGGGATCGCGTTGTAACGGCGATGGCACAGCGTGCTGAGGGACACGGCGGCCGAACCGTTCGCTTGGCCGCGCCATCGGTGGTGAAGCCCGGGGTGAGGGTCGGGTGAGCGACTGCCCGTAGCCTGCTCCTCGTCCCCGGATCCGGATGGCGGAGGGAATCGGCGGGCCTTCGTCGTTCGGGTCCGGGGGCGCCTTGATCGAGTGCCTCCATCACGCCGTGCCCGCCAGGAGCGCCATGTCGGACCTCGTGCACCACCGCGGCCTCGTGGTGGTCCGGACGGGCCGGGCGATCCGCGAGCTGCCGACCTCGGAGCGGCCGCGCGAGCGGCTGCAGCTGCGTGGACCAGCCGGGCTCACAGCCGCCGAGCTCATCGGCCTGCTGTGGGGCTCCGGCGGGCGCGGCCAGTCCGCCGTGGATCTCGCGACGTCGACGCTCGCGACGTTCGATGGCCTGACCGGGCTGTCGCGCGCGAGCGGCCCGGAGCTCGAGGCCATCCCCGGGATCGGCGCGGCTCGGGCCGCCCAGCTCCAGGCCGCCTTCGAGCTCGGACGGCGGCTGCTGGCCGACTGGCCAGCGGGGCGCTGGTCCGTCCGGAGCCCGCACGACCTCGCGGACCGGCTGGTGCTCCAGATGGGCCGGTTGGAGCGCGAGGAGCTGCGGGTCGTGATCCTCAACACCAAGAACGTCGTCCTGCGGGTCGTGACGGCCTACCAGGGCAACGTCTCGGCCTCGCTCGTCCGGATCGGCGAGCTCTTCCGGGATGCCGTCCGGCTCGACGCGGCCGGCGTCATCCTCGTGCACAACCATCCGTCGGGCGACCCCACGCCGTCGCCGGACGACCTGCACCTCACCGCGGAGGCGCTCGCGGCCGGGCGGCTGCTGGACATCGACCTGCTCGACCACCTCGTCATCGGACACGACGCGTGGGTGTCCTTGCGCGATCGCGGGGTCGCCTTCGACCGGCCCGGTCACGGTCCCCCGGCTGCCTGACTCACGGCCAAGGGCTCGGGAACGCCCAGCCAGCCCGCCGTCCGTATCGATGCCGGCCCTCGTCGAGACCATCGAGGATGCAACCAGCGCTCGATAATGCCTGGGTGGTCACCCGGGTAGCCAGCCCCGTCTTCGTCGGGCGTCGCCACCAGCTGGAGCTCGTTCGCGAGGCGCTGGATCGAGCGGTCTCGGGTCGGGCGACGTTCGTGGTCGTCGCGGGCGACGCGGGTGTCGGGAAGACGCGCTTCGTGGACGAGGTGACGCGAGGCGCCGAGGCCACCGGCTGGCGGACCCTCGTCGGCGGGTGCGTCCAGATGGGCGACGACACGCTGCCGTACGCCCCGATCGTCGAGGCGCTCCGGCGACTCGCGGATGTCGTCGGCACGACCGACCTCGATCAGCTCCTGGGGCCTGGTGCATCGGAGCTCAGCGGGCTCGTTCCGGAGCTGGTTCAGGCATCGTCGCCGGCCGCCGGGCGCGAGGGCGCGACGGCCGCGAGCCAGGCGCACCTCCTCGAAGCCCTCCTCGCGGTGCTCCGGCACCTGGCCGGCGACCGTCCGCTGCTGTTCGTCGTCGAAGACATCCATTGGGCAGACCCGTCGACGCTCGCCCTGCTCGGCTACCTCGGGCGGAACCTCGGCGGGTCCATGGTCCTGATCGCGACGTATCGGAGCGATGAGCTGCACCGACGACATCCGTTGCTGCCGTTCGTGGCGGAGCTCGAGCGGCGAGGCAGCGTCGAACGGGTCGAGCTGCTCCCGTTCGACCCGCCGGAGATCGCCGAGCTCGTGCAGGCCATTCGAGCGGACACCCCACCAAGCCTCATCGAGCAGCTCTCCGAGCGGTCGGATGGCAACGCCTTCTACATCGAGGAGCTGCTGGCAACCAACACGGCGACCGGGATGCTTCCGGCGACCCTTCGGGACGTCCTGCTGGCTCGCGTGGCGACCCTGACCGAGCCGACGCAGGACCTGCTGCAGGTCGCGTCGGCAGCCGGCCCGCGCATCGCCATGTCGCTGCTCGGAGCGGTCTCGGGATTGCATGGGCCCGAGCTTCATGCCCGCCTGCGCGAGGCCGTCGAGCGCCACATCCTCACGCTCGACGCCACGTCCGGCGAGCTCGCATTTCGCCATGCGCTCATGCGCGAGGCCATCGACGAGGGCATCCTGCCCTGGGAGCGGACGGCACTCCACGCCGGATTCGCAACGGCCCTCGAAGCCGAACCGGGGATCGAGACGGATGCTGCCCGGGTGGCTGAGCTGGCCTACCACTGGCACGCCGCCCACGATCTCCCGAAGGCGCTCGGTGCGGCCGTTCGAGCCGCCGCCGCGTTCGACCGGGTGAGCGCCCCCGACGAGGCGCACCGCCAATACGAACGATCGCTCGATCTCTGGGATCGAGTTCCCGAGGCCGCTCGGATCTTCGGGCTCGAGCGCACCGAGCTCCTCGAGCGTGCGGCGGCTGCCGCGTCGAACTCGGACCCGGCGCGGGCGGCGGCACTGATCCGTTCGGCGATCCAGCTGGTCGACGCTGCGGCCGATCCGGTCCGTGCCGGCGACCTTTGGGAGCGGCTCGCCACCTACCTGTGGGCGAGCGGCGACGGACCAGCCGGGGTCGCCGCCGGTCGAACCGCGGTCGCGCTGCTGCCGGTCGACTCGCCGGCGGACATCCGGGCTCGCGTGCTTGCCACGCTCGGCCGGATCCTCATGGCCACCGCGAGGAACGCGGAGGCCAGGCCGGTGCTCGAGCAGGCAGTCGCCGTCGCGGCCGCCGCCGGGGCCGATGCGATCGAGGGCAATGCCTTGACCTCGCTCGGCGTCGCCCTCGGCTACCTCGCCGACTTCGAGACGGGACGGCGGAAGCTCGATGCCGCACGAGCGATCGGCATCCGGCTCGGGAGCGCGGAGGAGGTGGGCCGGGCTGACGGGAACATGATCGATCTGCTGGTCCACCTTGCCGGACAGTTCGACGAGGCCGCGCGCCTGGCCAGCGAATCGTTCGGGTACCTGCAGGAGAGCTACGCCGCATCGTTCGCCGGCGTCATCAACTTGAGCGAGGGCGCCGGCGCGCTCATTCGCCTGGGTCGATGGGCGGATGCCGATGCGATGCTCGAGCAAGCGCGCGGCTACGTCGCATCGGGCGCCCCGGAGATCCTGTTCAACCTGCGGCTCGCCCTGCTGGAGGTCGATCGTGGCCAGCACGATGTCGCGGCGGAGCGCATCGCGCTGTTGCGGCGCCTCATCGGCGGGTCGACCGACCCGCAATGGAACTCGCCGTTCATCGAGCTCCGGGCAGAGCTCGCGCTGTGGCAGGGTCGACCCAGGGATGCGCAGGACGCGATCGCGGAGACGTTCGGGATCTACCTCGGCGGGGCGGACCTGCCCACTCGAGCGGCTGGGCTGGTCCATGCCTTCGACCCGGGCAACATCAGCCGGATCGGGCCGGTCATTGCCCTGGCGGTGCGTGCGGCGGCCGACCAGGCGGAGTTGGCCGGGGGCCGCTCGGCCGCGCAGTCAGGCGACAGCCGCCAAGTCGCGTCGCGCTACCTGGCGCTGATGCGGACGATCGACGGCGAGAATCGTCGTCGTCGATCCTTGCTGGCACCGCTGGCGGGGGCCTGGCTTCGGCTCTGCGAGGCCGAGCACGGTCGCGCGCTGGGCGAGTCCTCCCCGGAGGCGTGGACCAAGGCGGCCGAGGCCTTCGCTGCCCTGGAGATGCCGTATCAGCGGGCCTACGCCTGGTGGCGGGGAGCCGAGGCCGAGCTTGCCGCGCGGGGCAACCGCGACCAGGCCGTCGCCGGGCTCCTCGAGGCCCATCGGCTGGCGACAACCCTTGGGGCCGGGCCGCTTCGTGGCGAGATCGAGGCCGTCGCTCGGCGCGCGAGGGTCGACCTGGATCGCCAGCGGCAAGCGGCCAACCGGCCCCACAAGCCCGATGCCGCGTTCGGGCTGAGCGCCCGCGAGCTCGAAGTGCTCGACCTCCTGGTCGCCGGGCTGACCAATCGCGAGATCGCTGGGCGGCTGTTCGTCTCGCCGAAGACCGTCAGCACCCACGTCGAGCACATCCTCGCGAAGCTCGGCGTCTCGAGACGCACCGAGGCGGCGGCGATCGCCCACCGGCTGGGGCTGGTCGAGACGCGGGCACCGCTTGAGCAGACAACGCCCTGAGCTGACGCGCGGGGGCATCACGGGCACCCGGGCTATACTCCCAACTCCCGTTCACCCTTCGACGATCTGAGGATCCCCGCCCTGGGCATGCTCGACCGCCTCCTCGGCCTGTTCTCCCGCGACATCGGGATCGACCTTGGCACGGCCAACACCCTGGTCCACGTGCGCGATCGCGGCATCGTGATCAGCGAGCCGTCGGTCGTCGCCATCGAGGCGCGCTCGAAACGAGTTCTCGCCATCGGTGCCGAGGCCAAGCGGATGGTGGGCCGGACGCCCGCGAACATCATCGCCGTGCGACCCCTCCGCGACGGGGTCATCAGCGACTTCGACGTGACCGAGCAGATGATCCGGTACTTCGTGGACAAGGTCCATGACCGCATCGGGCTGCTGCCGCGGCCGCGGATGATCGTCGGCATTCCCTCGGGCGTCACCGAGGTCGAGAAGCGTGCCGTCCTCGACGCCGCACTGAATGCCGGAGCCCGCTGGGCCCGTCTCATCGAGGAGCCGATGGCCGCGGCCATCGGGGCGGGCCTGCCCGTCAGCGAGCCGTCCGGCAGCCTCGTCGTCGACATCGGCGGCGGCACGACCGAGGTTGCCGTCATCAGCCTCGGCGGGATCGTCGTGAGCCGAAGCATCCGGATCGGCGGCGACGAGATGGACCAGGACATCGTCAACTTCGCCCGCCGCGAGTACAACCTGTTCCTGGGGGAGCGGACCGCCGAGGACATCAAGATCGCGATCGGCTCGGCGTACCCGGGGGAGTGGGACCAGCAGCGGGTCAACCTCCGCGGCCGCGACCTGCTGACGGGCCTGCCACGAAGCGTCGAGGTCGGTGCGGATCAGGTGCGGGAGGCCATCGAGCCGTCCGTCCAGCAGATCGTCGACACGATCCGCGACACGATCGAGGAGACCCCGCCGGAGCTCGTGGCCGACATCATGGACCAGGGCATCGTCCTCGCCGGGGGCGGGGCCCTCCTGGCCGGCCTCGACCGCCGCGTCGCCGAGGCGACCCAGATGCCGGTCCACGTCGCCGACGACCCGCTGACCTGCGTCGTCCGGGGGACCGGCGAGGTCCTGCAGGATCTCGAGGCGATGAACCGGGTCCTCGTCACCGAGACGTATTCCCGGCCGCTGCACTAGGCAGGCGATCGGGCCGGGCCGGGGAGGCCCTCGGAGGAGCACATGAGCGGGCTGTTCGCCAATCGGGCGGCACGCCGCCGGGCCGGCACCTACGTCGGGTTCCTCGTCGCCTCGGTGCTGCTCATGGCCATCTCGGCCAACCCCCTCATCCGCGATCTCGAGAACGGCGTGGCCTTCGCCTTCAAGCCGATGGAGGCCTCGATCGATGGCGCGGCCCGGGACCTGGTGTCGATCGGCGGCGCGCTGGCCGACATCGACCAGCTGCGCAAGGACAACGAGGCCCTCCGGGCCGAGAACGACCAGCTCAGCATCGACAATCGCTCGGCCGCCGAGCTGCGGCGGGAGAACGACGAGCTGACGGCCCTGCTGCAGCTGCGCCAGGGCCTCAACTTCCAGACCACGACCGCGGCCGTCATCGCCCGCGAGACCTCCGAGGCGCGTCGCGTCATCGTCATCGACCGCGGCAGCGACGACGGCATCCAGGTCGGCCACGTCGTGATCGCGTCCGGCGGCGCCCTGGTCGGGCGCGTCATCGAGGTCGGGCCCGACTTCGCCCGGGTGCTCCTGATGAGCGACTCGACATCGACGGTCATCGGCCAGCTGCTGTCCTCGGCCGCCACCGGCAAGGTCGTCGGCCAGCCCGGGGGTGCGCTGGTCATGACCGACGTCGACTCCACGGTGACGGTGCCGATCGGCGAGGAGGTCTTCACCGCGGGCATCGAGCTGGCCGGCGGAATCCGGTCGCCGTACCCCAAGGGCCTGCTCATCGGCCAGGTCGTCGACGTCGCCCGCGACCCGAACGAGGTCGTCCAGACGGTGTACCTCCAGCCCGCAGCGCCCCTCGACCGCCTCGAGTTCGTGCTCGTCATCACCGACTACCAAGGCGGTCTCCAGGGCGGCCCGGGCAGCAGCGCCGAGCCGTGCGTGCCGACGGCCAGCGGCGTGCTGCCCAACAACGACGAGCCCTGCGCGACCGACGCCCCGGCGCCCTGACGCGCGTTCGCCCGATTTCGGTGGCGCGCGGCCGCACCACGCTCGCGGCTGCCTGACCCGTCCGAACCGCACTGGACCGCGTCTCGCCGGACCGGACCGCGCTCCGATCGTCCGGGGTGGCCAGGACTGATTCTTCATTGAGCGCGGCGCGGCCCGCGGGGAGGCTCCCGGAGCACTCATCCCACCGGAGTCCTCGTCGGTCCCATGCACGTCCGAGCCGCGCCCGCGGTGCTCATCGCCGCGCTCGTCGCCGCTGCACCTGCCTTCGCCGTGCCCGCGTTGGCGGCAACGGCGCCGGTCGGCACGAGCCCGGCCCCGGCCGACGCCACGGTCGTCCAGCCGAAGGTCGTCATCGTGGTGGGCGCCACCGAGTCGACGACCTCGACCTACCGGACCATGGCCGACAGCATCGCGGCGGAGGCCCTCAAGTGGACCCCGAACGTCGCGAAGGTCTACAGCCCGTACGCCACCTGGTCGGCGGTCGCCGCCCAAGCCAACGGCGCGAGCATCTTCGTCTACCTCGGCCATGGCAATGGCTTCCCCAGCCCATACGGCTCGACGCTGAACACCAGCACCGAGGACGGCATGGGCCTGAACACCACGCTGGGCCTCAGCGACAGCGACAAGAAGTACTACGGCGAGGCCTCGGTCGGGACGCTCCGCCTGGCGCCCAACGCGATCGTGTTCCTCAACCACCTGTGCTACGCGCCGGGCGCGGGCGAGCCGGGCGCGCCGGAGCCCACCGTGTCGGTCGCCGAGCAGCGGGTCGACAACTTCGCCTCCGGCTTCATCCGGGCGGGTGCCCAGACGGTCATGGCCGACGACGACACCGGTGTCGTCGAGGCCTCGATCCGGGGCATCTTCTCCAGCCATCAGCCGTTCCTCGACGTCTGGCGATCGCTGTCCAGCGCCAACGGCCACGAGGTCGCCTTCATGCCCGCCCGGAACCCCGCCTTCCAGGGGATCATCGATCCCGAGACGCCAAGCTCGGGCTTCAAGCGCTCCATCGTGGCCGACCCCGAGCTGACGACCGACCAGATCGTCGCCGGCGCGGCCCTCGCCTCCCAGGTCACGACGCCCCAGACCCTCGCCGCCCCCGGCAACGCGACCGTCGCGACGGCAGGCCTGCCGGTGTACAGCGACCAGGCCATGACGGCGGCGACCGGTTCGACGCTCGCCTCCGGCACGAAGCTCCACGTCGACGCGCTGGCCGATGCCCCGACCGCGCCCGATGGCACCACGCCGCCGCCGGCGGCCCAGGTCGAGACCCTCGACGCCTCGGTCTCGGGCTGGGTCTCCGGCGGTGGCCTCAAGCCCGCGACGACCGCCGGACCGACGCTGCTGGCGCTCACCGGCACCACGACCGTCTCCCCCAACTTCGACGGCCAGGCCGATCAGCTGAGCCTGTGGGCCCGGCTGTCCGAGGCCGCCGCCTGGACGTGGACGCTCAAGGATCCGAACGGCAAGACCGTTCGCAGCCAGAGCGGCTCGACCGACCTCTTCCCGCTGTCGTGGGACGCGCTGCCCGGCGGCTCCCCGGCCGCCCCGGGGACCTACCACTGGACCCTCCACGCCACCGATGCCTGGGGCAACCCGGCGCTCGACACGGGCGGCGACGTCGGCGTCGTGTCGCAGGACGTGCCGACGACGGCGGTGGTGTCCTTCGCGCCGGTGGGTGGGACCTCGACCAACGCCGCAACCGTGACCTACCAGGTGACGTTCGCCAGCGATGTCAGCGGCTTCACCGCCGCAGACCTCAGCCGCTCCGGAACGGCCACGAGCTGCGTGGTCAATGCCCCGACCGGCGGCCCGACGACCTGGAGCGTGGCGGTCACGAGCTGCTCGGAAGGCACCGTCGGACTGTCGATCAAGGCCGGCAGCGTGGTCGACGGCTCGAACGTCCCGGGACCCGCGACGGCGGCGTCGGCCGCGA
The DNA here is from genome assembly GCA_036493155.1 of Candidatus Limnocylindrales bacterium. Lineage (GTDB taxonomy): Bacteria > Chloroflexota > Limnocylindria > Limnocylindrales > CSP1-4 > UBA5189. The sequence goes on along the minus strand of DASXQE010000106.1, from coordinate 47,527 downwards.
CCGTCCGGATCGATCGGACCAAGCCCGTCGAGGCCGCGCCGAAGGCCAGCTTCAAGGCCTCGATCGCGCTGAGCGGCACCGCGATGCCCGTGAACGTCACGTGGTCGGCCACCGACACCGGTGGATCGGGCGTCGTGACGTACGACGTCGCCCGGAGCCTGGATGGCGCGGCCTTCGCGACCGTCGCGAGCGGCCTCACCGCGGCAACCTGGGCGACGTCCGTGGCATCCGGCCACACCTATCGCTTCGAGACCCGGGCCCACGACAAGTCCGGCAACGTCAGCGGCTGGGCCGCGGGGCCGACGATGCGGCCGTCCTACGCCCAGCAGACGCTCAGCACGATGGCCTGGGCCGGCAGCTGGACGACCGTGTCCGCGACGGCGTACTCGGGCGGGTCGGAGGGCAAGACCTCGGCGGCGGGCGCCAGCGTCAGCTACACGTTCACCGGGCGCGCCGTCGCCGTGCTGGCGTCGCGGGATCCGGCGTACGGCCAGGCCAAGGTCTACATCGACGGGGCCTATGTCGTGACGATGGAGACCGCCGCGGCGAGCCACATGGACCGGGCCGTGACCTTCAGCAAGGCCCTGACCTGGGGCACCCATACGATCAAGCTCGTGGTCGTGGGCACGGCCGGACGGCCGACCGTCGCCTTCGACGCGCTCGAGATCCTGAACTGACCTGAGCCCCGGCCCCGTACACTCCGCGGCGATGGAGGGAACCCCCGCGCCGACGCGCGACCCGAACGCGCCCTGGGTCGTCCTGCCGACGTACGACGAGGCCGAGAACCTCGCGACGGCGGCCGCGGCGATCCTCGCCGTCGTTCCGACCTCGACCCTCCTCGTGGTCGACGACAACTCGCCCGACGGGACCGGCCGCATCGCCGACGACCTGGCCGCCAACGACCCGCGCATCCGGGTCAAGCACCGGCCCCGGAAGATGGGCCTGGGGCCGGCCTACCTGGATGGCTTCAAGGTCGCCCTCGATGGCGGCGCCCGGATCGTCTGCCACATGGATGCCGACGGATCGCACGACCCGGCGGCGCTGCCCAGCCTGATCGCCCCGATCGACCGCAACGAGGCCGACCTGGTCATCGGCAGCCGCTATGCCAAGGGCGGCCGGGTCGAGGACTGGGGCATCCTCCGCCGGATCATCTCGCGCGGCGGGAGCCTCTTCGCGAGGACGGTCCTGGGCCTCCGCCAGAACGACCTGACGGGCGGCTTCAAGGCCTGGCGGGCATCGACGCTGGCCTCGATCCCGTTCGACAACGTCCACGCCGGCGGCTATGTCTTCATGATCGAGATGACCTACCGCGCCAGCCGCGGCGGGGCGCGCATCGTCGAGGTCCCGATCACGTTCACCGACCGCCGCCTCGGGCGCTCGAAGATGTCCCGGCGGATCGTGTTCGAGGCGCTGCTCGTCGTCGTCCGGCTGCGGATCGACGAGATCCTCGGGCGCCTGCGGAACCGCTAGCCCGCGGCCAGCCCGTCGACGCGGCGTAGGCTGTGGCGGCGATGACGACCGACGAGCCCGCGCCCCAACCGACCCCGCGCCGCCGCCGGGCGGCGGCGGCCGCTGCCGGCTCCGGCGACCTTCCGGCCGCGAGGCCCGAGTCCGCGACGTCCGAGTCCGTGGCGCCCGCGATCGTCGGGGACCAGGGCACGGTCCACGCGGATCGCGTCGAGGTTTCGATGGGCGCGGTCGGGCGTGCCGACGCGGCCTCGCTCGGCGTCGAGCGCGGCGCAGTCGGGGCGGCGCGGGCCGACGACATCACGGTCCATCAGGGCGCGCTCGGTGCCGCGATGGCGAGCCGCCTGACCCTCCGCCAGTCCGTCGCGCGGTCGCTGCTGGCCCGCGAGGCCCACGTCGAGCAATCGGTCGTCCGGACCCTCGTCGCCGCGGAGGTGCGCCTGGAGCGCGCATCCGGGGTCGGCATCCTCATCGCCCGGCGTGTGAGCGGTGACGTGCGGGTGCTGGTCGACTGGCGCGGGGCCGCGGCGTTCGGTGCTGCATTCGGGCTGATCGCGGGGCTGGTGGGGTTTCGCCGGGGGCGGCGCAGGCCCGATCGCGAGGACTAGCTCGGTCGCCGGAGCGCCGGTCTAGCGAGCGATTCTCGGATCCAGTCCGGCCGCGCGGGCCGCAGCTTCCTTCGCGGCCTTGGCGGCCGCGGTCCGGTCGAGATGCAGCTGGACGACCTCGTCGGGCGGGCCTTCGAGGACCACGGCCCCCTTCTCGAGCAGCACAGCGCGGTTGCAGTACTCGACCACCCAGTTCATGTCATGGGTCACCAGGACGACGGCCTTGGCCGATCGAACGAGCTCGATGACCCGGGCCTTCGACTTCTCGCGGAACGTCGCGTCGCCGGTCGAGAGGACCTCGTCCAGCAGCAGGATGTCGGGGTCGACGGCGGTCGCGATCGAGAAGCCCAGGCGGGCGCGCATGCCGGAGGAATAGGTCTTGATGGGCGCATCGATGAAGGCCCCGATGTCGGCGTATTCGACGATCCCCGGCAGGAGCTCGCGGGTGACCTTGTCGTCGAGGCCCAGGAAGGCGCCGCCGAGCAGGATGTTCTCGCGGCCAGACAGCTCCTGGTCGAAGCCGGCGCCGAGCGTCAGGAGGCCCGACACCGCGCCGTTGATCTCGACCGAGCCCTCGGACGGCCGCATGATGCCGGCCAGGACCTGGAGGAGCGTCGACTTGCCGGCGCCGTTCGGTCCGATGACCCCGAGCGATTCGCCGTGGGCGAGCTTGATCGCGACGTGGCGCAGCGCCCAGAACCGCTCCGGGGGCTTGCGCAGCACGACCTTCGCGAGGGACTCGCGCATGGCCGTCTTGCGGTTGAACCGGAGGTCGTACTGGACGCCCAGGTCCTCGGTGACGATGGCGTCGCCGCGGCCCGTCCGGATGGGCCCGGGACCGCTGCCGTTGCCGCTCACAGGACCTTCGCGAACTCGGGCTCGGCGCGCTTGAAGACGATCGTCGCGAGGCCGATCAGCCCGACGCTCACCACCAGCAGGATCGCGAGGCTGAGGAGATCGGGCGGCAGCGGCGGCGTGAGCCCGTCGGAGCCGCCGTAGATGACGTTGCGGTAGGCCGTGAACAGCACGGCGAAGGGATTGAGGTTGGCGACGACCTGGACCCAGTGGTGGTCGCGGACGAAGCCGACGTCCTGGTCCAGGTGATCGATCGCGTACAGGCCCGGCGACAGGAACCACCACAGCCGGAGGGCGTGGCCCACGACGTTGCCGAGGTCCCGGAAGAAGACGTTGGCGGCGGCGAAGAAGATCGCCGATGCGATCGAGAAGACGTACTGGACCGCGGCGATCACCGGGATCCACAGCAGCATCGGCGTGATGCGGTCGACGTAGAACAGCATCAGGCCGAACAGCGGGATCAGGCCCCACACGAAGCCAACGGTGTTGGCCGTCGTCACGGCGATCGGCAGGACGATCTTCGGGAACGCGATCTGGCGGATCAGGCCCGCCTGGCTGACGACCGCCGAACAGGCGTCGGTGACGACCGCCTGGTACCACTTCCAGGGCAGGATCGCGGCGAAGATGAACAGCGGGTAGTCGATCTGCTTCCGGTTCGAGATGATCGTTACGAAGATGACGTAGACGGTCATCTGGAGGAGCGGATCCAGGATCCACCAGAGGTTGCCGAGGAGCGTGTCCGAGCCGCGCTTCTTCATGTCGGCGGCAACGAGGTAGCGCACCAGGCGCCGGCGGGAGAGCGCCTCGCCGATGGCCTCCCGGAGCATCGTGAGCGGGCCCGCGGTGCCCGATACCTCGCGGGACACCCCGTGGCGGGCCTGTTCGAACATCGCGCGGAAGGGTAGCAGCGGCGGCCGGGCGAGCCGCTACAGGCGTCGCCGCAGGGCCGCGGCGGCGCGCGGGGCGAGGCGCGGCAGGCCGGCGAGACCGAGGGCCATGAGGACGGCGATCGCCGCGGTCCGGGCCGGCCCGCTCGAGCGCAGCGCGCGGTCCAGGGCCCGAGCCGCCACTGGCGCTCCGGCATGGCGGGCCAGGTCGGGCTGGATGGCCAGGGCCGTCGCCACGAGGGCCCAGAACGCCGGGCGCGCCGGCGGGGCGAGCGCGGGCCAGCGTCGCAGCGGCGGCAGGACCACGTCGCGAGCGAGCACGTCCGATGTCGCGAGCGTGCCGGGCGGCAATCCCGCGAGGAAGGCCTGGATCGCGCCGAAGAGCGCCCCGATCGTGGGATCCCGGCGGCTGAGCGCACGATCGACGTGGGCGGCCAGGTCGGACCGCAGCAATCGCTCGGCGTACGCCGTGCTGACCCGATCCGCGGCCGCCCCCGGGCCCAGCGTGGCGATTGCCTCGGCCGAGACCTCGGCGTGGGCCCGCGCGGCGACCCCGGCGGCCTCGACGCCGCGCGCCGTGGAGGCTCGCGTCGCCGCGGTGATCGACGGCCCGGCACCCGGTGGCGAGGTTCGGATCCATTCGTAGACCTCGTCGCCGATGACCTCCAGCCGCTCGCCGGCTCGCAGCAGGCCGCGGACGACCCATGGCTGGTCGCCGAGGACCCGGCCCTCGAAGCGCAGCCCATCGACGACCGAGCGATGGAACAGCTTCGCGTGCGGCGAGGCGTGGTACAGGAGGCCCGGCGATGCCGCGATCGACGTCCGGCGCGGGGTCCGGATGTCGGGCTGGTCGTACAGCGGTCCGATCCAGTGGCGGCGGCCGTTCGACCAGACCTGCTGGCCCACGACCGCCAGCGCGTCGGTCGCGATGGCGGCCCGATGGAGCGCCGCCAGGCCGCCGGTCAGGAAGCGGTCGTCGGCATCGAGCAGGGTCAGCCACGTGCCGCGGACGTGCTCGAGCCCGGCATTCCGAGCCGCCGACACGCCGCCATTCACGGGCTGGCGGACGAGCACGATCCGGGGATCCGATGCCGCGAGCCGATCGACGATGTCCGCCGTCCCGTCCGTCGAGGCGTCGTCGACCACGACGACCTCGAGGTCGAGCGAGGTGGCCTCGAGGACCGAGGCGATCGCCCGCTCGATCGCCTGCGCGGCGTTCCAGCAGGGCACGAGCACCGAGACGTCCGGCATCGACGGAGCACGATACGCTGCCGCCGACGGCGCGCGTCCGCCAGCCGTCGGATCGTCACCGCCCGAGCCAGGAGGGACGCGTGGAGCTGTTCGTGGTCGGTGCCGGATACGTCGGCCTGACCACGGCCGTGGGCTTCAGCCAGCTCGGCCACCGCGTCACCGTCCACGACATCGATGTCGCTCGCGTGGCGACCCTGGCAGCCGGGCGCTCGCCGATCCTCGAGGCGGGCATGGACGGCGCGATTGCCGCCGGCGTCGCCGCCGGGACCCTCGCCTTCACGACCGAGCCCGAGCCACCACGGGGCACGAGCGCCGCCATCGTCTGCGTGCCGACGCCCGCGGGCTCGGACGGGCTGCTCGACACGAGCATCGTCGAGGCGGTGGTCGGGTCGCTGGCCGTCTCGTTGCCGGCCCACGTCCCGATCGTGGTCCGCTCGACCCTGCCGCTCCACGGTCCCGACCGGCTCGAGGCGGCGACCGCCGCGCCCGGGAAGCGCGCGAACGCCGCGACCGCCGCGACCGCCGCGGGCGGCGCGACCGACGCCAGCGGCGCGGCGCCGGGCCGCCCGGTCATCGTGAACCCGGAGTTCATGCGCGAGGGCCGGGCGCTGGCCGACTTCGCGGCGCCGTCGCGGGTCGTGATCGGCTACCTGCGGGAATCGGATCGCGAGGCTGCCGGGGCGTTCGCCGAGCTGTACGCGCCCCTCGGAGCGCCCCTGGTCCTTGCCGACGCGCGCTCCGTGGTGCTGCTCAAGCTCGCCTCGAACGTCTACCTCGGACTGAAGGTCGCGTTCGCGGATGAGCTGGCCCGGCTCGCCGACGCGATCGGGGCCGACGTGAGCGTCGTCGCGGACGGGATCGGGATGGACCCGCGCATCGGCCGGTCGTTCCTGGATTCCGGGCCGGGCTTCGGCGGCTCATGCCTGCCCGAGCAGGCCGCGGCGATCGCCGTCGAGGCCGGCTCCCGCGACCTGGAGGCGCCCATCCTCCAGGCCGTGTGGCCGTCCAACCGGACCCACCAGGCCCAGCTCGTCGCGACCGTCGGGTCGCTCCTGCCCGCCGGCCTGGACGGCGCGCGCGTGGCCCTCCTGGGCCTCGCGTTCAAGGCCAACACCGACGACGTCCGCCACTCGCCCGGGTTGGCCCTCGCCGCGGAGCTGCGGGCCGCGGGCGCCACGGTGATCGGGTTCGATCCGGTCGCGAACGAGGCGGCCGCCCGCGCCGACGCGGACCTCGCGGTGGCGCCGTCGGCGGTGGCAGCGGCCGCCGGAGTCGATGCCGTCGTCGTGGCCACCGAGTGGCCGGCCTTCGCCGAGCTGGACTGGGCGGCGATCAAGGCGGCGATGCGGGGTGACCTGGTCTACGACACCCGCCGGATCCTGGCGCCCGACGCCGTCCGAGCCGCGGGCCTCCGCTACCGCGCGCTCGGCAAGCCCGCGGAGGCGCGCCCCTAGCCGACGGCGCGCCGCTTCCCGCCGGCGCGCAGTCCGTCCTGGCCGCCGGCGCCGCGGACCTCCCCGACCCTAGGGCCGAGGGGCCAGCCAGGCGCTGATGTCGGCCGCGATCCGGTCGCCGGCGTGGCCATCCCACAGCGGCGGGCCCTCGGCCGGCCGCGGCACCTGCCCGGCAAGGATCGCCTCGACGGCGGGCACGACCTGCTCCGGCTCAACGAGCCGGTTCGTGCCGTGGGTGATCGTGATGGGCCGCTCGGTGTTGGGGCGCAGCGTCAGGCACGGGACCCCGAGGATCGTGGTCTCCTCCTGGATCCCGCCGGAGTCGGTCAGGACGAGGGTGGCGCCCCGCACGAGCGACAGGAAGTCGATGTAGCCGAGCGGCTCGATGACCCGGAGGCGCGCCGGGTCGATGGCGCCGAGGCCAGCAGCCTCGAGCACGGGCCGGCCGCGCGGGTGGAGCGGCAGGACGAGCGGGATGCGCGCGGCCACGGCGGCGAGCATCGCCACGACCTCCGCGGCGCGCGCCGGGTCGTCGACGTTCGACGGACGGTGGAGCGTCCCGACGGCGTAGCGCTCGGGCAGGTCCTGGCGCTCGCGCATCGCCGGCGCATCGAACCGCTCGAGGTTGGCCAGCAGCGTGTCGATCATCGGGTTGCCCACCAGCACGACGCCGGACCCGCGGATGCCGACCGCGTCGAGGTTGGTCACGCCCTCCGGGCTGGTGACGTACAGCCGCTCCGACAGCAGGTCGGTCACCCGGCGGTTGACCTCCTCGGGCATCGAATCGTCGAAGCTCCGGAGGCCGGCCTCGACGTGGGCCAGGGGCAGCCCGATCTTCGACGCGACGAGCGCGGCCGCGAGCGACGAGTTGACGTCGCCGTAGACGACCGCGAGCGCCGGCCGGAGGTCGGTGAAGGCGCGCTCCAGGGCCACGAGCAGGGCCGCGGTCTGGGCCGCGTGGCTCCCGGAGCCGACGCCCAGGTTGAGGTCCGGCGCCGGAAGGTCGAGGTCGCGGAAGAAGACCGCCGACATCGCGTCGTCGTAGTGCTGGCCGGTGTGGATCAGGCGCTGGTCGACGCCGCGGGCCGCGAGCGCGCGCATGACCGGAGCGGCCTTCATGAAGTTGGGCCTCGCTCCGACGACGTGTGCTACGGTCCCGGCCATGGTTCCTCGCTCAAGCGCCGTCGGGGCGGTGCCCCGAACCGGCCGAGCGAGTATGGCGGTTGCCCCAGCCGAGGCGCGCTGAGTGCCCTCGCGCGCTCCCAAGCTCACCCGCCTGGCGCGACTCGTCATCGTCGATCCCGCCGGAACCGTCAACCGCATCTGGACCCACAAGGCCCATGTCCTGTTCCGCGCGGCGCAGGTCACGCCGGCGAGCATCCGCCGGCCGCTGGCCGCGCCGGTCGCCGGCGTCGCCGAGGCACTGGTCCGCCGGCCCGGGGCCCATCGCCGCCTGCCGCAGCTGGCGTTCGTGGCGCGGTGGTCCACCGGGGACACGGCGGCCGCCGGGCAGCTCGCCCGAGATCTCGCGACGTCGAGCCACGCCAGCCCCAGCGCCCGGCGGCGATTGGCCCAGCTCACGTACGAGGCCGGTCTCGCCGCCGCCGCTCGGGACATCGTCGACGGGGCCCCGGACGACCGCTCCGCGATCCTCGAGTCGGTCCGGTCACGGCTGGCCTACGACGCCGGGCACTACCGCGAGGCCGCCAAGCGGGCATCCGGCGCCTCGGCGGCGGGCAGCCACGATGGCGGGCGGCTGCGCGAGCTGGCCGAGGGCCGCATGCGATCGCTCGATCCCGCGTGGCAGCCCGACCCGGGCCCGCGCGTGCGGCAGCGCCTCGAACGCCTCCGGGGCACGGCGGTCAAGGGCCGCATCGCCCACATCGTCTTTGCATCGCCGCCCTACCACCAGTCCGGCTACGACATCCGCAGCCAGGCGGTGGCCCATTGCCAGCAGGCCGCCGGCCTCGATCCGCGCTTCATCACCCGGGCCGGCTTCCCGCGCAACCAGGGCGTCCTCGGCGCCCCGACCGAGGAGACCATCGACGGCGTGCCGTACTACCGGATCGCGCCGAACTTCGGATCGGGCGGGCGCCAGGACCTGACGATCCTCGAGACCATCAAGCAGGCGCTTCCGCTGCTGCAGCGCCTCCGGCCGGCGGCGCTCCAACCGGCGTCGAACCACGTCCAGGGGCAGATCGCCCTGGCCCTGGGACGGCCGATGGGCATCCCGGTCGTCTATGAGGCGCGGGGCTTCTGGGAGGAGACCTGGGCCTCGCACCCGTGGCACTCGTTGGACGAGGCGCTCGCCACGGACCACTACACGATGACCCGCGAGATCGAGGCCCACGTCATGCGCGAGTCGGACGCCGTCGTGACGCTGTCGGAGACCATGAAGGCCGCCATCGTCGAGCGGGGCGTGCCGGCCGACCGGATCGTGGTCATCCCCAACGCGGTCGATGTCGAGGCGTTCACGCCGGGCCCGCGGGACGAGCGCCTGGCCGCCGAGCTCGGCCTCGAGCCGGGCGTCCCGGTCGTGGGCTACGTCTCGAGCCTCAACGCGTACGAGGGCATCCGCTACCTGCTCGAGGCGGCGGCGGCCTTGCGCGCGCGGGGCCGAGCCCTGCGGGTCCTGATCGTCGGCGACGGCAAGGATCGGGCGGCGCTCGAGGTCCGGGCCCGCGAGCTCGGCCTCGACGACGGCACGCTGCTCATGCCCGGCCGGGTGGCTCACGACCAGGTCCTCGGCTACTACTCGCTGATCGACGTGTTCGTCGTGCCGCGAACCGCCGACCGGGTCTCGCAGCTGGTCACGCCGCTGAAGCCGTTCGAGGCCATGGCCCTCGAGCGAGCGGTCGTGGTCAGCGACCTGCCGGCGCTGCGCGAGATCGTCCAGCCGGGCGAGACCGGCCTGACCTTCCGTGCCGAGGACGCCGAGGACCTCGCGACGATCATCGCCGGGCTGCTCGACGACGAGGCCCTCCGGCGGCGGCTGGGGCAGCAGGCCCGCGAGTGGGTCCTCGCGAACCGGACGTGGGCCGCGAACGGGCGGCGCTACCGCGAGCTGTTCGAGGGCCTCGGCGCGGCGTAGGGCGTCGGGTCCGGACCTCGTGGCTCCGGCGCCTACGAGCGCCCGGTCGTGGCCAGCGGCTCCCGGGCCACCCAGCCGGCGCCCAGGCGCAGGACCTGGCGCGGTCGAACCGCACGCCCCGTCGAGGTGTCGACCGTGTCGACGATGAGGTCCGCCCGGTCGTACACGGCGTCCCAGTCGATCGCACGGTGGCCCGTGACGGTCACGACCACGTCGGCCCAGGCGAGAAGGTCGTGGAGGCTGCGGCTGGCATAGGTCCGGCCGTCGTCGTCGCGGAACGACGCGACATGGGGGTCGTGCATGGCGACCTCGGCGCCGCGCGCCACGAGGCCGCTGATGACGCTTGACGCGGGCGAGTTGCGGGGATCCTGGACATTCGGCTTGAACGCCACCCCGAGGACCCCGATTTTCGAGCCCTTCATCGCCCGGCCGCGATCGTTGAGCGCCTCGGCCACGAGGTCGGCCACGTGCCGCGGCATCCCGAAGTTGATGTCGCCGGCGAGCTCGATGAAGCGATCCGTGAAGTCGAACTCCCGAGCCCGCCACGACAGGTAGTACGGGTCGACCGGGATGCAGTGGCCCCCGACGCCCGGCCCGGGCGTGAAGCGCATGAATCCGAACGGCTTGGTCGCCGCCGCGTCGATGACCTCCCAGACGTCGAGGCCCATCCGCTCGCACAGCAGCGCCAGGTTGTTCACGAACGCGATGTTGATGTTGCGGAACGTGTTCTCGAGGAGCTTGGCCATCTCGGCGGCGTCGGGCGACGACAGCTCGACGACGACGTCGTTGACGTTGCGGAGGAGCGTCGCCGCGCGGCTCGTGGCCGCGGGCGTGATGCCGCCGACGAGCCGCGGCGTCGTCTTGCTCGCGCTCGCGGGATCGCCCGGGTTGACCCGCTCCGGCGCGAACGCGAGGTCGAAGTCGGTGCCGGCCTCGAGGCCGCCGCGCTCCAGGACCTCGCGGAACGGGCCCATCGTCGTGCCCGGGTAGGTCGTGGACTGGAGGACGATGAGCTGGCCCGAGCGCAGGTGCTCCGCCAGGTACTCCGCGGCGCCCACGACGGGCCCCAGGTCAGGGTCCTTGGTCGAGGTGATCGGCGTGGGCACGCACACGAACGCAGCGTCGGCCCGACCCGGGTCGCCATCGGCCGTCCCGACGACCCGGAGCCGGCCGTCGAGCGCCGCGCTCAGCCGCTCGTCGGAGACGTCGTCGATCGGGGAGTGGCGGTCGTTGAGCTCGGCCACCCGGCCCGGGGCGACGTCGATGCCCTCGACCTCGAGCCCGGCCTCGGCGAACGCGATCGCCAGCGGCAGCCCGACATAGCCCAACCCGATGATCGCGACGCGGCCGTCCTTGGCCATGGGTCCTCCGTGGTGATGTGGCAGGGGGAGGATACCGGCGCGCCTCCCCGCGAGCCGCCTTGGGGGGCCGCCCGTCACCGGGCGGGCGCGTTCCGTCAGTCGAGCGGGCCGAGGATTCGCTCGTACGCGGCCCGATAGCGGGCGCCGTTCGCCGCCCAGGTCCGCTCGCGGCGGACCCAGTCGCGGCCGGCCTCGCCGAGGCGGGCACGCTCGGCCGGGTCGTCCAGGAGCCGGGCGATCGCATCGGCCAGGCCGGCCGCGTCGCCCGGTGGCGCGACCGCGCCGCGATGGGGCGGATCGACGATCTCGCGCAAGGCGGGCAGGTCGCTCACCAGCACCGGCAGCCCGAGCGCCATGGCCTCGTACGGCTTCAGCGGCGTGATGAGCCGCGCGGCGCGCTCATCGACCCGGGGATTGGCGAAGAGGTCCATCTGGCTGTAGTACTGGGCGACCTGCTCGTGGGGCACGCGGCCCGTGAACCGAACGCGATCGGCGAGGCCGAGCGTCCGGGCGAGGCGCTCCCACTCGTCGCGCCGGGTGCCGTCGCCGACGACGAGGACCGCGACGTCCTCGCGGCCGCGGGCCCGGAGCTCGGCGAGGGCGCGCAGCAGCACGTCGATGCCCTCACGCCAGTGGTCGAGGTTGCCGAGGTAGCCGACGACGAGGCGGCCATCGAGACCGAGCTGGCTGCGCAGCACGGGATCACGCTCGGCCCGGTCGAGCGCGCTCGGGTCGATGCCGTTGGGGATGAGCGTCAGCTTCGAGCGATCCACGCCCCGGGCGACGATCTCCTCGAGGAGCGCCTCGGAGATGACGCAGGCGCCGTCGACCTCGTGCAGCACCTCCGTCTCGAAGGCCAGCCGGCGCCGGTACAGCTCGGCCGATTCGTTGTAGCGCGGATCGGAGGACCAGACCGCCTCGAACAGGCCGCGGACCTCGTAGACCACCGGGATGCCGAAGCGCTTCCGAAGCGCGAGCGCGGCCAGGACGAGCTCGCCGCCGCGGTAGCCGGAGTGGACATGGAGGATCGCCGGCCTGACCTCGCGGACCACCGGCATGAAGGCCTCGGCATTGTCCTGGAGGGCGACGTCGGGCGGGAGGCTGCGCGGGCGGTAGGCGGGCCCGCGATCGAGGTGCCACTGCTGGAAGCCCTCGAACGTGGACTGTGGCTCGACCTCGGTGACGCCGACCTCGCGAGGCCAGCCCAGCTGGGTGACGACGACCGGGTCGAGGCCGGCCTCGCGCTGGGCCCGCAGGTCCTGGAGCGTCCGGATCGTGAAGCCCGACCAGCGCTCCGGGGCCGCGCTCTTGAGGACGTGCAGGATCCGGCGCTTCGAGGCGGGGGCCAGCGGCTCGACCTCGGGGCCGAGGTCGGGCAGCCACACGGGCTCGACCTCGGTCTCGCGCAGGCGTCCCTCGAGTACCCGGACGCGCTGTGCGACCGTCGCGCCCGGATGGGCGCCACCCAGGTCCCGCCAGGCTGCCGCCGCCGCCGACAGCTCGCCCGCGGTCGCGAGCAGCTCGGCGCGGCGCTGGCGGAGCACGCGCGACGGGCGCACGGCGATGGCCCGGTCGAGCAGCGGGATCATCGCCGGGTCGCGCGGGTCGCGGCGGTTGGCGCGCGCCAGCTCCACGGCCAGCCGCGGTCGCCGCAGGGCCAGCGGCGCGAGGTCGAGACCGAGGCGAGCGGCGGCCACGCCGCGCCTGGCTGGCGTCGCGAGAGAGTCGGGGAGGACCCGCGTCACGGCCCGAGCTGCCAGAGGTGGGCGCCCTGGCAAATCTCCCCGCGGTCCGTGAAGCCTCCCGCTCCGCGGACCAGCGTCGCGGCCTGGAGCGCCTTGTCGACGGCACTGCCGGTCGAGGTCACGATCCAGCTCGCCTGCGTGGCCTGCATGTACGTGATCACGTCAGCGGCCGTCGGCGAGGTCGTGAACGTCGGCGGGTCGGTGAGGACGCGGTCCAGGTTCGGCCCCACGACGCCGTGCAGCAGGTTGAAGCCGCCGGGCACCACGCGAGCCCCGGCGGGGATCTGGTCGAAGCCGGCGCACTCCTTGCGCAGGCTGACGTCGGCCCGCGTCGCGCCGTCGGCCAGGACGTAGCGGACGTACTGGCCCGGCGAGGCGAGGTGGGTGCCGCCAGGCGCCAGCACCTGGATGTTCGGCTTGGCGTTGACGTACACCACCGAGATGCTCGCGAGGGCCAGGATCGCCAGGCTGACGACGGTCGCCGCCCGCCGCCGCAGGAGGGTCGTCGTGCCGTATGCGGTGGCGGCGCCGGCGGCGAGGGCCGCGCCCAGGGCCGGCACGAAGAGCGTCTCGCGGGCGTACCACGGCATCGGCATCGTCATGAGCGTGGCCCCGCCGACGAGGACGACGAAGACCAGCGCGGCCCAGCGCCGGTGGCGCAGCAGCCACCACACCCCGAGCGCCCCGAACGGCACGATCGCGAACCACGCCCGGCCGATCCCTCCCGGCCGGAGGTTGTAGACGTAGCGGGTCAGCTTCCAGTCCCACGCCCAGGACTCGACGATCTGCTGGATCCTGGGCAGGTGCTCGAGCTGTGGCACCTCGAAGGAGAACGTCGCCAGGGTCGTCGGGCCGGCCCACGGGCCGATCGCGAAGGGGTACAGCGGATTGCCCCAGGCGAGCCAGTTCTTGACGTACCAGACCGCGCCGAACAGGAGCACCGGGACGACGAGGGCGACCAGCCGGCGGAGGCCGTCACGACGCGGGCCTTCGGGCCCCACGTCGTCGCCGCGCGTGCCGGAGCGGAGGAGGCGGATGAGCAGGAGCACGCCGACCGCCGTGAGGATCGGCGCCGTGAGCGGGGCGTTCGTGCCCTTCGTGCCGATGGCCAGGCCGCCGGCGAGGCCGAGCAGCATGGTCGTGGTCCAGGGTTCGCCGCCGCGCATCACCCGGAGCCCGAGCCACCACGTCGCGAGGCAGAACGCGACCGATGACGCGTCGACGTAGCTCGTCCCGGCGAGCGCCAGCAGCGCCGGTGTGAACCCGAACAGCAGGCCAGCGAAGAGGGCCCAGCGACGATCCGCGCCGAGCATCCGTGCGAGCCCCGCGACCGAGACCATCCCGAGCGGGATGGGGATGATCGTGGTGAATCCGGCGAACGCATCGCTGTGGCTGAAGGCCATGAGCCAGGTCGAGAGGACCTCGCTGACCGCGGGGAAGCCGGCGGTCCAGATTCGCTGGGGGACCAGCGTCAGCGCGTCGTGCTGGATCCAGACGTCGCCGAAGACCAGGTGGTAGGACCAGCCGTCGTAGTCGACCATCGGGAGGCGCAGCGCCAGCACGATCCGCCACGCGAATGTGGCGAGCATCAGCAGCGCCGCGAGGCCGACGGCCGGCTCTCGCAGGATCGCCGGCAGCACGGCCACGCCGCCACGCAGCCGGACCGCCAGGGCGGCCGGCCGCCGGCCAGCTCGCCACGCGATCAACGCCGCGCCCAGCAGCCACGCGAGCGCGAGGGCGAGGAGCGCCTCGCCGTGGAGCGTCTGCAGCCCGATCCCGGCTATGCCGATCGTCGCGACGACCAGGGCCTGGAAGAAGAGGCCGGTCGCGCCGAGCGTCAGCAGCGCGCCGCGCGGCGGCAGGGCCAGGGCGAGGAGCGCCGCAGCGCCGCCCAGCGCGGCAGTCGCGACGACCAGCTCGAGCATCGCGCCGGAGTCTAGCGCCGGGTCTCCGCTCGTCGGCGTCGCGCCGTCGAGCACCGGTCGGCGGCGTCGCGCCGTCGAGCGCCGGTCAACGCGGCAGGAAGCGCTCCACCCAGCGCTCGCCGGAGTGGCCATCGGAGGCGCCCAGGTGCCGCGCGATGAAGGCGTCGTACGGCGCGAGGTCGAAGCGGCCCTCGCGGATGGCTCCGATCACCCCGTCGGTGTCGGTCACCTGGGTGCCGAGCATCTCGGTCCGGTAGTCGAGGTACAGGCCGGGATCGCGCTCGTAGTCGGCCAGGTCCGGGACGAGCAGGACGAGCGGGCGCCGCAGCAGGGCCCACTCGAAGATCGACGACGAGTAGTCGGTGATGAGGATGTCGGACGCCAGCAGCAGCTCGTTCATGTCGTCGCCGGGATCGACGACGACGTCGAAGCCGGCCGTCACGACGAGGCCCGGATCGAGGTTCGGGTGGCTCTTGAGGACGAGCGCATCGCCAGGTCCCAGCGCGGCGCGGAGGCGTCCGGCATCGAGCCCCGCCGCCGGCCGCTTGCCGCGACCGCGGCCCCGGAACGTCGGCGCGTACGTGATGACCCGGCGGTCGCGCAGCGCGGGATGGCGTGCCAGCACGCGCTCCCGGATGGCCGCCACCGCGGCGGCATCGAAGAAGACGTCGGTCCGGGCGGTCCCGAGCGGCACGACCCGCTCGAGCGGCGTCCGGAGGGCCCGCGACCACGGCTCCCGGGAGGCCTCGCCACTCGTCACCACCCAGTCGTAGTGGCGATGCAGGAACGTCCGCTCCGGCTCCGCCGGCGGCTCGACCGTGTCGTAGCCGAAGCGCTTCAGGGCGCCGGCCGCGTGCCACACCTGGACGACCGTCGTCCGGGCCGGATGGGGCGCGACGTGGACCGGCAGCCAGGCGTTGTCGAGCACCACCAGGCCGGCGGTGCGGAGGTGATACATCGCCCGGACCATGCGGGCCGCGTAGGCCAGCTTGCCGCCGAGCCCGTAGCCGTACATCTCGGCCAGCCGGACCACCTCGATGCCGGGCCGGAGGCGGCGGATCGCCGCATCGAGGGCAGCCAGGTTGCCATCGAGCCGGGGCTTCCGCGGCGAGGCCATGACGACCCGCCGGGGATGGCCGGGCAGCCGGTCGAACAGCCACCCGAGGACCATCAGGACCGCCGCCGCGAGCCGGTACTCGAGGCGGTTCACTGCCGGCGGTCGGCCTTCGGTTGGGGCGTGGGCGGCAGGCCGCCGTCCGCGTCCGGATCGGGCCCGACGACGGCTCCGAGGCCGTCGTGTCGACGGACGTCCAGGACCTGGCCGGTCAGGTCGGACAGGACCAGGCGGAGGGTCGCCAGCGCGACGTCCCGCGGCTGGAGCATCCCCAGCCGTGACTCGTCCGGGAACGCCGAGCGACGCATCGGCGTGTCGGTCCGCTCCGGGCTGACGGCGTTGACACGGATCCCGTCGGCGGCCCACTCCTCGGCCAGGCCCTGGGCGATGTTGACCACCGCGGCCTTGCTGCCCGAGTAGGCGACGTAGTTGGGCCGGCCCAGCGTGAAGGAGCTCGAGGCGAAGACCGTGAAGCTGCCCGCCCGCTCGCGGAGGTAGGGATGCGCGGCTCGGGCGACGTTGAGGGTGCCCTTGACGTTGACGTCGATGACCTCGGCCAGCGCAGCGGGGTCGGTCGCGACCGATGGCCCGACGCGCATGACGCCCGCGGAGCACACCACGTGGTCGAGGCCGCCGAGCTCCGCCGCGGCGGCCCGGACGTGCGCCTCGACCGCGGCGTAGTCCCGGACGTCGAGGCCGGTCCGGCGGCCGTCAACCTTCACGCGCGCCCCGGAGCGCTCGGCCTCGCGGGCGATCGCCTGCCCGATCCCATCGGTGCCGCCGACCACGTACAGGCCCGCGCCCCGCAGCGAGCGCGTGGGTTCCGGGTCGGCGCTGCCCGGCGAGAGCGTCCGCATCTGGATCATCCGGTCGGCCAGGACCATGTCCGTCCGCGTCGTGATCTTGAGGTTGACCTCGTCGCCCGGCACGGCCACGAGTCGGACGCCCGGCACGTGGCGCAGGACGAGCGTGCAGTCGTCGGTCGCCTGGAGGTCCCCCGCCGCCGCGGCCGCCTCGTAGGCCCGCCGGATGACCGCCATCCGGAACGTCTGCGGCGTCTGGCCGCGCCGGAACCGGGCTCGCTCCGGGATCTCCACGACCGCGTCACCCTCGACGACGACCAGCGTGTCGGCGCTGGGGATGACGGTGTCGGTGGCATCGGCTCGACCGGAGAGGATCGGCTCGATCGAGCGCAGGATCACCTCGCGCGGCACGAGCGGCCGGACCGCGTCGTGGATCAGGACGATGTCGTCGTCGTCGGCCTCGAGGCGGGCGAGGCCGTTGCGGGCGCTCTCGTTGCGGGTCACGCCACCTGCGACCACAGCGCACGGCACCCCGACCTCGAGCTGCCCGACGAGCTCCTCGGTCTCCCTGACCCAGCTGGGATGGGCGACGACGACCAGATGGTCGATGCCAGCCGCGGCGATGGCGCGAACGGTCCGCGCGAGGATCGGCTCGCCGGCGAGGCGCACGAACTGCTTCGGCATCTCGGCACCGAAGCGGTCGCCGGAGCCGCCGGCCAGGACGAGGGCGTGGATCCGCATCGGCGCAGAGGATAGGTCGCGGCGGCCGCTCGTCCCACCCGGATCGCCGAGCGATCAGCACCGGAGCGACGGAGCGGCCACGTACCATCGCGCCGGATGGCTCGATCGTGCGGCGTCGCCTGACCACGGCGCGGGCCGCGCTGGTCCGCGCCGCGTTCGCGATCGGCCGGCTCTGGCCGCTCCGGCCCCGCGTCCTCCTCGCGACTGCCCATGCCGACCGGCTGGAGGGCAATCTCGCGGCCATTCAGGCGGGCATCGACCGCGACCTGCCCGGCGCCGATGTGGTCGCGCTGGCGCATCGGGTCCGGCCGGGCCTGAGCGGGGCCCTCCTCGCGGCCGGCGACGCGCTTGCCGCCGGCTGGCAGCTCGCCCGCGCGAGCCTGGTCGTGGTCGACGACTACTTCTTCCCGTTGGAGGTCATCCGCAAGCGGCCCGGCACTCGGGCCGTGCAGGCCTGGCATGCCTGCGGCGCGTTCAAGCGCTTCGGCTACAGCGTGGCCGACAAGGGCTTCGGCGCCGACGACGCGAGCCTCGCGGCCTATCCGATTCACGCCAACTACGACCTCTGCCTCGTGTCTGCGGAGCGCTTTGCCCCCTTCTATGCCGAGGCCTTTCGCCAGCCCCTCGAGCGGTTCACGGCCCGACTTGGCATCCCCCGGACCGATGTCCTGGTGGATCCGGTCGCGCGCGCGGCGGCCGAGGCGCGCGTCCGCGCCCGCTACCGCTTGCCTGCGGGCAAGCGGGTCGTGCTCTACGCCCCGACCTTCCGCGGCCGCCGCATCACCGAGGCGCGCTCGCCGCTCGATCTGGACATCGAGGTCATGCGGACCGCCCTCGCGCCTGATCACGTGCTGCTGGTGCGGGCCCATCCGTTCGTGACCACGCGCCTCAGCGCCGGCGAGGCCGGAACCGAACCCCACGGGGCCGGCTCCCGGGCCGGCCACGGACCGGCCGATCCCGGCGAGGGCGGATCGAACGCGGGCTTCGTGATCGATGTCTCGGGCTGGCCGGAGCTCAACGAGCTGCTGCTCGTCAGCGACGTCCTCGTCACCGACTACTCGAGCGCCATCTACGAATTTGCCCTGCTCGGCCGTCCGATCGCATTCCTGACCCCGGACCGCGCCGCCTACGAAGACGAGCGAGGCTTCTACCTGCGCTTCCCGGAGGACCTGCCGGGCCCCGCCTTCGGGACCACCGCCGCGCTCGCGGCGTGGCTCCGGTCCGGGCCCTTCGATGTCGAGCGGGTCCGGCAGTTCGCGGCCCGGAGCTTCGACGTCGCCGATGGCCACGCGACGGCCCGGTTCGTGGACCAGGTCGTGCGACCCGCGGTCGCCGGCGCGTCGCCCTCGCGCCCGACCGTATCCTGAGCCGATGCCACGGCGGGAGGCCCTCCGGCTGCTGCTGCGCTCGGCTCGCGGCCTCGTGACCGGCGCGCCCGTGCGCCCGCCAGGTCCGCGGAAGGCCCGCCCGGACCCGGCCCCCGGCGCGATCGCCCGCGCCGATCCCAAGCTGCCGGCCAAGGGGTCCCTCCTGGCTGATGCCTACGCGGGCCTCGCCGTCGCGGCACCGGACGCCGGCACGCCGTTCGTCCTCGGCTACTACCCGACCGTCACGAACAATCCCTTCCAGTCGCTGCTGTACGACCAGGCCCTGGACCTCGGGATCGTGCCCGTTGGCCTTCGGGCCGAAATGCAGCTGGATGAGCTCGAGCTGCTGCAGGCGGGCGCCACCCAGACGCTGCTCCATCTCCACTGGCTGCATCCGGTGCTGCGCGCGGCGACCTCGGCGAGCCTGGCCGCGAGCGAGCGCGGGCGCTTCGTCCGGCGCCTCGACCGGTATCTCGCCAGCGGCGGGCGCCTCGCCTGGACCATCCACAACGTGTTGCCCCACGAAGCCAGGTTCCGCGACGAGGAGGCGCGGCTGTGCGCCGCGATCGCCGAGCGAGCCGCCGCGATCCACGTCCTGACCGAGCGAACCTCGGAGCTGGTCCGGCCCTACTTCGAGCTGCCGCCCGAGCGGGTGTTCCACGTCTCGCACCCGAGCTACGCCGGCGCCTACCCGGATACCGTCTCGCGGCGGGAGGCACGCCAGCGCCTTCGCCTCGGGCGCGACGAGCTGGTCGTCGTGGCCCTCGGAGCGATCCGGCCGTACAAGGGCCTCGACCGGCTGCTCGCTGCCTGGGCCGCGATCGGGGCCGAGGGCCGTCGCCTCGTGATCGCCGGGCCGGCCACCGACGAGCCCGGGGTCGCCGCGCTCCTCGAGCGCGCCCGGCAGACGCCCGGCGTGATCGTCGATCCGCGCAAGGTCCCGGGGATCGACGTCCAGGTGTTCCTGCGCTCGGCCGACGTCGCAGTCTTCCCGTACCTCGAGGGCCTCAACAGCGGCGCGCTGGCGCTGGCCCAGACCTTCGGGCTGCC
The DNA here is from genome assembly GCA_036493155.1 of Candidatus Limnocylindrales bacterium. Taxonomy (GTDB): domain Bacteria; phylum Chloroflexota; class Limnocylindria; order Limnocylindrales; family CSP1-4; genus UBA5189. The sequence continues at coordinate 27,808 of DASXQE010000106.1, read as the reverse complement.
CGCCATCGTGCCGACGGGGACGGGCCTGGCCGACGCGCTCGGACCGGGCGCGGGCCGGACCTACGATCCGAAGACGCCTGATGGCCTGGCGGACGCGCTCCGCGACGCGCGCGCCATGGCCACGCCGGAGGCCCGCGCAGCTGCCAGCGCGACGCTCGAGGGGCGCGATCCCGCGAGCGTGTCGCGAGCCTTCGCCACCGAGCTGCGGTCCCGCCTCGGCTGAGGCCCGCGTCAACCGCGCGGCAGCCGGCGCGACAGCCGATGGGCGACCCGGCCCACTGCGCGGAGTGGTCGCGTGAGCCGCCACGACGCGCTCGCCCGCATCGCGGCGACCTGGGCCTCGAGGCGAGCGGCCCGCTCGATGGCGCGCAGCTCGTGGTGCGTCACGAACGCATCGAACACGTTCGGCGGCAACCGCAGGGCCGGCAGCAGCTCGGCGTGCTCGCGGGCGACGTAGAAGCGGTTGAGGCCGTCCTCGTGGGCGAGGTCGTAGCGGGCGGCCAGGAGTGGGCCCTCCCAGGCCTCGTGGCTCGGTTCGGTCGTGAGCGGGCGGGTCGCCTCGATGACCGCGATCCAGGGCCGGTGCCGCTCCCAGTCGTTGCCGGCGACGACGCTGGCCTCGTAGCCCTCGACGTCGATCTTCAGGAAGTGGACCGGCTGGTCCGGTGGGACGTGCGCCTCCCAGATGGAGTCCAGGGACCGGACGGGCACGACCTGCGGAACCGTGGCGATGCCATCGTCGCTGAGCCGCCTGGCCTGGGCAGCATCCAGCGTCGAGAGGCCCGTCCGCTGGGCGACGTGGAAGGTCAGCTCGCCATCGGCCGCGCCGGCGGCGACGTTGAGGTTGACGTCACGCGGCCGCGCCGCGGGGAAGCGGTCGAACAGCGCCGGATTGGGCTCGATGTTGATGCCGCGCCAGCCGCGCTCGCTGAACGCCCGGGTCGTGGAGCCGTTGACCGGCGCGTAGGCGCCGACGTCGATCCAGAAGCCGGCCTCGACGTCGCGCAGGGCGCGCCACAGGAGGACGTCCTCGAGGTTGCCGGCATACGCCACGAAGCGAGCGCCCGTCGCCACGGGCGGATGCTAGGCCGTGGGCGACCGTCCGGCCGCCCGGTTCTCATGTGGTTGTGCTGTACCATTCCGCGCGCCCCGCAGACTCCCGACTCGCGGATCGCGGGCGGCTGACCCTCCCCATTCGTCGAGGCTTCGTTTCACCACCATGACGTTCAGAGCCAGGCCCGTCGCGAAGCGACCGAGCCGCGCGGGCTGGGACTCCGACGAGCGCCGCAGCGCGCTCATCAACGGCGGCTTCGTCCTCGCCATCGTCGTCGCGATCGTGATCCTCATCGGCTACGCGGGCTGGAGCTACTACTCCGACCACTGGGGCACCGCGGCCACCGTCGACGGCCAGGTCATCACCCGCGACGACCTGCGCGCCCGCGAGGACATCGAGAACTTCCGGATCACCTACACGCAGCAGCGCATCCGCGACCTCCTGGCCCAGGGCCACGTCAGCCAGGCCGATGCCCAGTCGCAGCTGTCGTACCTCCAGCAGCGCCAGACGGACGTCCAGAGCATCGCCCTCGAGCGGCTCATCGACATCAAGCTCCAGACCTCGCTCGCCGCCCAGGAGGGCGTCGCGCCCGTCACCGACGCGGACATCGATGCCGAGCTGGCGACCGAGGCGACGATCGACGAGGAGCGCCACGTCTGGCTGATCGCGTGCGAGCCCGGCGTCGACCCGAACACCGGCCAGGTCAGTGACGCCACCAAGGCCGCGGCCAAGGCCAAGTGCCAGGACGCCGCCGACCAGATCAAGGGCGGCAAGGCCTGGGAGGACGTCGCCAAGACGACCTCGACCGACACCACGGCCGCCCAGGCCGGCGACCTCGGCTGGCTGCCCAAGGACAAGACCAGCTACGACCAGGCCTTCATGGATGCCGTCTTCGCGGCCGCGCAGAACACGCCGACCGACCCCGTCCTCGGCGACGACGGCATCTACCGGGTCGGTCGGGCCACGGACATCGCCGCGAAGGACGTCGACCAGGCCTTCCAGACGAAGATCACCGACTACCCGATCAAGCTCGACGACTACCGCGCCGCGGTCAAGGCCGACGTCATCCAGAACAAGCTCAGCGACAAGGTCGTGGCCGACCTCTCGCAGCCGAGCAAGCAGCGCCACGTCCTGCAGATCTTCCTGCCGGACAGCCAGGCCTCGGCCGACAGCATCAAGATCCGCCAGATCGTGTTCGCCCCGAACCACGACATGGCCGGCGCGCCGAAGGTCCCCGCCGACGATCCGGCGTGGGCCACGGCCAAGGCCAATGCGCTCGCGGCCTACAAGGAGCTGCAGCTCGATCCCGAGAAGTTCGACACCTTCGCCCGGACGCAGTCGGACGACAAGACCTCCGCGGCCAATGGCGGCAAGGTCGGCTACATCGACACGACCTACCCGATGCCCAAGGCCGTCGAGGACGCCGTCTTCGCCAAGGGCCTCCAGAACGGCGAGATCCTGCCGCCCATCCAGACCGAATCGGGCTGGTACGTCGTCCAGTTCGTCCATCCCTACGGCGATGGCGACGGGGCCTGGATGGACGACCTCAAGACCCGTGCCGACGCCGGCATCGACTTCTCGCAGCTCGCCCGTGACAACAGCCTCGGGGCCGAGGCCAAGGATGGCGGCGACATCGGCTGGGTGGTCCAGGGCCAGCTCGGCGACATCAAGGAGGGCGCCATCTTCGAGACGCCCGTCGGCTCGGTCTCCGACGTGGTCACGGTGCAGAACGAGGGCCTGTACCTCTACAAGGTCCTCGAGGAGGCCACCCGGACGCCGGACGCGAAGCAGATCCAGGCGTTCAAGGACTCGGGCTTCTCGAACTGGTACGCCCTCAAGAAGTCGGCCGCGACCATCACCCGCGACCCGTCCCTGACCGGCTCGGCCACGGCCTAGCTCCGGCCATGCTCGAGCGGCTCGTCGGCGCGGCGCAGCGGCGCTGGTCGCTCGACCCGCGGGCGGGCGTGCAGGTCGTTCCGGCCAACGGCCTGGCCGGGTTCCCGGTCGAGCCATCGCGATTGCTCGTGATCCTGCCGTCCGACGGCGAGGCGGCGCTCCCGCCCGTGCCCGGCCGGCATGCCCACCCCGAAGCCGGACCACTCGACGTCCTGGCGCGGCTCTACCCGGGCGACCAGCCGGTCCTCGTGCTCCGCGGCGACGCGCAGGCCACCGGGGGGGCGGCCAACCGCGCCGCCGCCAACGGCGCGGCCGACGCCCGAGCCACGAGCGTGGCCGAGGCCGGAGCGACGACCGTCGCCGCGCTCGAGCCGGCCGACCTCGCCGCCGGGATCGCGGTCGCGCCCCTGCCCGTGGAGCTGGCCTTCGGTGGCGCGTGGACGATGGCCGCGATCAGCGCCCGCCTGCGCCGGCCCGACGGCTGTCCGTGGGACCGCGAGCAGACCCACCAGTCGCTCCGGAAGCACCTCCTCGAGGAGGCCTACGAGGTCTACGACGCGCTCGAGGCAGGCGCGACGCCGGAGCTCGCGGGCGAGCTTGGGGACCTGCTGCTGCAGGTCGTGCTGCATGCCCAGCTCGCGGCCGAGGCTGGCGTCTTCGACCTGAGCGAGGTCGAGGCCCACCTCGCCCGCAAGATCGTCCGCCGCCACCCCCACGTCTTCGGCGAGGCCGAAGCCCGGACCGCGGCCGACGTCACGCGCCAGTGGGAGCAGATCAAGGCCGGCGAGCGGGCCGACTCGGACCCCGCTGGTGGTCCGCGCGGCGCGCTGGACGGGATCAGCGCCGGCCTGCCGGCCCTGGCGGCGAGCCAGGAGATGCAGGAGCGAGCCGCCGCCCTGGGCTACGACTGGCCCGACATCGATGGCGTCCTGGACAAGGTTGCCGAGGAGCTGGCCGAGCTGGCGGCAGCCCGTGACGCCGCCGAGCGGACCGAGGAGTTCGGTGACCTGCTGCTCGTCATGGTCAACGTCGGGCGGCGGCTGGGAATCGAGTCCGAGGCTGCCCTGCGCGCGGCCAACCGGAAGTTCCGGAGCCGCTTCGGGCACGTCGAACGGCTCGTGGCCGAGCGCGGCGTGGCGATGCGCGACCTGGACTTTGCGGCGCTCGACGAGCTCTGGGATGCTGCCAAGGTCCACGAGCGCGAGGCCCGCAACGATCCCGACCCGAAGGAGGCACCCGCGCGATGAGCATCGGCAATCCGCCCACGACCGCCCGCAACGACGGCCGCGGCCCATCGGACCTGCGGCCCGTGACCTTCACCCTCGGCGTCCAGAAATGGGCCGAAGGCTCGTGCCGCATCCGGGTCGGCGACACCGAGGTCCTGTGTGCCGCCACCATCGCCGAGCGCGTGCCGCCGCACCTTCGCGGCAAGGGGACGGGTTGGGTCACCGCGGAGTACTCGATGCTCCCGCGGGCCACCGCCGAGCGCTCCGATCGCGAGGCGGTGAAGGGCCGGCTGGGTGGCCGGACGCACGAGATCCAGCGCCTCATCGGCCGATCCCTGCGCGGCGTCGTCGATCTCGCCCGGATCGGAGAACGCACGATCACGCTCGACTGCGACGTCCTCCAGGCCGACGGCGGCACGCGCTGCGCATCGATCACCGGTGGCTACGTGGCCCTGGCCGCGGCCCTCATGACCCATGGCCTCGAGCGGTTCCTCGTCGGCAAGGTCGCGGCCGTCTCGGTCGGGGTCATCGAGGGCACGACGATGCTGGACCTCGACTACTCGGAGGACTCCCACGCCGCGGTCGACATGAACGTCGTCGGCACGGACGCCGGGACCTACATCGAGCTGCAGGGCACCGCCGAGGGCACGCCCTTCGATCGCGCCCGGATCGATGCGCTGCTGGACCTGGCGAACGTCGGCTTGGCGCAGCTGTTCGAGGCCCAGGCCGCGGCCCTCGCGACCGTCCGTCCCTGAGCTTGGGCTCGTCCCAGCCGGCGGCCGCCGGATCCACGCGCCGGCGTGTGGTGGTCGCGACGCACTCGGCGCACAAGCTCCGGGAGCTCCGCGAGCTCCTGGCCGTGCCGGACCTCGAGCTGGTCTCGCTCGACGACCTGGGCGTCGCGGGCGAGCCGACCGAGGATGGCGAGACGTTCGAGACCAACGCCCGCATCAAGGCCCGCCACGCAGCCCGGGCCACGGGCCTGCCGAGCCTCGCGGACGATTCGGGGATCGAGGTCGAGGCCCTGGGCGGGCGGCCGGGCGTCCGGACCCGGCGCTATGCCGGCGAGCACGCCACGGACGACGACAACAACCGCAAATTGCTCGGCGAGCTGGCCGGGCTGGGAGCGGAGCGGCGCGGTGCGCGATATGTCTGCGTCCTCGCTCTCGCGGTGCCCGACCTCGGCGCGCCGGCCGGCCTCCGGATCGTGACCCGCCGCGGCACGTCGCGCGGCCGGATCGCGACCGAGCCGCGCGGGAGCGGCGGCTTCGGCTACGACCCCATCTTCGAGCCATCCGCGGAGCCGCCGGGCGGCCGGACCTTCGGCCAGTACAGCGCGGCCGAGAAGCACGCCATCTCGCATCGCGCGCGGGCCGCGCTGCGGATGGCGCCCGTCCTTCGCGGCATGAGGGAGCCGGGTCGGCCGAGCGACGGGACGCGGCACTGAGGCGCAGACGGCCAGGGTCGTCAGACGACTGAGATGCGCGCGGCCGCCCGTATGATGAGATTGCAGTGGTCTTCTCGGCGCCGACCTTCGTGTTCTTCTTCCTGCCCGCCGTCATCGTCCTCTACCGGCTCCTGCCGAGGGTGGGCAGGAACGGGCTGCTCCTGCTCGCGAGCCTGTTCTTCTACACCTGGGGCGCCGGCGGCTTCGTCCTCGCCCTGATCGGCTCCATCGCCGGGAACTACCTGATCGGCCGCCGGATCGAGCGGGCCATGGATCACGAACGTCCCGACGTCGCCCGTCGGTGGCTGGCGCTTGGGGCCTTCGCCAACGTCGCGCTGCTGGCCTGGTTCAAGTACTCGAACTTCGGCGTCGCCAGCTGGAACGCCATGCTCGGTGCGGCGGGCGTGCCGAGCATCCCCTGGATTCCCGTTGTCCTGCCGATCGGCATCTCGTTCTTCACGTTCCACGCCCTGAGCTACCTGATCGACGTCTATCGCCGAACGGCCCGGAACCTCCTGTCACCCATCGACTTCGGGCTGTACATCGCGTTCTTCCCGCAGCTGATCGCGGGCCCGATCATCCGGTTCCACGAGATTCGCGACCAGTTCCTCGATCGTCGGGAGACGCTCGATGCCTTCGCCGCGGGCGTGTACCGCTTCGCCCTGGGCCTCGGCAAGAAGGTCATCGTCGCCGACACCGTCGCCCCGATCGCGAATGCCGCGTTCGGCACGCCCACCGGCGACCTCTCCACCGGCCCCGCGCTGCTGGGCGTGGTGGCCTACACGGTCCAGCTGTATTTCGACTTCAGTGGCTACTCGGACATGGCCATCGGGCTGGCGTTGATGTTCGGCTTCCACTTCCCCGAGAACTTCGCGCGGCCCTATGCCTCGCGCTCGATCACCGAGTTCTGGCGGCGCTGGCATATGTCGCTGTCACGCTGGTTCCGGGACTACCTGTACATCCCGCTCGGTGGCAATCGCGGCTCCGCCCTGGCCACGTGCCGGAATCTCGTGACCGTCTTCCTGATCACTGGGCTGTGGCACGGCGCCAACTGGACGTTCGTGGCGTGGGGCGCCTATCACGGGACCCTGCTGCTGATCGAGCGAGTGTTCGGCGTGGGCCGAGGGCCCGAGCCTCGCGCCCGGATCTGGCAGGCCGTGACGGTCGGGCTCGTGATGTTCGGCTGGATCCTCTTCCGCTCGCCCACCCTCGACTACGCGGCTGGCTACATCGGCGCCCTGCTGCGCCCGATGGGCGCCGTGCCGCTGACGATCAGGCTGGCCGCGGAACCGCTGGCCCTTGCGGCCCTGGTCTTCGGCGCGGCGTCCGCGCTGATCCCGGCGGCATGGGTCACGGGCGTCCGAATCCAGAATCCGCTGCGACGCGCCGAGTGGGTCCTCCGCTATGCCATGGTGGTCATCGTGCTGCCGGTCGCCTTGGGCCTCGTCCTGGCGGGCAACTTCAGCCCGTTCCTGTACTTCCAGTTCTGACCATGTCGACGATCGAGGACGCCCACCAGGACGCCGCCACCCCCCTGGCCCTGGCGCGTTGGTCGGCGCGGCTCGATCGGATCGTCGCGGGCCTGTTCGTGCTGGTCCTGTGCGTCCCGGGGGCGGCCATCGCGGCCGGGTTCAAGCCCCCGCCGCCGATCGAGAACCGGCCGGTCGCCGAGGTCCAGCGCTGGAGCCTCGGGTCCATCTTCGACACCGACTGGTATGCGTCGGTGGACGCGGCCATCACGGATCGACTCGTGCTGCGATCGCAAGCCATCGCGGCCCGCGGCCGGATCGAGCTGGCCACGGGCGGGACCGGCACGGTGCGGGTCCTCCGCGGCACGGGGAACTGGATGTTCTTCAGCGTCGACATGACGACCCCGTGCGCCCTCGACGTCGGCACCGTCGTGTCATCACTCGACAAGCTCCATGACCGGTTCGCCGCCGCCGGGCAGCGGTTCTTCGTCCTGGTCGGGCCCGACAAGAGCGCCATCTACGGAGACAAGCTGCCCGCTGACGTGGCGCTTGGCTGCACGGCCGACAACCGGCCGGCGATCGAATCCGCAGCAGCAGCCCGCCCGTGGCTCATCGACGCGTGGCATCCTCTCCTCGCGGCACGGACGGCGACGCCGGCCGCCGGGCTGTACTTCCCCCAGGACACCCACTGGACGCCGCTGGGGGAGTCGGTGGCGGTCCAGCCACTGATCGATGCCATCGACCCCGGTGCGTGGGCCGATCCGGCGGTCGGGCCGTCGGGGCACTTCACCAAGACCATGGACCTCGCCCGGGAGGTCGGCCTGCCCGTCCGGCGCGAGGTGCCCAACATCCGCCGCGGCGCGGTCGCGGTCACCCGCACGATCGTGCCGGTACCGGGGATCAGCCACGGCCCATTCCTCTTTACGATGCATACCGATGCGCCGCACGTCGTTCCGGGGCGCACCCTGGTCATCTCGGACAGCTTCCTGCGGATCGACCCATACGTCGTGGGCGCGTTCTTCGCCGACTCGGTGTGGGTCCCGCGAGAGTGGCTCGACAGCGACCCCGGCCTCCTCGCCCGCCTCGGCCCGTTCGACACGGTCATCCTGTCGCGCGTGGAACGCCACCTCTATGACGAGTCCTTCGGTCCGCTGCTTGCCCGCGCCATTCGCTGAGCGGCCGGCCCGATTCGAGGCCGGCGAGACCGTGGCAGGCACGCGGTGACAGCTCCCGCGGCCGCCGGGTTGGCTCGACGCGTGGCCCGCGGCGTGGCTCGCCGGCTGCGGCGGCTGATGCGATGGCGGCCGCGCCGGAACGCCTGGCAGCCGCCCCGCACCTCGCCCGTGGCCGTCACCGGCCGGCCGCCGGCGATCGCCGAGCCGATGCGGCACCTCCGCGGCACGGCCCTGCGGGTGCCCCTCGCCGAGGCCATGGACGTCGAGCTGTTCGAGGCCCTGAATCGCGAGTACGCGAGCCATCCGCTCGTGCCGGCTCCGCCGGCGTACGACCACGACACGCTCGTCGATCGGGCCACGGCCCGCCTGGCCGGCATCCATGGCCGGATCGACCTCGCGAGCCGGGATGTCCTCGTCTTCGGCTGCGGCAACGGCTACGAGGTCTGGTTCCTGGCCGACGCCTACGGGGCGCGAGCCACCGGGATCGACATCGTCGAGCACGGCAGCTGGGCGACCCTCACCGGCCCGGATCGAACGTTCGTCATGGCCGACCTCGCGACCGAGCAGCCCTTCGCCGCCGGCTCGTTCGATCGGGTCGTGTCGATCAACGTCTTCGAGCACGTCAGCCATCCGGCCGCGACCCTCGCGGAGCTGTACCGCGTCCTCCGGCCAGGCGGGCTGGCCTGGATCACGGCCAACCTCTATCGCGGTCCGAAGGCCTCGCATCGCTACCGCGAGGTCTACTTCCCATGGCCGCACCTGCTGTTCGGCGACGACGTCGTCCGGGCCTTCTACCGCCGCCAGGGCCTGCCGGAGGAGGGCTCCGAGTGGGTCAACAAGCTCACCTGGGAGCAATACCGCGAGCACATCCTCGGCTTGGGATTCCGGATTCGCCGCCAGAAGCTGCTCGAGACGCCGATCGACGAGGCGCTCTACCAGCGCTTCGAGTGGATCCTCGGCCGTTACCCGCGGGCCGACCTCACCCGGGACTTCTTCCAGGTCGTCCTCGAGAAGCCGCGCTGATCAAGCCCTGGGAGCGGCCACACCGGGGCCGCTGGCGTGCCACGCCCGGCGTGGTGGCGTGCCGCGCCCGGGCGCCTCGGCGTGCCGCGCCGCAAGCCGCCGCGTGTAGGCTTGTCCGCCGGCGGGGCGTGGCGCAGCCTGGCAGCGCGCGTGCTTTGGGAGCACGAAGTCGTGGGTTCGAATCCCACCGCCCCGACCAGCCTTCAGTCCTCACGCGGCCGCGACATCGCGCCGGGCCACGACCATCGTGCCTGCGACGAGTGCGGCAGCGGTGACGGCAGCCAGCAGGCCGAAGCGCCACGGCTCGGCGCCGTTGACGAGCGGGTCGCTGCCGAGCGCCCAGGACCACGGCGAGATCACCCGCCAGGGCTCCAGGATCGTCGAGATCGGGAATAGCGCGGCAACGATGTAGCCCCCGATCGTGAGGCCGACACCAGCCGCGAGGACGAGCGACGGGCGGGCGACCAGGCACGCGATCGCATAGGCGACGCTGCCATGGACGCCGGCGAGCAGTCCGCACAGGATCGCCGTCGCGACGACGCGCTGGGCCTCGATCGAGAGGCCGACGAGATTGTCGAACACGATCTGCACGACGATCGTGACGACGGCGATCGCGGCGACGGCCGTGAGACAAGCCAGCGCGCGAGCGAGGAAGAGGGCTCGGCGGGCGACCGGTTGCGAGAGCGGGATCTCGAGGCGGCCGGCGGTCTCGTCGGCGGCGGTCTGGCCATTGACCAGCGCGACGGCCGCGATGCTCAGCAGCAGCGGCACGAACAGCTCGTACAGGTTGCCGCGCAGGAAGCCAGCCGGCGTCCCGAAGTCACGGAGGCCGAAGGCGTCGATCACGGTCGGCGGCAGGTTGCCGATGGCATCGGAGATCCCGGATGCCCCCTTGAAGGCCGGCCAGAAGGCGACCGTCGCGGCGACCAGCACGGCCAGCGCCACCGACCACCACACGGCCGCTCGACGAGCCGCACGCAGGGCAGGGAGGAGGAGCGGGAGCAAGCCGGTCATGCCGCGTTCGCGTACAGGTCGAGGAACGCCTCCTCGAGGTCCGGCTCCTCGACGAGCATCGATGTCACGGCATGCCGTGCGAGGACCGCGAGCAGTGGCGCGATCGGCCCGGCCAACGTTGCGGTCAGCCGGCCCCCGTCGCTCCGCACCTCACCGATGCCGGCCACACCGGCGATCTCGGCGGTCGGCGTGGGGCCCTCGAACCAGACCTCGATCCGCTGGCGGGCGCGACGTCGCAGGTCCTCCACGGTGCCCGTCGCGATCACCTGTCCGGATCGGAGCACCGCGACCCGGTCGGCGGCGCGCTGGACCTCGCTCAGGACGTGCGAGGACAGGAACACCGTCTTCGCCGCGGCCTTCGCCTCGGCCAGCAGTCCCAGGAACTCGCGCTGGATCAGGGGATCGAGGCCCTGGGTCGGCTCATCGAGGACCAGCAGCTCGGCGTCGCTGCTGAAGGCCAGGAGCAGGGCCACCTTGCGGCGATTGCCGGTCGACAAGTCGCGAACCGGCCGATCGAGGTCGAGGCCGAGACGCGCGACCAGGCCCGCCACGCGCTTCGGGTCGAAGCCGCCTCGCAGCCGTCCGATGTCCGCGACCAGCTGCGCGCCGGTCAGCCGCTCGGGCAGCCGGAGCTCGCCCGGGACGTAGGCGACGCGCCGGCGGAGCGACACGCCCTCGCGGGTCGCATCCATCCCGAAGGCCTCGACATGTCCCGCAGTCGGGACGAGGAGACCCATCAGGCACCGGATCGTCGTGCTCTTGCCGGCCCCGTTCGGGCCCAGGAAGCCGAAGACCTCGCCCCTCCCGATCTCGAGATCGATCCCGCGGACCGCCTCGACCGGGCCGTAGTGCTTGACCAGGCCGCGGATGGCGACGACGGTTTCTGCCACGCAACTCCCTCTACGTATGTAAAGTGTCCGCCAGGGTCATTCTGTCACTCCCGGCTCCGGATTGCGCAACGAGCGCCGGGAGCGAGTGATCAGCCCGTGCCGTCCCGCACCGGAGGTTGACTGAATGGGACCGTCCCAACATGCTCCCGGACTTGGCGATGGGGCTCGCCGTACCCGAACCGCCCGCGAGGGCTGATGGCTCCTGACCGATCCACCGCCACGTCAGGAGGCCCCCGTGACCCTCGTCCTCGTCGCCGCTGGCGGAGCCGCCGGCGCCCTCAGCCGCTATCTCGTCGACGGCGCCATCGTCGATCGCCTCGGCGCCGAGTTCCCGTGGGGGACGCTGGTCATCAACACCTCGGGTTCGTTCGTGCTCGGGCTGCTGTTCGCGCTCGCGATCGAACGCGGCGTGCTGCCGCCGGACACCCGGGCGCCGCTCATGATCGGCTTCATCGGCGCCTACACGACCTTCTCGACCCTCATGCTCGAGAGCTGGCGGCTGGCCGAAGGCGGTGCGCTCGCGCTCGCGTTCGTGAACGTTGCGGGCTCGTGCATCCTCGGCCTCGCGGCCGTTCTCGCTGGGCTCGCGCTCGGGAGGTTGGCCGGATGAAGATCGAGGGTCAGGTCCTGCTCGCGCGCATCTACATCGGCGAGTCCGACACCTGGCACGGGAAGCCGCTCTACGAGGCGATCGTCCATTTGCTGCGCGACCGCGGCCTCGCGGGCGCCACCGTCATTCGCGGCATCGAGGGCTTCGGCGCCAAGCACCACATCCACACGACCCGCATCCTCGCGCTGTCCACGGACCTCCCCATCCTGATCGAGGTCGTCGACCAGGAGGACCGGATTCGCACGGTCCTGCCCGAGATCGACGCGATGGTGGCCGACGGGCTGATCACGCTCCAGCGCGTCGAGGTCATCGCCTACCGCGCCAAGAGGCGGATAGGTTCTTCGCGCCCGTAGGTCGTTTCTTCGCGCCCCGTTGCGACCGAACGAGGCCATAGGACTATCGGGCCAATGACGGCGGGGCGCGCGGTCAACATCCTCGTGACACACACGGGGGTTGCCACACGCCCATGCTCGAGATGCGTCCCAGCCGCCGGCCTCTGATCCTCGTCGTCGACGACGATCCGGCCAATCGCCAGCTGCTCGACATCATGCTCGGCCGCCAGGGCTGTCGGGTCGTGCTCTTCGAGTCCGGCGACGGCGTCGTCGAGGCTGCCCGCACCCTGGGCCCCGACCTCGTCCTCATGGACATCGAGATGCCGGGCCTGGACGGCATCGAGGTGACCCGCCGGCTCCGCGCCGATCCCATGACGGCCACGACGCCGGTCATCCTCGTCACCGGCCGCACGACGCTCGATGACAAGGTCACCGGCCTGGATGCCGGCGCGACCGACTTCGTGACGAAGCCGTTCGTCCCCGCCGAGCTGGCCGCTCGCGTTCGGGCCGCCGTCCGGCTGAAGGCCGCGATGGATCGGCTCGAGGACGTCCAAGGCGTGCTCGTCGCCCTCGCCAATGCCGTCGAGGCCAAGGATCGCCACACCGAGGACCACTGCAACCGCCTCGCCGGCATGGCGATGGAGCTCGCCCGAGCGGCCGGCGCGTCGCACGAGGACATCGAGGCCATCGGCTACGGGGCCGCCCTCCACGACGTCGGCAAGATCGGCATCCCCGAAGGGATCCTCCACAAGCCGGCGGCCCTCACCGAGCTGGAGTGGCAGCAGATGCGCCGCCACCCGGTCATCGGCGCCGCGATCATCGAGCCGCTGCGCTTCGGACGGATCGTCGCGCCGATCGTCCGCGGCCACCACGAGCGCTGGGACGGCGCCGGCTATCCCGATGGGCTGCGAGCCGAGGCGATCCCGCTGGGGGCCCGGGTGGTGGCCGTCGTCGACACGTACGACGCCATCACCCACGATCGTCCGTACCGGGCCGGTCGCGACCACGCGACGGCCATGGACATCCTCGTCGCCGAGGCCGGCCGCCAGCTCGATCCGGGTCTCGTGGGGCTGTTCGTGGAGGCTCGCGACTGGCAGGTCTTCGAGGTCCCCGACCTCGATCTCGGGCCGCGCGGGCTCCACCCGCTGGCCGTGGCATGACCGCCCTCCTCAACTTCCTCATCGAAGTCGCCTTCGCCGCGTGCTTCGTCACGGCCGCCGTCAGGGCCGTCCGCCATCACGACCCGATCGCCCGCGACGTGGCCCTGGTGTTCTCCACGCTGGGATCGTTCCTCGTCGTCAGCCTGCTCAGCCTGGTCCTGCGGCCACTGCCCGACTGGCTGGCCGTGGTCGTCCTGGCGGCCCTGCTCGCCCAGCCCCTGCTGGCCCTGCGCCTCGTCGACGCGCTCCGCCCGCTGCGGCCGGGCGTCATGCCGCTGGCCATGGTCCTGTTCGTCGCGATCACCGCGAGCGTCGTGGCGACGTTGCCGACCATCCCGACGGCGATCCTGGTCGTGGCCGTCCTGTACTTCGTCGGCCTGAACCTGGTCGTCGCCGGTGCGTTCGCGCGCGAGGCGCTGCGGCGCCGCGGCTCGGCCCGGATCCGGCTGCTGACCGCCTCGGCGGCCACCGGTGCGCTGGCGGTCGCCCTCCTCGCCTCACAGGTGAGCCCGGCGGCCAGCGATGCCGCCGGGGTCAGCGTCAGCGAGCTGGCCGTCCTGCTTGCCGCCCTCGGCTACCTGGCCGCCTTCCTGCCGCCGCGGCCGCTCCGCCGGTTGTGGCAGGCCACCGCCGCCGCGAGCTTCACGCGAAACCTGGTCCTGGCGCCCGCAGACGAGCCCGTCGAGGCGCTCTGGGCGCGGCTTGCCGCGGTTGCGGCGGACACGAACGGCGGCCACGCGTTCGTGGTCGCGACCGCGGGCGGCGGCGTGGCGCGCATCGTGGCCGCGGCCGGTGGGGCCACCTCCGACGACGGCGACGAGTTCCGCGGCGACGACCTGGCGCACCTCCGCCGGACGATCGCGCTGCCGATCGAGCAGGCGCGGTCGCCGATCCACGCGACCCTCGGTCGCCGAACGGCGGATCGCTTCGTGTCGACGGTCCCGCTGTCGCCGTCGGCGGCCGTGATCATGACCTCGACGCGGCCGAGCCTCTTCGGCGACGACGACCTCGACCTCCTGGAGGTCATGGGTGGCCAGACCGCGATGCTGGCCGAGCGCCGGACACTGCTGGCCGACCAGGAGGCCCTCAGCGCGCGCCTGTCCGAGACGGTCGCGGCCCTCGGCGCCGCGAATGCCGCGAAGAGCGACTTCCTCGCGAGCATGAGCCACGAGCTCCGGACGCCCCTGAACGCGATCATCGGCTTCAGCGACCTGATGCGCGACGAGCCGGGCGACGCCGATCGCGCCTCGATCCCGCGGGACTGGATCGACCATGTCCATCGCAGCGGCCAGCATCTCCTCGAGCTGATCAACGACGTCCTCGACCTGGCGAAGGTCGACGCCGGGCGCCTGGAGCTCCACCCGGAGGCCGTCGACCTCGCGGGCGCGACCGTCGAGGTGGTTGCGGGGCTGCGCCCGCTGGCCGATCCGAAGCATCTTCAGCTCGAGACCCACGTGCCCAGCATCGTGCTGGAGGTCGACCGCGGGCGGCTCCGCCAGGTGCTCTACAACCTCCTGTCGAACGCCATCAAGTTCACGCCCGATGGCGGACGGGTCACGGTCGAGGCAGTGGCCGTCGGGGCCGAGGTCCGCCTGTCCGTCGCGGACACCGGGATCGGGATCGCGGCGGCTGACCAGGTCCACGTCTTCGAGGAGTTCCGGCAGGTCGGCGACCACGGCCAGCAGGAGGGCGGCACCGGCCTCGGCCTGGCGCTGACCCGCCGCCTCGTCGAGGCCCACGGCGGCCACATCGAGCTGACCTCCGAGCCGGGCGTCGGGAGCACCTTCACCGTGGTGCTGCCGATCGCGGCGGCCACGACCCGGGCGGAGGTCGCCGATGCCCTGCCCGAACCCGGCCGAGCCACGTGGTGGCAACCCGTCGAGCCGACCGTCCTCGTCATCGAGGACGAGGTCGCCGCGGCGCGGCTCCTGCGGGAGCACCTCGAGACCGACGGCTATCGCGTCGTGCTCGCGCCAAGTGGCGAGCTGGGCCTGGCCGAAGCCCGCCGGTCGCCGCCGGCCGCCATCATCCTCGACGTGCTGCTGCCCGGCATCGACGGCTGGGAGGTCCTCCGCCAGCTCAAGTCGAACCCGGACCTGCGGGACGTGCCGGTGGTCATCGTCACGGTGGTCGACGAGCGCGAGGTGGGCCTGGCCCTTGGCGCCGCCGACTACCTCGTCAAGCCGGTCAAGCGCGAGGCGCTGCTGGCCTGCCTGTCGCGGTTCGCCTTGATGACCACCGTCGAGAGCCGGACGGTCCGGATCCTGGCCGTCGACGACGAGCCCCAGAGCCTGGATCTCGTCGCCGCGGCCCTTGAGCCCTCTGGGTTCCAGGTCGAGCGGGTCCAATCTGGCGCGGCCGCGCTCGAGGCCATGGACGGCGGCTCCTTCGATCTCGTCATCTGCGACTTGGTCATGCCTGGCATGGACGGCTTCGAGGTCATCGCCGCGATCAAGGCCCGGCCCGACACGGCCGACCTGCCGATCCTGGTCCTGACGGGCCACCAGCTGACGGCTGCCGAGCGCGAGCGGCTGAACGGCCACGTCGTCGGCGTCACGCAGAAGGGCCCGGCCGCGGCGGCCGGCCTGCGACGCTGGCTCCAGCGTGTCGCGCCCAATGAACCGATGGCACCCGACCCGGAGATGCCGCTGGCGCCACTCGTCGACAACGCCTTCTTCCCGGGCGCGGAGATCGCCGCGCCGGACGCCGCCGAAGCGGGCGCGGCCTGAAGCAGCCGCCCGACATGAGCGGCCAGGCAGTGAGCGACCCACGGGCGAGCGCCCCAGCGGCGAGCGCCCCGGGGGCCTTCCGGATCCTCGTCGTCGACGACGACTCGACCAACCGCTTGCTCGTGCGGGCGGTCCTGTCGCGCAGCAGCGAGGCCCGCGTCGCCGCAGCTCGCGTGACCGAGGCGGCCACGCTGGACGAGGCCTGGGCGCGCCTGCGCGGGGACCGGCCCGACGCGGTGGTCCTCGACATCCGCCTGCCGGACGGCACGGGCCTCGACATCGCCCGGCACATCGCCGGGCTGGCGCCAAGCGAACGACCGCGCGTCGTGATCATGAGCGCGAGCGTCCTGGCGGCCCAGCGCGACGCGGCCACGGCCGCCGGCTGCGACGCCTTCCTGGCCAAGCCGTTCCGGCCGGCCGAGCTGCTGGAGCTGCTGGGCGCCTGGGCAACGGCCGCCGGGTTGGCCACGGCGCCTGGCGCGGCGACGTCCGCTTCGAGCGCCGGCGCGGCGACGCCGGCCTCGAGCGCCGGCGGCTAGAGGTAGATCGGCTCCTCCTCGGGCCGCCGCTCCTGGCGGTGCGCCGCCGACCGGACCTGCTCGCCGACGCCCAGCCAGGATGTCGCGGCCACGGCCCAATAGGTGGCCATCGACTCGAGGCGCGGCGCGTAGGCCAGGCGAGCCGCCTCGAACCGGCCCCAGGCCTGGCCGCGGTCCACGAGCCGGAAGCCCGCTCGCTCGAGCCGGTCGCAGGCCGCCTCGAAATCGTCGCGGCTCAGCCACGCGGTCTCACCCTCGGCGAACCCCAGGTTGCTCAGGTCCTCGGCGAGGTGCGAGCCGACGCGGCGGGCGAGCTCGGCGTGGCCCTGCGGCAGCCCGTCGATCGTCGTGACGACCAGCGTGGCCGCGTCCAGGACCGTGCCGAGCGCCCCGATCCACGACAGGTTGTCGTGGCTCGAGCGGAAGAAGCCCAGGATCGGGTAGGCGACATGGGAGTCGAGGACCTCGGCCGACCAGCCCTCCCACTCCTGGAACAGCGAATCCAGCCGATCGAGGATCTCGAGCGAGGCGTACGTCTCCAGCAGCGCCACGGCCGACGGCGGGCTGCCGGCGGCAGCCTGGAGCGTCACGATCGCGAGCTCGCGCCGCTGGTACGAGCCGTACAGCGAGAACAGGAACGTGACGACGAGCGCCACCGCACCGAGGCCGCCGACGGCGGCGAAGACCGAGAAGATCCGGGTCGCCGGGCCCGTCGGCACGAAGTCGCCGTAGCCGATCGTGAGGACGGAGCTGGCCGCGAGGTAGATCGCGCTCCAGATGTCGGGCAGGACCGGCGAGGTCTCGTCGCGCAGGGCGTACAGCAGCAGGCCGAAGCCGAGGATGAGGAGGCCCAGCCAGACCGCGAGCAGGAGGATCGCCGCGCCGGGCCCGTAGAGCCCGTACAGGTTGTCGCGCATCGTCGCCGGCGATCGCCGCCCGAGGCGCTTCATCAGCGCCCACGACCCGCGGACCACGTAGCGGCTGACGCGGATGTGGCCGGGCGTGGGCCGCGGGACCACGACGGTCTGGAACAGGTCCCAGGCCACGATCGCAACCAGGACCAGGCCGAGGGCGAAGCCGAGTGCCTCCACGCCGGGATCATGGCACGCTCGGGCGCCGCGAATGGCTGCCTGCCGAAAGGCTGGCGGTCCTCCCCGACAGCCAGGTGCAAACCGTTCCCGGCAGCATGGAGCGATCCGCCGCCCCGGATGGTCGCGGTCGCGCGGAGGTCAGCCATGAACGACATTCCACCCGAGGCCGGTCAGACTCCCGACGGCGCCCAGGTCGCAGCCGACCTGCGGTCCGCCTCTGACCTGCTGCTGCGCCAGATCGATCGGCTGTACGAGCTCGAGTCGCGCAAGCGCGAGCTCAAGCCGGAGGACCCGGAGTTCGTGCGCCTGGCGCGCGAGGTCCAGGACGTCGCCGCGAGGGCCCTGGTGTCCTCCGGTGACGAGGAGCGGCTGGCCGACCAGGTTGCGCGTCTCGCCAAGAGCGGCGACCCGGCAGTCCTGGACCAGGCGATCGAGGACGTCCCGCCCGGCCCGCGCGAGGCGATGCTCATCCTGGCCGACTGGCGAGCCGCCGAGCGGCGGCTGGCCGCGGCCGCGGCCGACTCCGACGAGGAACGCGAGGCTCGAGCCGAGGTGGACCGCCTGCGGGGCGAGTACGCCGAGACGATCAGCCTTCGGGGCGACGGGAGCCTCGGCCAGCTGTGATCCAGTAGGCTGCCCGCCGTGGCAGCCGAACGACCCATCCGCGTCGGGATCCAGCTCCCCGAGGTCGAGCGCGAGGTTCGCTGGCCCGAGTACCTCGCCATGGCGCGGCTCGCGGAGGACGCCGGCTTCGACAGCCTGTGGCTCGGCGACCATCTCCTGTACCGCTGGGCCGGCCGTGAGGCCCGCGGCCCGTGGGAAGCCTGGACGATGCTCGCGGCCATCGCCGCCTCGACGTCGCGGATCCGGCTCGGGCCCCTCGTTGCCTCGACGGCATTCCACGCCCCGGCGATGCTGGCCAAGCTCGCCGCGACCGTCGACGAGGTGAGCGGCGGGCGGCTGGTCCTGGGCTTGGGCGCGGGCTGGAACGAGACCGAGTTCGCCGCGTTCGGGTTTCCGTTCGATCATCGGATCGACCGGTTCGAGGAGGCCTTCACGATCATCCGGACGCTGCTCCGGGACGGTCGAATCGACTTCGATGGCCAGTACTTCCAGGCGCGCGACTGCGAGCTCCTGCCTCGACCGGCGCGCGCCGGCGGGCCGCCGCTCCTGATCGGCAGCAGCGGTCCCCGGATGCTGCGAATCACGATGCCCTTCGCCGATGCCTGGAACGTCTGGTACGCCGACACCGGCAACACGCCCGCGGGCACACTGCCGTTCCTGGCCCGGCTGGACGAGGCCTGCCGCGAGGTCGGCCGGGATCCCGCCGACATCACCCGGACGGTGGCGGTCCACGTGCGGCTGTCCGGGGGCGAGGGCCGGGTGATGGGCGATTCGAAGCGTGCCGCGATCGTGCCGGTCGAGGGCTCGCCCGAGGCCATCGCCGAGGCCCTCCGGGGTTACGCCGCGATCGGGGTCGATGAGGTCCAGCTGGTCGTGGATCCGATCACCCTCGGCGCCATCGAGGCGCTCGCGCCAATGCTCGAGGCGCTCGACCGGGGCTGAGCCGGAATCGCGCGGATCAGGTGCTAGCATCGCCGCCGATGCGAAGTTCGAATCCGGACGACGGTGCGGGCCGCCGGAATCGCCGCACCGACGAGCTCTCGCCCCTCGACAAGGGCATCATCGAGCACCTCCAGGAGGACGGCCGCCGGGCCTTCACCCAGATCGCGTCGGCCCTGGGCGTGTCCGAGGCCGCCGTCCGGGCCCGGACCAACCGGCTCGTCGAGCGCGGCATCCTCCAGGTCGTGGGTGTCGCCGACCCGGGCAAGCTCGGCTTCCAGCAGGCACTCATCGGGATCCGCTGCGAGCCCGGCCGGCTGCTCGCCGTCGCCGACGCCCTCGCGGCGCTTCGCGAGGTGGACTACGTGGTCGTCACCGCGGGCCGCTTCGACATCCTCATCGAGACCGTCGCCGAGGACAACGAGGCGCTGCTGTCGTTCCTGGCCGATCGGCTCCAGCAGATCGACGGCGTCCGCGACACCGAGACGTTCACCTACCTGCGCCTCGTCAAGCAGACCTACCAGTACGGCACGCGCTGACCCGCCGTTGCCAGGAGGCACCGCGTGACGCGCCGAGCTGCGTGGTCGCGGGGCGAGGACGCTAGGATGAGCGCGCTCTGACCCATCGTTCGTCGCGCCCGTCCCGCGCGGCGTCCCACTTCCCCCGGGGGCCAGTCCGGAACCGTGCCCACTGAGACGATCCTCGCCATCGTCGGCGTCGCGCTCGCCGTCAACCTCGCGCTGATGGCCGTGCTGCTCGCGCCCTCGATCCGGACCCGGCTGGCGAACCGCACCGGCGACTCGTCGACCGCTCTCGATCGGGTGCCGCTCGACAGCACCGACGTCGCCCTGGCCGAGGGCCTGCTGCCGGACACGGCCGCCACGGCGGCGCCGTCCTACGACCGCGTCTTCCGGATCGTCAGCTGGACGTTCCTCATGGCCACCGCCCTGATCGTCGCGGCCAGCGGCCAGTGGGCCGATCGGCTGCCGCGGATCGTCGTCTGGATCGCCATCGCCGGCGGCTTCACACTGGTCATCCACGACCTGACGCCGGGCCGGCTGCCGGCCACGCTGCGTGGCTTCCTGGAGGCCGTCGCGGCGCTCGCCTTCGCCGCCGTCCTCGTGGTCCTGACGGACGGCTTCGCGAGTCCCTTCGCCTTCGCCTTCCCCCTGATCGTCGGCGGCGCGTCGCTCGTCATCGGCCTGGTGCCCACGCTCCTGCTGGCCCTCGGCGCCACCGCCGGCTACCTCGTCGCCGGCTACGCCGGGAGCGGCTCCCCGGACGGCGGCCAGGTCGTCAGCCTGGCGGTCAACCTGACAGTCCTGTACCTGCTGGCGGGGATCGGCTCGTTCGTCGGGCGGGAGCAGCGCCGCTCGCGCGACGCGGCCCTGCGGCTCTCGGCGGTCGATGCGCTCACCGGCCTGTTCAACCGGACGTTCTTCTTCGCGGCGCTGGAGCGGGAGATCGCCCGCAGCGAGCGGTCGGGTCGGGGCTTCTGCCTGATCATGCTGGACCTCGACGAGCTCAAGGCCGTCAACGACCGCCACGGCCACCACGCCGGCGACGCGGTCCTGCGGGTCGTGGCCGAGACCGTCAAGACCGGGATCCGGCGCATCGACGTCGCCGCTCGCTACGGTGGTGATGAGTTCGTCGCGCTCCTCCCGGAGACCGATCCGACCGGTGGCTGGGTGCTGGCGGAGAAGATCCGGCTCGGGGTGGCGGACGCGGCCATCCCCGGCATCGAGATGCGCCCGACCGTGTCCGTCGGCGTCGTGTCCTACCCGACCGATGGCCGGACTGCCGACGCGCTGATGCTCAGTGCCGACCGGGCGATGTACGTCTCGAAGCGAGGCGGCAAGAACCGCGTGGCCCGGGCGTCCGTCGAGCCGACCATGGTCTCGATCGAGTCGGAGCTGGGGCGAGGGTCAAGCGGCCGGGCCGTGTAGTCTCGGTCCCATGGCCACCCTGATCGCGGAGCGACCCGCGGTCCGCACCGAGCCGGTCCTCGCAGCCCGCGCCGGCATGGCGTTGTGGCGGCTCTTCACGTCGGTCAACTTCGCGGTGGTCCAGATCATCGTCCTGGGCCTCCTCGCGGTCGTCGGCATGACGGTCCGGCAGCTGCCCGGCTTCGCGTTCCACTCCGCGGCCGACTACGCCACCGAGATGGCCCGCCTGCGGGCGATCTACGAGCCGGCCATCGGCACCGCCGGCGTCGACCTCCTGGACCGGCTGCAGCTGTTCCACGTCTTCACGTCGACGTGGTTCAGCCTCGGGCTGGTGATCCTCGTCGTGTCGATCGTCATCTGCACGCTCGACCGGACCC
This sequence comes from Candidatus Limnocylindrales bacterium, assembly GCA_036493155.1. Lineage (GTDB taxonomy): Bacteria > Chloroflexota > Limnocylindria > Limnocylindrales > CSP1-4 > UBA5189. The sequence continues at coordinate 6,267 of DASXQE010000106.1, read as the reverse complement.
CGCGGCTGTGGCGCCAGGCCGCCTTCATCCGCGTCCAGCAGCCGGACGCCTACTTCGATCCGGGCCTGCCGGACCGGATCTCGATCCTGGGCGGCGGGAACCTCTCGCGCGAGACGCTGGCCCAGGTCCTCCGACGCCGGCGGTTCCACGTCCGGACGGAGGTCTCCGCCGACGGCGTCGCCTATGTCTACGGCGATCGCAACCGCTGGACGAAGCTCGCGACGCTGGTCTCGCACCTGGGCCTGATCCTGTTCCTGATCGCCGGCCTCGTGACCGCCCGACTCGGCGACGAGCAGGGCCTGGTCGTGTCGGAGGGCGACACGCTGAGCGTCCAGCCGATCGGCACACCCGGCCTGCTCCTCGTCCAGAACAACGGCTTCTCCGCTCCCGGCCTGGAGACCGGCACCCCCACGGACTACACGACCGACCTGTCCGTCTACCGGAACGGTCAGCTCGAGGCCCGCAAGGTCATCCGGGTCAACGACCCGCTCGAGGTCGATGGCTACTCGTTCCATCTGAACGGCTACGGACCGGCGCCGGTCGTGGAGCTGCGATCGACGACCGACGGCAGCGTGCTGTGGTCGGGCCCGGTGCCGCTCACCAACGCCGCGGCGAACCTGCCGTACGGCGCCTTGCCCGTGCCGGGCCAGTCGGTCGGGCTCCAGATCGTCCTGAGCAAGGACGCCACCGGCCAGGCCTCGATCATCGCGCTGCCCTACGCCGACACCGGCACGAACCCGGACGGGACCCCGGCCATCGTGACCGGCTTCCCGGCCGCGGTCGGCCTGGGCGAGACCGCGTCGATCCCCGGGATCGGCATCTCCGTGGCGCTCAAATCGGTGTCTGCCTACACGATCCTCATCGCCAAGAAGGACCCCGGCGCCTATCTCGTGTGGCTCGCGTTCGCGGCCCTGCTCGGCGGCCTCGCCATCACGTTCTACCTGCCGCGGCGGCGCATCTGGACCCGCCTGAGCCCGGATGGCCGGGTGGACCTCGTGGGCCGGGCCGACCGCCAGGCCGACTTCGACCACGAGCTCGCGGGCATCGTCGACGACCTGGTTGCGGCACGCGGCCACGTGGGACCAGGCGCTCCGGCGCTCGGCCCCGCAGCGCGCGACCCCGCAGCGCGCGGTTCCGCGACGCGTGACCCTGCCGCCCGCGACCCCGAGGCGCCGGCGGCGCCGACGCCGGCGCCGGGACCGTGACGACGCTCGGCGACCTGCGCGCCGAGCTCTTCCCGGCCGCCCGGCCCATCGGCGCCAGCAGCGGTGACGGGCGCCTGGCGTGGGTCCGAGTGATGAAGGCCCGGGTCCCGGCCTTCGACGCCCTGGAGCCCGGCGACCTGGCGATCGTCCCGGCCTCGGCGCTGGCCGTCGTCGCGACGAGCCCGGACGACCTTGCGCCGCTCATCGCCGCATTCCGAACCACGGAGGTTGCTGGCGTGCTCCTGGTCGAGGGCGAGTCGCTCGCGCCCGCAGCGGGGGATCGCCTCGACGAGCTCCAGCGCGCCATGGCCGCGGCCGGCGTCGCGGGCCTGCGGGTACCGCCGGCCGATCCGGCTGCCGTGGAACGCAGCGTCATCGGCTTCATCGTGAGCCGGGCGGGGGAGCTCGATCGGCAGGCCGGCCTCCTCGAGTCCGACCTCGAGCGGCGGGCGCTCGCCGGCGAGGGCGCGGCCTCGATCGTGGCGGCCGCCGCGGAGTTCCTGGCGCGGCCGCTCGCCCTCGAGGCGCCGCGCGGCGAGGTCGTGACCGTCCACGCTCCGGTCAATGAGCCGGCCGCGGCGCCACTGGTGGCGAGCTATCTCGCCGGCCGTCGTGAGGCGGCCGTCCGGGTGGCGGTGCCGTCTGGCGGCGCGCTCGCAGCCCTCGGCGACCGGCCTCTGACCGAGCTCGAGGATCGAGCGCTCACGCGAGCCGCCACGCTGCTGGCCCTCGAGCTGGCCAGGGACGAGGCGGTTCGACGTGCGGCGGACCGGGGCGGGCGCGAGGCGCTGCCCAGCGGCGGCCCGCCCTGGGTCGTGGTGCTCGCCCGCCAGCGTGGAGCGTCGGCCGACGACGATGCCCCGGCGGCGCGAACCGCCCGCGAACAGCTGCGGCGGGAGCTGCGCCTCCTCGCCCCGGCGCGACGCCTCGCGCTCCGCGGGGACGCCAACTCGCTCGAGTTCCGGGTCGTCCTCGCCGGAGCGGACACCGATACCGACGAGCTCGCTGGGCGACTCGCCGCGGTGCTCGGCCGGACGGTCGCCGTCTCGAGGCCGTTCGCCAGTGCGGCCGACCGGCCCACCGCCGAAGCCGAGGCGCGGACGACCCTCGACGCGGTCCTGGCGCTGCCCGATGCCCCGAAGGTCGCCCGAGCGGAGCGCCTGCCCGCGTACCGCCTGGTGGGCGCAATGCACAACCTCGCGGACGGCCGGCGTCTCGCCGCGGCTCTCCTGGCGCCGATCCTGACGGGCCGCCCGGACGTGCGGCGGGAGCGCCTCCAGACGCTTCGCGCGGTGCTCGATCGGGGCGGTGTCAACGAGGCCGCCGCGGCGCTGGGCGTCCATCGCAACACGGTCGCGTACCGGCTGCGGCGGATCGAGGCGGCGAGCGGCTGGCGACTGACCGACCCCGAGCTCCGGCTGCCGCTCTCGATCGCGGTCAGACTCGTGCAAGACGACCAAGTCTGATCGCCGAATCCCGCGGTGGCCGGGCCGTGCCGGCGATGTCGACGCTGCTAGGCTGACATTCCGAACGTCAGGTCGCCGAGAGTGGTGCGCCTCGCACAAAGCCAGGCTCGCGAGCACCAGGACCGGCGTCGCAGCAGGAGGGGTGCATCGGTGGTTGCGCCATACGAGGCGGTGTCGGGGATCGAGATGATCGAGGGGGCCAAGAGCAAGGGCATCCGGTTCGTCCAGCTCCAGTTCACCGACATCATGGGCGTCGTCAAGGCCGTCACGATCCCGATCCATCAGCTCGAGGGCTCGGTCCGGCACGGGACCTGGTTCGACGGCTCGTCGGTCGAGGGCTTCACCCGGATCGCCGAGAGCGACCAGTACCTCATGCCGGACATGCGGACCTTCTCCGAGATCCCGTGGCTCAAGGGCTCCGGCCCGCGCGGCACGGCCCGCGTCATCTGCGACGTGTACACGCCCCGTGGCGAGGCCTTCGCCGGCGACCCGCGCTACGTCCTCCGGCGCCAGGTCGAGCGGGCCCGCAAGCTCGGCTATCTCGTGAACATGGGCCCCGAGCTCGAGTTCTTCCTGTTCCGTCGCGGCGATGACGGCTCCATCGCGCCGCTGCCGCACGACCAGGCCGGCTACTTCGACTTCAGCACCGACCTCGCCAGCGACATCCGCGAGGACATGGTCGACGCGCTCGAGGCCTTCGGAATCCGGGTCGAGGCCGCCCACCACGAGGTCGCGGCGGGCCAGCACGAGATCGACTTCGAGTACGCCGACGCCCTCCAGACCGCGGACAACGCGATCACCTTCAAGTTCACGCTCAAGGCGATCGCCCAGCAGCACGGCCTGTACGCGACGTTCATGCCCAAGCCGATCCATGGGATCAACGGCTCCGGGATGCATACCCATCAGAGCCTCTACTCGATCGAGGGTTCGAGGAATGCCTTCGCCGACGCCGAGTCGTCGTACGGGCTGTCGCCGCTGGCCAAGTCCTACGCCGCCGGCATCCTGGCCCACGCCCGCGGGATGATCGCGGTCCTCGCCCCGCTCGTGAACAGCTACAAGCGGCTGGTCCCGGGCTACGAGGCCCCGACCTACCTGACGTGGGGCCGGACCAACCGGTCGGCCCTGATCCGGGTGCCGATGGTCTCCCCCGGGAAGTCCATCGAAGGCACCCGCCTCGAGGTCCGCTGCCCGGACCCGGCCTCGAACACCTACCTCGCCTTCGCGGCGATGATCGCCGCGGGCCTGGATGGCGTCGAGAAGGGCCTCACGCTCAGCGAGCCGGTCGAGGAGTCGCTGTTCGAGATGGACGCGGCCCAGATCGCCTCGAAGGGCATCAAGGAGCTGCCGGGCACGCTCGGCGAGGCGCTCGACGAGCTCCAGCAGGACGACGTGATCCGGGAAGCCCTCGGCGACCACGTCTTCGATCACTTCGTCGCGGCCAAGCGCGACGAGTGGGACGAGTACCGCACCCAGGTCAGCGACTGGGAAGTGGAGCGCTACCTGGAGCAGTTCTAGCCAGCCCGCGCCGACCTCGGGGGCCATCCCCGGGCCGACGCCAGCCCGCGACAAGGCATCGAGCGGCCGGGTCTCCCGGCCGCTCGTTCGCTACCATCCGTCCGAGCCACGCGTCCGGGGCGCGGCCTCAGGTCGGAGGGAGGACGCGATGCCGCTGGCGCGCCCGCACGTCGACGACGTCGCCCGCGCGGCGCTCGACGCCCTCGCCATTCCCGTCACCGTCGCCAGCAGCGTCCGCGACCGCGACGGCCGGCTCCTGGACTTCCGGATCGAGTTCGACAACCGCGCCGCGGCCGCGTGGGCGGGCCTGCCGGCCGGGGGCATGGGCGGCCATCTGCTCACCGACCTGATCCCGGGCATGCGTGCCATCGGCCTGTGGGACACGCTCGTGGAGGTCGTCACCACCGGCCTGCCGTTCCGCCAGCGCGAGCAGCCCTACGAGGCCGCGGTCGACGGCGGCCGCGCGTTTGCCGGCGTGTTCGACCTCGCCGCGATCCGGCTCGGGGACGGCTACGCCAGCGCCTGGTCCGAGCGACCCGCACCCGGCCTGGCCGCCCCGGACCTCGAGGCCGCGCTTCGCGAGGTCGCCCGGCTCGTCCCGATCCTGGACGCCGGCTGAGCCAGCCGAGCCGCCGGGGCCCTCGCCCGCGGCTATCCTCGCGGCCGTGCCTCCCGAACCCCCGGTGACCCTGCAGCCCGCTGCTCCTCGAGCTGCCCCGGCGGGTGACATCGATCCCCGGCGGACGCTGTCGCTGCTGGCGATCGCCCACGCGGTCAACCACGCCCAGGCAGTGATCCTGCCGCTGCTGTTCCTGAAGGTCATCGACGAGCTCAACGTCCCGGTGGAAGCCATCGCCTTCGTGTCGGCGGCGGGCTCCATCAGCTCGGGCCTGGTGCAGGCGACCTTCGCGTTCGTGACCCGGCGGGTGCCCCGACGCTGGCTGATGGCCATCGGCGGGATCCTGTTCGGCGCCGGCTTCGCTGCCCAGGCCACGGCATCGACCTTCGGCCAGTTCGCGGCCTTCAACGTGGCCTCACGGATCGGCGGGTCACCCCAGCATCCGGTCGGCAACGGCCTCCTGGCCGAGCAGTTCCCGCCGGAGCGCCGCGGCTTCGCGATCAGCGCCCACATCTCGGGCGGCAACGTCGGGACGGTCGTGGTGGCACTGGCCGGGCCCTTCCTCCTCGCGACGCTCGGCTGGCGGGGCGTGTCGGTCCTGTTCGGCATCCCGGCGGCGCTCATCGGGCTCGCGATCCTGGCCTGGGTGCGCGAGTCCGGGGCCGATCGCGAGGCGGCGATCGCCCAAGGCAGCGTCCGGAGCGCGATGGGCGTCATCGGCCGTGACCCCACGATCCGGCGGATCTACCTCGCCTCGATCCTGGGCGGCGGCGGCCGCGGGCTGGGCGTTGCGAACCTCTTCGCCCTGCTGTACCTGAGCCACGTCCTGGCGCTGCCCGAGTCGCTCACCAACCTGATGTACGGGGCGCTCATCGTCCTCTCGGTGCCGATGCCCCTGGTCGCGGGCTGGCTGTCCGATCGGATCGGGCGCCGGCCGGTCGTGATCGGGGCCTACCTCGGTGGCGCCGTCGGCTTCGTGGCCTTCCTCGCCGCCGGCTCGAGCCTCCTCGGGGTCTGGATCGGCCTGGCGATCATGGGCCTGTTCTCGTTCGCCGAGAGCCCGCAGCTCCAGGCGCTGCTGGCCGACGTCGTCCCGACGCCGCTGCGCGACGTGACCTTCGCGCTGTACTTCACCCTGGCCTTCGGCGTCGGATCGCTCTGGACGGCGCTGTACGGCACGATCATCGACGTCCTCGGTGAGGGCTCCGGCCTGCCGATCGTGTTCGTGCTCATGGCGGTGTCGTTTGTCGCGGCCGCCCTCGTCATGTGGCCCGTTCGGGACGATGCCCTCGTCGCGGCCCACCTCCACGATCGCCCCGACCTGGAAGCCGTCGAGTCGGTCTGAGGTATCATCCGCGGGCCCTGTGAAACGGGCGACCTCGGTCGGGGCGTGGCGCAGCTTGGTAGCGCGTGTCGTTCGGGACGACAAGGTCGGAGGTTCAAATCCTCTCGCCCCGACCAT
>DASXQE010000105.1:0-7781 GCA_036493155.1 Candidatus Limnocylindrales bacterium | reverse complement strand
CTTCGTGGCGATCGTCTCGATCTTCTGCACGAGCGGGATGTCGTCCGGGTAGAGCAGGTGGAAGTCCGGTGCGCCGACGCTCGCCGCGGCCCAGACGGCCTCGGCCAGGTCCTCGGCGCCCTTGCCGCCGTCGGCCCAGTTCCGGGCCACGACCGCGTCCCGCGCTCCCGAGGCGATCGCGACCTCGCGGATCGCCTCGACCTCGGCCGGCGTGTCCGACGGGAAGGCGTTGATCGCCACGACCGCCGGGACGCCGAACTCGAGGACGTTCTCGATCTGCTTGGCGAGGTTGGCCGCGCCCGCGCGGACCGCGTCGACGTTCTCGGCCAGCAGGGCCGGGTCGAGCGGCTTGCCGGCCACGATCCGGCCGACGCCGCCGTGCATCTTGAGCGCCCGGATCGTGGCCACGACGACCGCGGCGTCGGGCCGCAGGCCGGACGCCCGGCACTTGATGTCGAAGAACTTCTCGGCGCCCATCTCGGCTCCGAAGCCCGCCTCGGTGCAGACGATGTCGGTCGTGACCAGCGCGATGCGGTCGGCCAGCACGGAGTTGTTGCCGTGGGCGATGTTGGCGAACGGGCCGGCATGCACGAAGGCGGGTCCGCCCTCGAGCGTCTGCAGCAGGTTCGGCTTGATCGCGTCGGTCAGCAGGACGGTCATCGAGCCCGCGACCTTGAGGTCCTCGGCGGTGATCGCCTTGCCGTCGCGGGTGGTGGCCAGGACCATCCGGCCGAGCCGCGCGCGGAGGTCCTGCAGGTCCGACGCGAGGGCCAGCACGGCCATGACCTCGGACGCGACCGTGATGACGAACTCGGTCTCGCGCGGGTAGCCGTTCTCCTTGCCGCCCAGCCCGATGACGACCTTGCGGAGCGCCCGGTCGCTGATGTCGAGGACGCGCGGCCAGAGGATGTTCAGGGCATCGATCCCGAGCGGGTTGCCGTGATGGATGTGGTTGTCGATGAACGCGGCACCGAGGTTGTGGGCGGCCCCGATCGCGTGGACGTCGCCCGTCAGGTGGAGGTTGAAGTCCTCCATCGGGATGACCTGGCTGTAGCCGCCACCCGCGGCGCCACCCTTGATCCCGAACACCGGGCCGAGGCTGGGCTGGCGAATGCACACCGCTGCCTTGTGGCCGAGGCGGTTGAGGCCCTGCGCCAGCCCCACGGTCGTCGTGCTCTTGCCCTCGCCCAGCGGCGTCGGGCTCATCCCGGTGACGAGGACGTACTTGCCGCGCGGTCGCTCCGCCTCGAGCCGGGTGATCGCCTCGAGCCGGATCTTGGCCTTGTTCGTCCCGTACGGCTCGATCTCGTCGTCGCGCAGCCCCAGGTCGTGGGCCACGTCCAGGATCGGACGGGGCTTGACCGATCGAGCGATCTCGAGGTCCGACGCGATGCTGGCGGAGGTCATTCGACAGGCTTCCTTTCAGGCCGGGGACTGGGGCCCGGGAGATCAGGCCGCAGCGGCCTGCTTCTGAGCGGCGCGCACGAGATGCGCGAGGAGCAGCGCGTTGGTCAGCGGACCCACGCCGCCGGGAACGGGTGTGATCGCGCCGGCGACGGCACGGGCCGAGTCGAAGTCGACGTCGCCGACGATCCGGCCGTCGACGACGTTGATCCCGACGTCGATGACCACCGCGCCTGGCTTGAGGAGGTCGCCCGTCACGAGGCCCGGCACGCCGGCCGCCACGACGACGATGTCCGCCCGGCGGAGGTGCGCGCCGAGGTCGGGGGTCTTCGAATGGCAGACGGTGACCGTCGCATCCTCCCGGACGAGCATGAAGGCCACGGGCATCCCGACAACCGGGCTCCGGCCGACCACGACGGCCTCCGCGCCCCGGATCGCGACGCCGGACCGGTGCAGCATCTCCATCGCGGCGTGGGCCGTGGCGGGCACGAAGCCATCCCAGCCGAGGCGGAGCAATCCGGCGTTGAGCGGGTGGATCCCGTCGATGTCCTTCGCCGGGTCGATCGCTTCCACGACGGGCCGCAGCCGGACGCCCGCCGGCAGCGGCATCTGGACGATGATCCCGGCAACCTGGACGTCGGCGTTCAACGCGCCCAGGGCGACCACCACGGCGCGCTCCTGGCCGTCCGCGGTCGCCTCATCGATCTCGACGAGACGGGCATCGATGCCGGCGGCCATGCAGGCCTTGAGGATCCGGTCGAGGTAGACCATCGACGGCGCATCGCGCCCGCAGATGACGACGGCGAGGGCGGGTGGCCGGCCGTGGGCTGCCACGAACGCGGCGACGTCGGCCGCAACCCCGGCCCGGATCTCGCTCGCGATGGGCGCGCCCTCGAGCAGCCTCGCGCCAGCCGGCGCGATCACCTCGGGCAACGCGGCAGCCGCCGGGTCACGGCGCGTTGACGAGGCCGACAGGCTCGCGCGTCCTCCCGGTGGTCACGACGAGTCGGCAGCTCTCGCCCAGCTCCTTGAGCTCCTTGAGGAGCCCCCGCAGCTTCGCCTCCGCCTCGGGAACCCACGGATCGCCGCCGATCGACGGGATGTTGACGCGGACGTTCTCGGCCGCACCCTGGGCGGCCGCCTCGGCCAGCAGCGACGCGACCGTGAGGTCCGACGAGGCGTTCAGGTTGCATCGCCCGGCGAGGGCCTCGGCCAGCTTCATGACCTCGACGCAGGCCTCGACCGTCTGCAGGGGCACCTGCGCGGCACCGAGCGCCGCTTGGCGCTTGGCTTCGGAGCGGGCCTCGCTCTCGCCTTCAGTCGACCGCGGCAGCTTCAGGGCCGCGCCGTAGGCGGCATAGGCCTCGGCGTCGACGTCGGCGAGATGGAGCAGGCGGGCGGCCAGGCGCTGGCCCTCGGACTCGGCGTAGTCGTGGAGGTGCGAATGCTGCACGAGCTGCGACTTTCTCGACAGCGACGCGACCATCGAGACCAGGCCGGCGGCAAGGCTCCCCGCCACCGCCGCGGCGCTGCCGCCGCCGGGGACCGGCTCCGCGGACGAGAGCCGCTCGAGGAACTGGGAGATGGTCAGGTCGCGGAACCGGGTCTGGGGCGCTTCTGTCTGCTGCACCCGCCGATTATGGCCTTGGAGCCGGCTTGCGGGGCGGCCGTGGTACCGGCACGGCCGTCCCGCAGCGGCTACCCGGCTCGGGGAGGAGCCTTCGCCGGGCTTCCGGGGCCTGATCGTCCCCAGGTCCCGGACTCGCAGCGGTCCTGGGCATCGGACCGCCGCGTCCACCGTCCGGAGCTCACGCCGGCCGGCAGGTCGAAGAGCGCTGGCACGCTGGGTGCGGTTAGGCCGCGCGTTCCGCCTCGTCGAGGCCCTCGATCGTCCAGCGGCGCGAACGGTGGCGATACGCCAGCGTCAGCCGCGCTAGCGGCGTCTGCACCTCGAAGACAGTCCTCGGCCCGATGATCACGGGGTAGGCGGCGGTCTCACTCCGGACCCCGATGACGTCGACCACCGGGACGCGCTGGCCCGACCAGGTCAGCTCCTTCGGGGTACCACTCAGCCAGCTCGTGCGAACCTGCACGTCGACCGGCTGGACTCGGATCATGGCCATCAAGATGGCTCCTTCCCGGGGGCTTGGAGCTCGCTCGGCGGGCACGTCCGAGGCGAACGTCTGTTCTGTTCCTGCCGGACACTAGACCGAACACCTGTTCGATGTCAAGGGTCCGAGTCGTCGAACCCCCGCTCCAAGGCGTCGGTCTCGATGTCCGCCGGCGAGCCCTCGGGGCCCTCGTCCGGACTCCGTCGCTTCGCCTGGTCCGAACCTTCGCGCCGGCCCGTGCCAGCTCTGCTGTCAAACGCTCCGCGGCGCTCGACGGCCGTGCCGAGATCGCGCTCGAACGGCGCCGGGATCCCGGTCCGGATCAGCCGGGCGCGGGTCACCGCGCGTGTGCCGAAGCGATGGCGCAGGTCGTCCGCGGCTCGGACGGCGCGACGCCGGCGATCGTCGTCCAGGCCATCGAACAGCCCGAGCTGGTCGCGGCCACCCAGCCCCGACGCCGTGACCCCGACGAGCCGGATCCGCTTGCCGCGCACCTCCGGCCGAGCGAGCTCCACGGCGGTCCGCCAGATCGGCTCGGTCAGGTCGGTCGGATCGGGCAGCGTGCGTTGCCGGGTCACCGTCCGGAAGGCCGAGTCCCGGACCTTCACCGTGACGGTCGTCGCCCGAAGCCCGGCGTCCCGGAGCCGGGCCGATACACCCTCGGCCATGGCCAGCAGGGTCCGCTCGACGATGTCCGGGTCGGAAGTGTCCTCATCGAACGTGTGCTCGTGCCCGACGGACTTGGCCGCGTCGGGATCGTCGACCGGGTCGGGATCGACGCCGTGGGCCCGATCGACGAGCGCCGCGCCATGCTGGCCGAAGCGCCGCACCAGGACTGATCGGTCGAGGCGCTGCAGGTCCCCGATCGTCGTGACGCCGTAGTCGCGGAGCGCCGTGGCGGTGGACGGCCCGACGCCCCAGAGTCGGGCGATCGGCAGCGGCTCGAGGAACGCCGCCTCGTCGCCCGGCGCGACGACGACCAGGCCATCGGGCTTGCGCAGGTCGCTCCCGATCTTCGCGACGAGCTTCGTGGACGCCACCCCGACCGATGCGGTCAGCTCGAGGTCCGCGCGGATCGCGGCCTTGACCTGGCGCCCGATCGAGGCGCCATCGCCGAACAGCGCCTGCGAGGCCGTGACGTCCAGGAACGCCTCGTCGATCGAGATCGGCTCGACCAGCGGCGTGTATCGCCGCAGGATCGTCATGACCTCGCGGCTGACGGCGGCATATCGCGCACCACGAACCGGCACGAAGATGCAGTCCGGGCAGAGGCGCTTAGCCGTCCGGATCGGCATCGCGCTGTGGACGCCGAACCGGCGGGCCTCATAGCTCGCGGCCGCGACCACCCCGCGATCGCTCGTCCCGCCCATCCCGACGACGACCGGCTTGTCGCGAAGCTCCGGCTGGTCGCGCTGCTCCACCGACGCGAAGAAGGCATCGAGGTCGACGTGCAGCACGGTCCGCCCGGCGTCGCGTGTCATGCGCGCGATTGTGGCCCGGCCAGGGGCTCAGATCGACACCGCCGGCAAGCTCGCACGACCCGCAGGTGGCTCGGAGGCAAGGGCCTATGCGATCGGGCCTGCCGCCAGCACGGCTCGGGGCCGATCAAGTGCGCACCGCTGGCGATACGCCCGTCGACCGCGATCGAAGCGTCCGGGCATGTCGGTCTGAGGCGGGACTTCGCTACACCCGCTTAGGTGGGGGCGGAGTCGTGACCGCAGTCGGAGCGTGAGGCCGCGCCGGAGGCGCGACCCCGGGCGGCGCTAGCCCTTCGGTTCGACGACCACCGTCACTTCGGGCGTGAGGCCGCTGGCGACCTTGATCGCCACCTTGTAGGTGCCGAGCGACTTCAGCGGCTCGTCCAGGTCGACCTTGTGCCGATCGACCTCGATGCCGCGGCGGGCCAGGGCCTCGGCGATCTCCTTGGCCCCGACCGAGCCGTAGAGCTTGCCGGCATCACCGACCTTGACCCCCAGGGTCAGCGTCGTGGAGCCGATCCGCGTGGCCGCGATCTCGTTCTCGGCGCGCTCCTTGGCGCGCTTCTCCTCGCGCGACGCGACGTCGTGCTGCCAGGCGCGATACGCGCCGCCGGCGGCCGGCACCGCGAGCTGCTGCGGGATGAGGAAGTTCTGGGCGTAGCCGTCGGCGACGTTCTTCATCTCGCCCGACTTGCCCAGCTTCGACACATCCGTCGTCAGGATGACCTTCACGCGACCGAACCCTCCCTGTCGAGCCAGCTCCGCAGCCGCGGGCCGAGCTCCGTCTGCTTCAGGACGTCGCCGGCCAGGCCGATCGCACCGGGAATGCGCTTCGCGACGCGGCGGATGGGCCCGGGCAGCAGGCGGCGGATGCGCGCCACGTCCTCGTCATAGGCCGCTCGCGGGATGCCGGCCTCGGCCAGCTTCTCGTCGAGGGTGGCGTCGTCGATCCCGGAGAAGAAGATGTCCAGCGCGATCGCCACGACCGCGAGGTCGTCGAGGCTGCCGAGCAGCGGGATCTCGTCCGGCACGATGTCGCGCCCCAGCAGGACATAGCCGACCGCACCGGCGAGCATGGCCTTGCGCGCGGCGGGTGTCCGGCCGTCCATCAGGAGCGTGTACAGCAGGCGCGCATACAGCGGCGCCCGACCCGCGATCGGCAGGAAGGCCAGCACCGCGACCACGCGCCGAATCGCGCTGGAGCGGCCGCCACCGCGGCGCTTCGCGTCCTGGGGGGTGACGTCCTTGGTCGTTCGTGCCATGGGGATGCCGGAGTCTAGCAGGGAGACCCTTCGAAGCCGGTCACGCGGGGAGCGTCAGGGCGCCGTCGTGGCCTCGACCCGCTCGAGCACGAAGGAGCTCGCGCACCAGTGCTGAGCGTCCGAATCGGGCAGGAACTCGGACTGGCTCGGATTCGGGCCGTAGACGTAGTGGCACGACAGCGCGGCCGGATCGTTGAGGTGGCCGGTGACCAGCACCCAGCGATTGTGGCCGTTGAACGTGATCGACGAGCCCGGTGCCACGTGGAGATATGCCCACTCGCAGGTGAATGCGGCGCCGCAGCCACCGGTCGCGCTGGGCTTCGCATCCCACAGGGCTGATCGGGCCGCGTCCTGCGGGTAGATCAGCCAGTTGGGCTCGACCTCGGGACCCTCGAAGCCGGCGTCGCCCGGGGCAGCCTGCCAGCCGACGAGGCTGATCGAGGCGGTCCCGAAGCAGGCTGGATCGATCGCATCGAGGTCGTGCAGGCGGAGCGGCTGGGACGGCATCGGGCTCGGGCACTCGGGCGGTGGCGGCGTGTCCTCCGCGATCGGGGATTCGATCGGGCTCGGCGATGGCGTCGGGACCAGGGTCGGGGCCGGGGTCGGGAGCGGGCCAACCGAGTGAAGGGTCCACGGCTGCGCGGTGCCGCGAGCGGGCGTGCAGCCGACGGCGACCGTCGTCAGGAGGGCCAGGACAGGCAGCGGGGCGCGGAGTCGGAGCGGCATCCTCGGCGAGTCTGACGCCTGAGCCCCGATCGGCGCGTTGCACCACCGGACCTTGACATCGAACACCCGTTCGGTATGATGCTCGCACACGCCTCGCCATGGGAGTCGACGTGACCAGGCACGATGCCGATCGCAAGCTGAAGATCCTCAACTTCATCGCCGCAACGCTGCGAGCACGCGGGTATCCGCCGTCCGTCCGAGAGATCGGGCTGGCCGTCGGCCTCAGCTCGACGTCGGCTGTTCACCATCACCTGATGATCCTCGAGCGTGAGGGCTTCCTCGAGCGCGGCGCCGCCCAGTCGCGCGCGATCCGCCTCACGCCCACCGCCGCGATCCAGCTCGGCCTGACCAGCGAGCTCGTTCCGCAGTCCGTGACGAGCGACGCCCACGTCCTGCCGATCGTCGGCGAGGTCGCTGCCGGCGGCCCGATCGAGGCCTACCAGGACGCCTCCGACTCCATCGCCGTCCCGGACATGCTCGCCCCGAGCGGTGACGCCTATGTCCTGCGGGTCCGCGGCGACTCGATGATCGAGGAGCACATCGCCGACGGCGACTACGTGCTGATCCGGCCGCAGACGACTGCTCGCAACGGCGACATCGTCGTCGCCCAGGTCGAGGAGAACGCGGTCACGCTGAAGCGCTTCTACAAGGAGAAGGACCGCGTCCGCCTCCAGCCGGCCAACCCTAACTACGCACCGCAGTTCTACGACGATGTGCGCATTCAGGGGAAGCTCGTGGGCGTGATCCGCAAGCTCGACTGACGGTCGGCCGGGGCGGGGCGGCCGCTGGAAGCGAACCTC